>DASQVO010000306.1:0-24147 GCA_035640715.1 Streptosporangiaceae bacterium
GTCACGGTAGCCGCGCTCGCTCGGGTAGGGCGGCTTCGGCCACGGCCACGCGGGCTTGCCCATGAGGGCGGCCAGCATCGCCGTCTCCTCGCCGGCGATGTAGACGTGGTCCTCAAGGCGCAGGTCGACCGGGACGAGCGCGCCTGCGAGGTCCGTGGCGCGCAACGCGGCGATGGCATCGGCCAGTGCCCAGTGCGCCGCGCCGAACTCGCTGTTGATGTAGACGATGATCTCCGCCGCCTCGACCGCACGGGCGGCGATCAGCATGCCCTCGAGGACCTGGTGCGGCGCCCGGGACATGAGATGACGGTCCTTGTAGGAACCCGGCTCCCCCTCGGCCCCGTTGACGACCAGGTATCTGGGTGCCGCTCCCCGGGCCGCCGCCTCCCACTTCCTGGCGGTGGCGAACCCGGCACCGCCGCGGCCAGCGAGCCCGGCATCGCGCATCGCAGCGATGATCTCCGTACCGGACATGCCGAGCGCCTGGCGCAGCGCCTCATAGCCGCCGCGCGCGCGGTAACCGTCGATTGTCTCGGCCGGGCCGAGCACATCGAGGTCGGTGATCGGTGCAACCGGCAGCAGCTCAGCCACGGTTTCCTCCTCCTACGGCAGCCGCCGGCCCGGGCACGGGCTCGGTGGCCTGGGGCAGCGACGACGACGTGGGCAGCGTGCGATGAGGCGTCTGGCCGATCCGCACGACGCCGGGCAGGATCCACTGCTCCCACATCTGGTCGATCTGGGACTGGAAGTAGTCGATGTCCTCGTCGGCGAAGTGCGCGAACCGGCCCTGCCTGCGCAGATATTCGGCCACTGGCCTCCGGCGCAGCCGCCCGTCGACCATCTGGCGGCTGATGCCCTGGTAGCGCAGCTCACCGTCCAGGCAGTCCCACAGCACCGTGATCCCGCATTGGACCGCGAGTATCGCCAGCTCGTGAGACTTGCGCGGGTCGAAGTCCCAGCCCTTGGGGCAGGGGTCGTGCGTCTGCACGAAGGTCGGCCCGTCGATGTCGAGGGCGGTGCGGACCTTCTCCATCAGGTCCATCGCGAATCCGGAGGAGGTGTTGGCGAAGTACCGGCCCTGCGGGTGGCCGGCCATGAGCAGCGCCGGCACGTTCTTCTTCCACCGGTGGTGGGTGATCCGCTTCTCCGAGCCCGACGGCGTGAACGCCGTGACGGCCCCCCACGGCGTCATCCCTGACGCCTGGATGTCGGTGTTCGCGTAGGACTCGTTGTCGTACAGGAGGATCAGCAGGTTGTAGCGGGTTTCCTGCATCGCGGCGGACAGCGCGGCCAGGCCCATGTCACCGCCGCCGCCGTCACTGCAGAAGGCAATGACGTTGATCCGCTCGTCGGCGATCTTGCCCTTGCGCATCAGTGCCTTGAGCGCGGCAGCCGTGCCGACGGCTGAGGATCCGGCGGCCCCGAGCTGGGTGTGCGCCCAGGGCAGCGCCCAGGGCGTGGAGTTATAGCTGGTGTTCGCTACGTACATGCAGCCCGTGGTGCCGGTGACGAGGGTGCGGGGGCCGGCCACCTTCGCCATGTACCGCATGACGAGGGCGCTTTCGCATCCCTGGCACGTGCGGTGCCCGGACGTATAGAACTCCTGCATGGGAAGGACCGTGAGCCGGCGGTTGATCGCCAGGTCGGGTACGGCCAGTTCTGGTGCGGCCATCAGCGCGCACTCCCTTCCGCGGTCTCGTTGAGTTTGCTGGTTTCGTACCGCGGATCGGATTCCGGCCCCCGCACGCCGATCCACTGACAGGTTGCATCCCGCTCGCCACGGGCCACCGCCTGCTCAACCGCCTCCTGCATCTCCGCCATGTTCTCCACGGAAACCTCGCGCCCGCCCAGGCCGGCGATGAACGGGACGATCACGGGCCTGCGGTCTTCGGGGAAGAGCGCCGCCGCGACCTCGGTGTACAGGACGCCGCCATATGAGCTGGAGCCGAAGGAGTAGTCCCTGTCCACGATGCCGGCGCCCTTCACATTGCGCAGCACCGACCGCAGCTCAGGCTGGGGGAAGGGCCGGAACCACTTGACCCGGACGAAGCCGACCTTCTTGCCCGCCTCGCGCATCCGGTCCACCGCCACCTTGCCGACCATGCCGACGGTGCCCATGCCCAGCAGGGCGTACTCGGCGTCCTCCATGCGGTAGGTGTCGATGAACGGGTCCGCCGGCCCCCGGCCGAAGACGCGTCCGAAGTCCTCGGTGGCCTCGGTGATGACGGCCCGCGCCCGGCGCATCGCCGCGTCGGACTGGCGGCGCGCCTCCATGACCCAGTCCTCGTTGAACTGCGGCGCGACCGAAATCGGATTGTCCGGGTGGAAGCGCCGGTCACCCAGGTCGTACGGCGGGACGAATTGCCGCACGGCCTCCGCGTCCGGTACCCGGACGATGTGCTGGGAGTGAGTGAGGAAAGCGCCATCCATCGATAGCGCACACGGCAGCATGACGCGCTTATCCTCGCCCACCCGGTAGGCCATGAGCGTCATGTCCAGGGCCTCCTGGGCGGTCTCCACCCAGTACAGCAGCCAGCCCGTGTCGCGGACCATCATTGCGTCGTTGTGCTCAACGCCGAACGCGCCGGGATCGTCGAGGGCCCGGTTGCCGACGAGGGCGACCACGGGCAGGCGCAGGGACGCGGTCACGACCAGCGCCTCCATGCCGTACATCCACCCGACACCCGAGGAGCCGATGAACGAACGGGCGCCCACGAGCGAGGCGTGCTTGCCGATCTCGAACTGGGAGTGCTCCGATTCCGCGACGATGAACTCGGCATCCATCTCGCCGTTGGCGATCATCTTGCTGACCGCCGTCATCACGCTGTCGTATGGCCTGATCGGGTAGCCGGCCAGCACGTCCACGTCCAGCAGCCGCAAGGCTTGCGCAACCGCGTCACAGCCGGTGATTATCTCCTCGCGATCCGTAGGAACCACGCGGCCACCCGGCGCCGTTTCCTGAATTGTCGTCATGGGATTCCTTTTCTGCCGGCCGGATCAGTAGATCCCGTAGTGCGGGATGGGGCCGCCCGCCTCGGCCAGCTTGCCGGCGCGCAGTTGCTCGTAGTCATCCGGATTGCTGGTGTAGAGGCTGTACAGCGTGTCGTTCGAGTCGAAGACGGCTTCATCGACCATCTCGATACAGCCTTCGACCGGGCAGGCGTCGGCACAGATACCGCACCCGCAGCAGTGCCCGTAGTTGACGTCGTAGTGGCCGTCGGCCGTCGGGATGAAGCACTCGTCCGGGCAGGCCACGTAGCAGATCTGGCATTTCACGCAGGCGTCGAACTTGACCAGCGGCCGTGCCGTGCGCGTGGTGTACTTCTGGAACAGTTCGTTGTTGCTTCCGACCTCGATGGCCGGGATCGCGAGGCCCTCGCGCATCTCGGTCCAGCCGGGCTTGGTGATCGGCGTGTAGGTGTCCTCGGCTCCGACGCCCGCCTCGACCGGGTAGATCTGCACGGCCTCGTAGCCTTCCCGCAGGAAGGCCACGCGCCGTGCGCCATCCTTGCCGGACTCCGCCTGGGCGACCAGGCTGTCCAGCCCGACCAGCCCGCCTGTTACCCGGGAAACCGCGCCCATCGTGCGGTAATCCGTCCCGTCGTCGTTGTAGACCCACAGCCCGCCGAACGACGGCACGCCGGGAAGAATCGCGAGGTTCCAGGCGCAGCGCCGGCGCGGGATCAGCCGCAGCAACTCCTCCGCGGAACGCTTGGACACCACCAGCAGGGTGCCCCCGGGAGCCAGATTGATGTTGACCGGCTGCACGCCGTACCAGGCCCAGGACTCTATGCCCTTGGTCAGCGTGTCATCCATGACACAGATCACGACGACGTTCTCCGGCTCATACTTGGTCATCTCGACCCGGAGCGCGTCTTCGTCGTCGGCGATCACCGCGAACTGTTTGGCGGGAATCCCATTGCGCTCCGGCGAGTCCCCGTAGCGCTGCACCGTACCGCCGATCTTGTCCTCGCGGCGGGCGGCTTTTACCAGTTCCTTCGTGATGATGCCGGCGAGATTTTTCTGGAAAATCCCCCGGTAGGTGATGTCGACGGAACCAACGGCCATCGCACCTGTCCCTTCGCTGACGGCAACTGCTCAGCTAAGGGGGTCAGCCGTCGGAGCCGGATCGGCCTCCCCGGCGGCTTCTCCCCTGGGTCTTTGCCCGACCCCAGGCGAGTATCAACCGCTCCCGGTGAGTTTTTGGCCGATCCCGGCACCCCACAGACGGCCGCACGGCCGCGGAGGCCCCTTTAGGCTAAATCTGCGCCCATGGGCCCGTCAAGGGTGCGGCGGGGCCGAAGGTATCCTGGCAAGTTGCTCGATGATGTCACGACTGACCGCCCCGGGCTCGCGGCCATCGGTGGCGACGGTCAGCGTCGATACCGCCTCGTAGGCAGGCAGCCGCCGCTGGTAGACGGCTTCGAGGTCCGGCCGGCGCAGCATCGGGCGGCCATCGTCGCGACCCACGCGCAGCAGTGCGGCGGAATATCCCACGTGCAGATACACGACATCGGCGCAGCGCAGAAGTGCGCGCGTATCCGGATGCTCCACCGCACCGCCGCCGAGTGCCAGCACCGCGTCCGGGCCGCCGAGAAGCCCGGCCACCGTCTCATGCTCGAGGGCACGGAACGCCGGCTCGCCCTTCTCCGCGAAGATCTGCCGGATGGGCTGGCCCGACCGCTCCTCGATGACCGCGTCGATGTCGATGAAGGGCAGCCCGAGCTCGCCGGCGAGCAGCTGGCCCACCGTGGTCTTCCCGGCGCCCATGAACCCGACGAGGATGATCACGCCGGCGCCCCCGGCGTATCCACTGGACCCCGCGCCCTGGTTGACCCTGGCCCTGGCGACTCCGCCGTTCCCGGTGGCTCGGCGGCCGCCAGTTCCGCGATCGCCTGGAGCGCCAGCTGGTAGGACATCACGCCGAATCCCGCCACGGTCCCGTTCGCGACCCCCGCGACGACCGACGTGTGCCGGAACGACTCTCGCGCCGCCGGGTTGGACAGGTGCACCTCCACGAGCGGCGCGGTCCGGACGGCGATCGCGTCCCGCAGCGCGTAGGAGTAGTGGGTGAACGCGGCCGGGTTCAGCACCACCGGCATCCGGGCATCGGCCGCCTCGTGCAGCCAGCCGATCATCTCGGCCTCGTCGTCGGTCTGCCTGACGTCGACGTGCAGGTTCAGTTTCCGGCCGGTCGCGCGGCACGTCTCGGCCAGGTCGTTGAATGACACCGTGCCGTACACGTCCGGCTCGCGGGAGCCCAGACGGCCGAGGTTCGGGCCGTTGAGCACGAGCACCTGCCTGATCACGGGCACACCTCCAGGTAGGCCTGCTCCAGCAGCTCCTCGGGCGGGTCTTCGAGGATGGCCGGCCGGGCGAGGCCATCGAGGATCACGAACCGCAGCCGGGCGCCGCGCGCCTTCTTGTCCACCGCCATCGCCGGCCGCAGCCCCGGCCACATGCCGGGCCGGTAGGCAGTGGGCAGCCCGACGGAGGTGAGCACGCTGCGGTGCCGCGCGACGGTCCTGCCGTCGAGCCGCCCGGCCAGCCGGCTCAGCTCGGCGACGTAGACCATGCCGATCGCGACCGCGTCGCCATGCCGGAAGCGGTACTCCTCCACGCGCTCGATCGCGTGGCCGAGCGTATGCCCGTAGTTCAGCGTCTCCCGCAGGCCCGCCTCACGGAAATCCGCCGACACCACGCCCGCCTTGAACCGGATCGCACGCTCGATCAGCTCGCGGGCGTGGCGGCCATGCGGCACCGTGGCTCCCTCGGGGTCGTCTTCTACCAGGTCAAGTATCACCGGGTCGGAGATGAATCCCGCCTTGATGACTTCGGCCAGCCCGCTTATGTAATCCGCGCGCGGCACCGTGGCGAGCGAGGCGAGGTCGGCGAGCACCCCAGCCGGCGCGTGGAATGCCCCGACGAGGTTCTTGCCCTCCGGGATATCAATCGCCGTCTTGCCGCCGATCGCGGCGTCGACCATGCCGAGCAGCGTCGTCGGCATGAGGACCGCCCGGATCCCGCGCAGCCAGGTGGCGGCGACGAAGCCGGCCAGATCGGTCGCCGCTCCCCCGCCGATCCCGACGATGCAGTCCGAGCGGCTGACGCGCTGCGCCGCAAGCCGGGACCATAGCCGTGCCGCCACGGTAACCTGCTTGGCTGCCTCGCCATCTGGCACCTCCTCGGCGTATACGCGGTAACCAGCGTCGGCGAGCGCATGGCAGGCGGGGCGGGCGATGTGATCCACGCCGGCCGAGTGGATCACGACGACCGTGCTCGCTTCCTTCCCCACCAGGCCGGCCAGCTCGCTCAGCACGCCGGCGCCGACCACGACCTCGTAGGGACGCTCGCCCCCGACGGGGATCCTGGTGATGCTCACGGCGTGCTCACCGCTTCCTTCACGACGGCCGGTTCCTTCACGCCTGCGTTCACCGGGCCGGTCCTTCCGCCGCGAGCCAGCCGGCGATCTCGTCGGCGATCTCCTCCGGTGCGAGCTCGTCGGCCTGCACGGTGATGACGGCCAGCCGCTCGTAGACCGGCTGCCGCTCCTCCAGCATGCTGCGGAGCCGGCCGCGCGGATTGCCGGGGATGACCACGTGGGGCCGGTCGAGGCCGAGCCGGCGCACGATCGCGGTGAAGCCCGCCGCGAGGTAGGCGACCCGCTGCCCGGTAAGCGACTGCCGGATATCCGGATCGAGCACGGCGCCGCTGCCCAGGGCGACCACCGCGCCATCGGCCGCGAGCGCCCGCCGCGCCGCGGCCCGCTCCAGCTCGCGGAACGCGGGCTCGCCATCCTCGACGAAGATGTCGCCGACCGGCTTGCCCGCCACGGCCTCGACCTCGGCGTCGGTGTCCACGAGCGCGGCGCCGAGCTGGCCCGCCAGCAACTTCCCCACCACCGACTTCCCGGCCGCGGGCGGCCCCGTAAGGACGATGACGGGCCCGCTCGCCGTCATGCGATCACCAGGGTGTCCAGGTAGGCCTGCGCGTTGCGGCGGAACTCGTCGATCGAGTCGCCGCCGAACTTCTCGGTCGCGGCATCGGCGACGACGAGCGCCGCCATCGCCTCCGCCACCACGCCGGCCGCCGGCACGGCCGTGGCGTCGCTGCGCTGGTTGATCGCCTTGGCCGGCTCGCCGGTGCTGGTGTCGACCGTGTCGAGCGCGCGCGGCACCGTGGATATGGGCTTCATCGCGGCGCGCACGCGGAGCACCTCGCCGTTGCTCATGCCGCCCTCGATGCCGCCTGCGCGGTTGGTCCGCCGGCGCACGCCATCCGGCCCGGTCTCGATCTCGTCGTGGGCCCGCGAGCCGCGCCGGCCCGCGGTGGTGAACCCGTCGCCGATCTCGACGCCCTTGATCGCCTGGATGCTCATGAGGGCCGCCGCCAGCCGGGCATCGAGCTTCCGGTCCCAGTGCGTGAAGCTGCCCAGGCCCGGCGGCAGGCCAAAGGCCAGGACTTCGACCACGCCGCCGAGCGTGTCGCCGTCCTTCCGCGCGGCGTCAATCTCCTCCACCATCGCGGCGCTCACCTTCGGGTCGGCGCAGCGGACGAGATCGGCATCGATACGGGCCGCCTCATCCGGGCCCGGCGCCGCGCCGTCGGGCACGCTGACCGAGCCGATGGCCACCACATGGCTCAGGATTTCCACGCCGAGCCCCTGGCGCAGCAGCCGGCGCGCGACCTCGCCCAGCGCCACCCGGGACGCGGTCTCGCGCGCGCTCGCGCGCTCGAGCACCGGCCGGGCGTCGCCGTGGCCGTACTTCTGCATGCCGGCCAGGTCCGCGTGGCCCGGGCGCGGCCTGGTCAGCGGCGCGTTCCGCGCGAGATCGGCGAGCACGGCGGCGTCCACCGGATCGGCAGACATCACCGTCTCCCACTTAGGCCACTCGGTGTTGGCGATCCTGATCGCGACCGGGCCGCCGAGCGTGACGCCATGCCGTACCCCGCCGGTGATCTCGACCTCGTCCTGCTCGAACTTCATCCGCGCGCCCCGGCCGTAACCGGCGCGCCGCCGCGCCAGCGCGGCGGCGATGTCGCCGGTGCTCACCCGCACTCCCGCGGGCACACCCTCGCAGATCGCCACAAGCGCGCGCCCGTGCGACTCACCCGCAGTCAGCCAGCGAAGCATGTAGTGATCCTTCCACGTGAGCCCATGTGATAACGACCCGGCCGGCACTCAGCCCCCGCGCCCAGCCCGCCAGCCCCCGCCGCATGGCGCTTACCCGGCGAGGCCGCCGACGGCGATCACCGCGAGCGCGCCCGCGAGCATGAACGGGCCGAACGGGATCTGCGATTTCCGTGTCGCTTTTCCCGCCGCGATGAGACCAATCCCGGCCAGGCCGGCGAGCACGTAACCCGCAGCGAGGCCGATGACCAGCGCCGCCGTACTGACCCAGCCGAGATAGAGGCCGAGCAGTCCCGAGAGTTTCACGTCACCCCACCCGATGCCTGCAGGGTAGATCAGCGCGAGCACCAGATAGAACGCCAATGCGCAGGCCAGCCCGGCAATGGCGTGGATGAGATCCCCGGTCCCGTTCGGCGTGACCGGGGCCGCCGTTCCCAGCAGGAGGAGCGCCACCGGGTACGAGGGCAGCGTCAGCATGTCCGGCAGGCGCTTGTGCCCGGCATCGATGAACGCCAGCGCGACGGCGACCGCGGCGAGGTAGCAGAACGCCGGCAGCACCGGGCTTGGGCCGAAACGCAGGCCCATCAGCGCGAACAGGACCGCGGTGATCAGCTCGGCCGCGGTGTGCCAGGCGCCGAACGGCTCGCCGCAGCGTCGGCATGTCCCGCCGGTCCGTACCCAGCCGGCCAGCGGGATCATGTCGGCGGCCCGCAGCCTGGCAGCGCAGCGCGGGCACTCGCCGAGCGGGCGCCGCCTCAGCTCGCGCAACGAGCCGGATATGGTCCGCGCGGCAGGCAGCCGCCCGATGAGCACGGTGACATAACCGCCGGCCATCAAGCCGGCGGCCCCGGCGGCCCCGGCGGTTTCCCACTGCGACGCGGGCACTATCAGAGCCCCATCATCTTGATGCCGTCCCGTCCGCCGTCATCCGTCCGCTCTCATCCTGCCTGCCCCGTTCTCATCCCGTCTGCCCGCCGTCATCGAGGTGCGGGTACCGCGGTGATCTCGATCCCGCGGCGCAGGCGCCCCGCGAGCCGGCCAGCGATCGCTTCGGCGGCACGGTACACGGCGTCCGGAACAGCCGGCTCACCACCGGCGGCGCGGAACCTCAAGCGCACCGCCAGATCGGTCCCCGCCGGCCCCTCGGCGAGATCCACCCCGACGATCGCGGGCTCATCCGCGAGAGCCGCCATGATCTGCGCGCGCACATCGGGATCGGCGTACGGGGACGGCGGCGGGTCGCCGGCCGCCAGCGCCGCCAGCCTGGCCCCGTCGATGACGAGCGGCACCGGTCCCGCCACGTCGATCACGACAGCGCATGAGTCCCCGGCAGCGGTGCTCCACACCTGCCGGGCCTCGGCCGGTACGGGACGGGCGTCGCCGCGCCAGCCGGCCAGCGCGGCAAGCGAGGTGAAGGCGAGGACGGCGTGCCTGCCGTCGCGCCCGATGAGCGTGGGAAACGCCATCTCCTTCGCCGTGTGGTGATCGCACTCCGCCTCAGGCATGCCGGGGTGCGCCGCGTGCGCACAGGGCCCATCGGCCCCGGCCTCACGTTCCACCAGGGGAACCAGCAGCCTCGCGCGGGAAAGCGCGGCCAGCGCCGCCTGTTCGCTTCCCTGGCCCGCCGTGTAGGCCGACAGGGCGGCGGCCACATGGGGATCCGGTGCCCCGTCATCCCCGGCGTAACGCTGCTCGCCGATGTTCAGCCCAGACACGCCTCCGACCCTACGCCGTGACCGGACTCCGCGGGGAACCCCCGCTCCCCCCATGGGAGAGACAGAGCCTGGCAAACCGTAATGATCTCCTATAGCGCCGCTCCCGCCTGGAATGCCAGCGCCGGGCGTCTATCACAACATCGACGCTATCGATGTTCACAAGCGGAGGCCGGGACACCTTTTATTGCGGCCTAGAGCATTAAATGGCGTGCCGTAACCAAGAGACTCCGGAAGGTAATGAAAATGTCACTACCTGGCCTCTGACCAGGTCGGGAGCCACATGATTGGCCGAATCAGTTGTGAGCGGATTGCGGATATGGGACTCTCGTGAACGGCACAGCACTCCAGCTGGGGAAGAGATTGACGTCTTCCTTCGCGAACGCCGGAGATTACCGCCTGGGTGCGCAGAGAGGAGCACGAGTTGAGGTTCGCGGTTCGCTGGCAGGGCCGCTGCGCGCCCCTCCCGCGCGGCCCTGCGAAGCGATGCGCCCTCTCTGCCCCGGGCTCAGTGAGTACCACCCCTGACCGGGTGAGTTCCGCCAGCGGCCCGGCGAGGAGCATCAGGTGCCCAGCGAGCGGGACATCCGCACCGGGGGCATGGTGACCCGCACCGGCAGGACTGTATGAGTCAGGACCGCATGAACATCGTGCCAGGGACGCCGATGCGGAAGGTAATCCCGCCGCGCCTGGTCGGGCCGTACCTGAACAGCCAGCGCTCCATCATCGCCGGATTTGTCTATCGCGCGCGTGAGGTAGCCTTCCGCGATCCAGCCGAGTGCTTCGTGGCGCTGCGCCTCGGCTACGAAGGCTCGGAATTCACGGCGGAGATGCCGGAGGTCTACTTCCTGTGCTGGCAGGCCAGGGAGATGGACACCTATGTGCCGGCCTCGGGGCCCGGTGAGCCCGGCGGCGGAAGGCAGGAGCTAGCGCTGTCCGCGCGCGCCGCGGCGGCCTCCTCCTCGATCCGCGTCGTATCTGAGTTCTACACCGACCCCATGCCGGTCCCGGTGGGCGCGTCCATATACCGGCTCACGGCACAGGGCGAGGACCTCATCGCCCAGTATGACGGACTGGCGTGGCGGCGGCTGACGAGGGAGGCGTGAGGCATGCGGTACCGGCTCATGGCGAGCTACCAGGGAGCGTCGTATCAGGCGGGTGTCGGCCCGTCTGATGACGAGGTGACGCTGTTCGCCGCTTGCCCGCCCCCGGAGAACCTGGGTTTCCGCTCCTCGGCGGGCCACTGGCGCAAGCAGGTCAGCGCCGACGAGATCGATGCCCTGTGGGAATCGCGGCCCATTGGGCGCTACCGCGGCGAGCCCTGCATGGTGCTCGATGATCTTCATGACCGGCTGCACATCGTCTACCTTGGCCGCGACCTTCACATGGCCCGGCGCCTCGGCTTCTGGGAAGTGGAGCGGGGCGTCTTCGAGGTCGTGGTGCCGCGGCAGGAGGTCGACGACCTCAGGGAAGAGCGGGCCGGATATGAGCTCGCCATGCCGGAGCCAGCGGAGGCGGACCTGCGCGATACCGGCCCATGGGCGCAAGGCACCGGCGCACGGGACCTGATGGACACGGGCCCATCGTGGACGGCGGAACCCCGGGCCCCGCGCGACACGGGCACCTGGGCAGCACGCGACGCTGATGCGCAAGATCCACGCGACACAGGCACCTGGGCGGCGCGTGACATGGATCCGCGCGAGTCCGGTGCGCAGCCCCTGCGTGGATGGGGCGGATGGCACGTGCGCGACACGGGCGGCTGGGAAACGCCCGGCACGGGGGCGTGGGATACCCAAGAGGCGACCGCCCCGGCTCGCCGGGAGCCGGCCGGCTGGGCTGCGCAGGATACGGTCGCATGGGACCCGGTCAGCGCAGGTGAATGGGGCAGGGGAGGCGGGCGGGGGGATCCGCCCGGCCCGCAGCGCCAACCCGGCCCGCCGGACTCACCACGCACAGCTGACCAGCCGGACGCGGCCGCATGGAACCCGCAGAGCGTGAACGCGGCTAATCCACGGGAGAGCAGCGTGCCCGGGCCCCGTTCAGCGGTCGGCTGGGACCCGGCCGAGCTGGATCCGGTACCCCGCCAGCAGCGGATTCCTGACGCGGCAGTGGTGTGGCATGGCTCGCCCGCCCCCGATGACGCGGTTTCCTGGAGCGCGCCGGTGCCAGTGGATGCCCTGGCCGCGACGCAGCGGCCCGCCGGCAGGACGGAGGCGCCAGACCGTCAGGCATCCCCTTCCGGGCCGCACCCGATCCCCGGGCCGCACCTGGTCCCTGGGGTGCCCGAACAGGCCGATACCGTGCCGCAGCAACCGGATACGCAATATGCGGCGATCACATCCATCGGTTCCACTGGTGAGCCAGCCATTGCCCGCGACAGCGCCGTAACTGACGAACGCGCTGCGACAGCCGACCGTGCCGCCGGCAGGCGGCGGGCAGCAGGCAAGGCGCACGCGACGGCGCAGTCGTTCTTTTCGCATCTGTGTGAGCTGGCTTCGATACCGAAATCCGCGTATGCGGTCGGCCAAGAGATCGACGGTGCCATGTGCCTGATACGCACCGATGGCGGGTACGAAGTATTCAGTTCCGCTGACCATGCACGGCGCGAGGTGCACTTCTTCGAGGACGAAGATGCGGCATATTTTTACCTGTTCGGCATCCTGGCCGCGGAGGCGGTACGCAGCGGTTATCTCCGGCCGCAGGCGGTCCAGCCGCCGGCCCACCGCGGCCCGGGACCCCAGGCCGGCCCTCTGACAGACCGGCCTGGTGCCACCTCGATCCGGCCTGGTGCCACCTCGATCCGGCTTGGCGCCACCTCGATGCCGCCACGGCAATAGCGGCAGTACTAACAGTGATCACCGTGCGCTATATTTCAAATTACTTACGTGGTTTAAGAGCAAGTTCCAAACCGCCGGATGAACGGTTAGGCTTCAATAAGCCGACGGGGCTGACGGTCCCCCCGCTCCCCAAGCAGTCCCGTCGGCTCCCAGGTGTAGCACCATAGCTACTGATGGCACCATTCCTCGAAGTATTGAACTTCTTAAACGTAGCTTCCATTCGCCGGGTAATGTTGCCGGATTATTCCTTCCCACAGGACCGGCACGCCGGTGAACTCGCTACCGGACGCTTCGGCATGGCGTGGCCGGTACGGTGACTTCGTGGCGCGCATTACAAGGCAGCGGCTGCGGACGCCGACCACCTCGCGGAGGCTGCCCGCCCCAGACCCGGCGTGCCGGTTTCCGCCACAGCGGCCCGGGGATCGGGAATCCCCGGGCGGGCTGGCCCCTCGGCAGCTTGCCGCGGGGACCGAGCCGGGCCATACCATCCCGGGAGTGGCGAGCCTGGCGCTGCATGGCCTGCTCCGTGGGCAGCCCCGCCGGGGCCGTGTCGTCGCTGTCCTGCCCACCGTGATCTACCTGGACTTCGGCGAACTCGCCGCCGAGCCGCGGGTTATGGCGCTTTCCGCGCCCGGCGCCATCCGGCTGCCGAACGCGATCGCGCTCAAGCTGCCCGTGAAGGACCTGACCGTGGCCGCGGCGGCCAATCCCGGCACACACGCCGCGCCCGGCACAGCGCAGGCTGCCGGCACCGACGATGCATGGGCCGGGAACGGCCGTGTGACAGCCTGCGGAATGGAGGTCCAGGTCCGTCGCTGGTGGGATCCATGCCCCGTGTTCGGCCCCCTGTCCCGGGCCCGGCTCGAACATGGCGTGGCCACCCTGGCCAGGGTGTACGCGGCAGTGGAATACAGGCCCGGCCTCGACGGCCACGATGGCCCCGCATCACTTGCCGCATGCTGCGCGGCCGGCGATCTGGCGGGAGCGGTCGAGCTGGCCGAAAGCCTGGTGGGCCTCGGTCCCGGGCTGATGCCCAGCGGGGACAGTATGATCAGCGGTCTCCTGCTGGCTCTCCGGTTGCTGGGCGGTGCCACCGCTGGGGGGACGCGGCCGGTATGGCTCGCCGACTGGCTGGGCGCGGCCGTCACCTGCTACGCCGCGCAGCGGACCACCCCGCTGGCCGCCACGCTGCTCCATTGCGCCGCCCGCGGCCAGGCGGCCGAGGAGGTATCGGCGGTACTCCGCGGGTTCGCAGGACAGGAGCCCGTCGAGCCCGCTGCCCGGCGGCTGCTGGCGGCCGGGCAGGCATCGGGCGCGGAGCTGACCTGGGGGCTCATGGCCGGTTGCCACGCGGCGCTCGCCTTGTCCGTGCCCTGACACGCGCCCGTCACCCGACCACTGCCAGGATGACAACCATGACGTCTTACTCCCCCGGAACGAATCCAGCTGGGGCAGCTCACACCGTCAGCCCCGAGCGTCCCGGTGCCACCGGCACCACGGGCGATGCGGGCCAGACCATCCCGCTGACGGGCCGCCAGTATGAGCTTTCCGCCGGTGATTACCACGCCGTCATCACCGAACTGGGCGCCGGCCTGCGCGAGCTCAGCTACTGCGGCGAGCCCGTCATATCCGGGTACCAGGCGGATGAGCTGCCGCCAGCCGGCGCGGGGCAACTGCTCGTGCCCTGGCCCAACCGCGTCGACCACGGTCGCTACACCTTCGGCGGCGCCGAATACCATCTCGACCTGAGCGAGGCGGCCCGCGGCAACGCGATTCACGGGCTCACCCGGTGGGCCGCATGGGTGGCGGTGGTGCACGAGGCGGACCGCGTGCTGCTGAAACATGTCCCGCATGGCTATCCGGGGTACCCCTTCGGCGTGGAGATCGACGCCGAATACCGACTCACGCCCACCACCGGACTTCAGGTCACCGTCACCGCGGCCAACCGCGGATCGCGGCCCGCCCCCTACGGCACCGGCCAGCATCCGTACCTCACCGTCGGCGCGCCCGCGGTTGACGAGTGCGAACTGACCCTGCCCGCCGCCCGCTGGCTGCCCACCGACGACCGCGGGATCCCGTCCGGCCCCGCGCAGGACATCGACGGCACGCCGTACGACTTCCGCCGCCCGCGGGTGATCGGTGATACCAGGCTCGATCATGCGCTGACCGGCCTGGAACGCGGGGCCGACGGCCGGGCCTGGGTGCACCTGCGCTCCGGCAGCGGGCAGGTCGCGCTGTGGGCCGGCGAGGGCTACCGGTGGCTCCAGGTATTCACCGGCGACACGCTCGGCGAGGACCGCCGCAGGAAGGCCCTGGCGGTCGAGCCGATGACCTGCCCGCCCAACGCCTTCGTTTCCGGCGACGACCTCATCGTCCTGCAGCCGGGCGAGCGCATCTCCCACAGCTGGGGCATCCAGGCCGGCTGAGCCACGGGCAGGACGGCCGCTGCCCAGGCCTACTGGGATCCCTCGGTGCAGATGCACACCGCGACTGCCTGACCAGTGATACCCAGCTGGTGCCGGCGCCGCCCGACGCCCGGGCCGGTCAGCGCGGCCCGGGCACCGGCGAAGGCCGCGGCGCCGGACGGGCCGGAGGCGAGGCCTGCCCCGGCAAGGCTGCTGATCGCCTCGCGGGCGTCGGCGTCGGTGACCGCGACGCCTTCCACCGTCCCGGCAGCTCAAGTCCCCGGGCTGCCCTGCAGCGCCAGCACGGCCGAGTCAGGTTAAGTCCGTCAAGCGGACGGGCAGGTCTGCGTGCTCCCTGACATCGCCGGAATGCCGCGTGCCCCGGGGCCCGTTCTTCGTTCATGGGTGACAACGTGGGTACCGGTCCGGGCGAGATCACCAATGACGGGTGCGCGGTTGAGTTCTACGCGCTGCTGCCTTCGTTCGGCGAGGCGGAGATCGTGCACTCCGCCGTCCCGGACGGCGCGTCAATCCTGGAACTGGGCTGCGGCACTGGCCGCATCCTGCGCCCGCTGGCCGGGCTAGGCCATCCGGTGCTCGGCGTGGACGATTCCCCAGCGATGCTCGCCCACATCCCGGATCTGCCGACCGTCTGCTCGACGATCGAGGCGCTGCGCCTTGACCGCACGTTCGGTGCGGTTCTGCTGGCCAGCACCATGATCAACTCCGACCCTGCGCTGCGGGGCAAGTTCCTGGCCACCTGCCGGTGGCATCTCGGCCCCGGCGGCGTAGCTGTGTTCCAGCAGCAGGCACCGTCGTGGTTCGAGACAGTCGTCCAGGCCCCGCGGGTGAGAGACGACCCAGGCGGCATCCGGCGGATTATCCGCTTGGCCCGCTGGGAGCCGCCGCGCATGTTCGTCGAGGTCGAATACCGGGTCGAGGACCGGGTGTGGACACATTCGTGGGGCGCCTACCAGATCAGCGAGCGGGAACTCGCAGACGACCTCGGCTCGGCCGGTCTGCGGTTCAGCCGGTGGCTCACTGACGATCATGCCTGGTTCACCGCCGGCCCTGCCTCCTGACCGATGATCCGGGCTAGGTCTTCGGGCGTGTCGATGTCGTCGGGGCGGCCGGTGCCGCCGCATTCGACGAGCGTGACCAGTTCCGGGTGGGCCCGGAGGAACGGGCGGGCTCCGGCGTCGCCTTCCGCCATGGCCAGGACCTCGTCCCAGTGCTCACGGGCAATCAGGACGGGGTTACGAGGCCGACCGCCGTAGCAGGCGACCGCGATGGTCGTCGTCCCATCAGCCCTGCTAGCCTCGCTGGCCCCATCTGCCTCATCTGCCCCATCTGCGTCGCCGACGTAGGCGGCGATGAGACGGCGGACTGACTCCGCGCCGACCAAGGGCTGGTCGGCCAAGGCGATGACGGCGGCGGCGCAGCCGGGCGGCGGCAGGGACCGCAGGGCGGCGAGGCCCGCAGCCAGCGACGAACCCATGCCCGTGCGCCAGTCCGGGTTGTGGACGGCGAGCGCTCCCGGCGGCTCGACCGGCGCGGCACCGGTGACAACGACGATGGGATCCGCTCCCCCGCTGCGCAGCATCGCCACGCCACGGTCGGCGAGCCGCTGGCCGCCGATCTCCACCAGCGCCTTCGGCCGGCCCAGGCGGCTGCCCTCGCCTGCGGCCAGCAGGATCCCGGCGACGCGCGGATGCACGGTCAAAGGCTACCGGCGGCCTGGTGATGATCGGCATCGGGACGAGCCTGGCCATCAGCGGCCGCAAGGACTGACGATTCTTCGGCGGTGTGCACCAGCCGGAAGCGCTGGGCCAGCACCAGGGTGTCATCGTTCACAGTGAAACCGGGGTCGCCCAGTTCCGCGCGCACCTCCGCGCTGTGCCAGAACCTTTCGTGACCGGCCCGCCACTGCGCCACCGACTCATTACCCTCACCCTCATCGAGGACGTGCTGCAGATCCACATCAGCGAGCCGGACTACCCGCACCTCAGTCGTCTCGATCGCCGCGACTCGCCGATCCCCTGAGTCCACCACAGCCGACAGTTGGCCGACCATTGGCAGCGGCTCGTTCTCACGCTCGTATGCGAGCACCAAGCTGGAGGTCGAGGTCTTCGCGCCGGACAGGATTGCGGCCACCAGCTGATCCCGCAGCGGGCCAGGGAACGCGAACTCCGCCCGAGGAAGATCGTCGAGATTCATGCCGTCGAGGGTACAGATGAGTGGACGCGCACCGTCTCAGTCGGCGGGAGCCGTGCCGTGGATGCGGCCCTCGGTCGTGGTGAGCGGGCGGCCGGAACCACCCCAGCGGAGCTGGATCAGCTCGGCCGCGATCGAGACGGCCGTCTCCTCCGGGGTCCGCGCGCCCAGGTCGAGGCCGATTGGCGACCGGAGCCGGGCCAGTTCGGCGTCGGTCAGCCCGGCCTCGCGGAGCCGGCTGAGCCGGTCCTCGTGGGTCCGGCGGCTGCCCATGGCGCCGATGTAGCCCGCCGGGGTGCGCAGCGCCACCTCCAGCAGTGGCACGTCGAACTTGGGATCATGGGTGAGCACGCAGATGACCGTGCGCTCGTCGACGGTCGCACTCTCCAGGTACCGGTGCGGCCACTCCACGAGCACTTCGTCCGCCTCACGGAACCGGGCGGGTGTCGCGAAGACACCACGAGCGTCGCACACGGTAACGCGGTAGCCGAGGAATTTCCCGATCCGCGCGACCGCGGCCGCGAAGTCGATCGCCCCGAACACCAGCATTCGCGGCGGCGGCGCGAACGAGTTCACGAAGACGGCCAGTTCGTCGCCGCGCCGTTCGCCCAGCGCGCCGTAGCGGCGCACGCCGGTCTGGCCCTGGGCGAGCATGCCGCGGGCATCGTCATCGACGGCGGCATCCAGCCGGTCCCCCGCGCCGAGAGTCCCCGCAGCCGCGCCGTCCGCGTAAATGACCCGGCGCGCCCCGATCTGGCCGGGGCCCGCGATCACGGTGGCGACCGCCATGGGTTCTTCCCGCTGCACGGCAGCGGCGAGGTCGCCCAACTCGGGAAACAGCTTCTTGCTGACCGGCTCGACGAAGATGTCCAGGATGCCGCCGCAGGTCAGGCCGACGGCGAACGCGTCGTCGTCGCTGACGCCGTAAGTCTGGAGCACGGCCTGGCCCTGTTCCACGACCTCGCCGCACAGTTCGTAGACGGCGCCCTCGACGCAGCCGCCGGACACGCTGCCCACGACCTCGCCGTCCGGCGAGACGGCCAGCGCAGCCCCGGGCTCGCGGGGCGCGCTGCGGAAGGTGCGGACGACGGTCGCCAGCCCGAACGTCTCGCCGGCTTCCCACCACTTCATGATGTCGTTCAGGACGTCACGCACTGGATCACCTCGGCTTGTCACGCACCGGCCGCGCTGCCGCCGTGGGGGGCGCATTACACGGCAGGACTCTCTCACACGCTACGCGCGCCGCCCGGGTTCTTGCCACGCCCGGCCGCAGGGATCCCGTGGCCTGAGGGGCAGCCGGCTATTCGACGATCTTGGAAATCGGGATCTCCAGGATGTCCTGGGCGCCGGCTGCCTTCAGCGCCGGGATGAGCGTGTTGACGCCCCGCTTCGGCACCACGGTCTCGACGGCGTTCATGTCGCCGCGCGCGAGCGTGGTGATCGTGGGCGACGACAGCGCGGGCAGCATCTCGGTCACCGCCGCGAGCTTGTCGCCGGGCACGTTCAGCTTGAGCAGCACGTTGCCGCGGGCCTGGATCGCTCCGCGGAGCAGCAGCGCGATGTCCTCCATGGCGGCGCGCTTGGCCGCATCGGCGTGCGCGGCGGAACTGGCCACCAGCTCGGTATAGCTGGTCAGCAGCGTGTCGAGAATGCGCAGGCCGTTCTTGCGCAGGGAGGAGCCGGTCTCGGTGAGGTCCACGATCGCGTCCACGATGTCGGGCACCTTGGCCTCGGTGGCGCCGTAGGACGGGATCACCACGGCCTTCACCCCGCGCGCATCAAGGAACCGCTTGGTCAGTGACGGGAACTCGGTCGAGATCCGTACCCCCTCCGGCAGGTCGGCGGCGGTCTCCGCCGGCGAGTTCTCCGGCACAGCGAGCACCACCCGCACCGGCCGCGAGGTCGCCTTGGAGTACTGCAGTTCGCCGAGCGAGGTGACCTCCGCCTGGGTCTCCTCGATCCAGTCGCGTCCGGTGATGCCCAGGTCGAACAGGCCGCGCTCGATATAGGACGGGATCTCCTGCGGGCGCAGGAACCGGACCCGGTCGATTCGCGGATCGTCGATCGAGGCGTGGTAGTCGCGGTCGGAGGAGCGCCGGACCGTAAGGTCGGCGGCGTCGAACAGCTCGAGGGTGGCCCGCTCGAGTGAGCCCTTGGGCAGGACGAGAGAGAGCAAGGCAAGACCTTTCGATGGAAAGTTGCTCGCGCAGAGAGGTTACCTGCGGTGCGGAGCTCCGGCCGGCCGTGGGCTACGGATAGGCGATCGTACCGGCCAGCGAGCCCGGGGTAGCACATCCTCAATGTCGTGATGTGCCGCGCGCCACGGCGTTCGGCCGCTGACCGTAGGTGGGCCGTCCATCCGGGCCGGCGCAGCGGATGGAACGCAGCAGGAGCGCGGCATCCAGCGCTGCCACGACCGCCTCCCATCCCTTGTCCTCGCTGCTGCCCGGCAGCCCGCACCTGTCACGGGCGTCCTCGATGGAGTCACAGGTCAGGACGCCGTTGCCTACAGGAGTACCCGAGTCAAGAGCCACGCGGGTCAGCCCGGCGGTCACGGAGTCGCAGACATACTCAAAATGCAGGGTGCCGCCGCGGATCACCGCGCCCACGCAGACCACCGCGTCGTAATGGCGTGTCAGCTCGGCGGCCACCACCGGAAGCTCGACCGCCCCGGCGACGCGGACGACGAGGGGATCCTCGATTCCGCAGGCCATCGCGGCATCCGCGGCACGCTCCACGAGAGTGCCGGTCACCTCGGGGTGCCACCGGGTGCCGACGATCGCGATGGTCAGATCCCTGGCGTCCACGGTGTCAAGCACCGGGCGCCCTTCACCGCTCATATGACCTCTCCTGCTTACTTCCGGGGCGCCTTGAGGCGCCCCTGCAACTCGCTCATGCTGTGTTTCCCGCTCATGCCGATTCCTGCACGGGGCCGGCGGGTGGCACCACGACTCCGTTCGGCTGCGGAAGATTCTCAATCTTATGGCCGAGCCGGTCCCGTTTTGCGGCGAGGTAGCGGAGGTTGTGCGCCGTGACCGGCACGGGCAGCGGGACCCGCGCCACGTCCACGCCGTACCGCGACAGCCCCTCGACCTTGGCCGGGTTGTTCGTCAGCAGCCGGACCGAACGCACGCCGAGGTCGGCCAGGATCTGCGCGCCGGTGGAGTAGTCGCGGGCGTCGACGGGCAGGCCGAGCTCGAGGTTGGCGTCCACCGTGTCGGAGCCGTTGTCCTGCAGCTCGTAGGCGCGCAGCTTGCTGATCAGGCCGATGCCGCGGCCCTCGTGCCCCCGCAGGTACAGCACCACGCCGCGGCCCTCCGCCGCGATCAGCGACATCGCGGCCTCCAGCTGGGCGCCGCAGTCGCAGCGCAGGGAGTGGAAGACGTCGCCGGTCAGGCATTCGGAGTGCACGCGGGCCAGCACCTCGTCGCCGTCGCCCAGGTCGCCGAGCACGAGAGCCATGTGCTCCGTGCCGTCCACGGCGTTCACGTAGCCGAACGCCTGCCATTCGCCGTAGGCGTTCGGCAGCCGCGTCCGGGCCACCTGGGTGACCATGGTCTCGGTATGGCGCCGGTAGTCGATGAGCTGCTCGATGGAGATGAGCGTGAGACCGTGCTCGTCGGCGAACTCGCGGAGCCGGGGCAGCCGGGCCATCGTCCCGTCGTCGTTGACGACCTCGGCGACAACTCCCGCGGGCGGCAGGCCCGCCAGCCTGGCAAGGTCAACCGCTGCCTCGGTGTGGCCGCGTCGCCGCAGGACGCCGCCGTCGGCGTAGCGGAGCGGGAAGAGGTGGCCGGGACGGACGAAGTCGCCGGCATTTGACGATGGATCGGCGAGGAGCTGGATGGTCCTGGCCCGGTCGGCGGCGGAGATCCCGGTTGAAATCCCCGCGCGCGCGTCGACGCTGACCGTGAAGGCGGTCCCCATGTGCTCCTGATTGTCGCTGGTCATCTGCGGCAGCTGAAGCCGGTCGAGATCCTCGCCGAGCATCGGCACGCAGATCAGGCCCCGGGCATGGCGGATGGTGAAGGCGAGCAGCTCGGGCGTGGCCATGCTGGCCGCGAACACGAGGTCACCCTCGTTCTCCCGGTCCGCGGCGTCCACGACCACAACGGGGCGCCCGGCCGCGATGTCGGCGACGGCCTGCCCGACATCATCCAGGTTGACCTCCGCGCCGTCCTGCTCGCGGGGATGAACAGCGCGACCGATCACGCTTTTCCTGCCTTTCCTGAGTGTCTGGCTCCGGACGCGCAAACGGGCGTTCACTGGCGCACCGCCCCGCCGAGCAGCTTCTCCACGTATTTGGCGATCACGTCAACTTCCAGGTTGACCGTCTCCCCCGGTTGCTTGGCGCCGAGCGTGGTGCGCTTGAGCGTCTCCGGTATGAGGCTCACTTCGAACCATGAAGCACTGCGCCCGTCTCCGGCGTCGTCGCCGACCGCACTGACGGTCAGGCTGATGCCGTCGACGGCGACGGACCCCTTCTCCACTACGTAGCGGGCCAGCCCGGGCGGCAGCGCGATGCGGACGACATCCCAGCGCTCGCCCGGCGCACGCGAGACGATGGTCCCCGTCCCGTCAACATGACCCTGGACGAGATGGCCGCCGAGACGGTCGGAGAGGCGGACGGGCCGTTCCAGGTTGACCAGTGCCCCGGGCACCAGCGCGCCGAGGCTGGAGCGATCCAGCGTCTCGCGCATCACGTCGGCGGTGAACGTGCCGTCCGAGGAACCGGTGACGGTAAGGCACACGCCGTTGACCGCGATGGAGTCGCCGTGCGATACGCCCTCGGTCACCTGCGGGCCCCGCACGGTGAGCCGCGCCGCGTCAGCCAGGTCGTCTATCGCGACGACCTCGCCGAGCTCTTCCACGATCCCGGTGAACATCCGCGCTTCCTCCTCGGGAGCCGAACTCTGGCTCCGGGGGCGCGGGCGGCAAGGCGCATGCGCGTCGGCCATGGCGGGCCTTCGCCCGCCATGGGCGTGCTGCCTCCCATCCGGACTTTAACCGTCGGTCCCGGAATTCCACCGAGTCAACCATTGATCACGCTGGATCTCTGGGTCGCGGACTGTCACCGCCGGTTCGGAGTTTCACCGACCCCGGAGCACGCTCTTCTGGGTTAACAGTCTGCCACAGGAGATATTCCGCCGCGATTGCGTCATGCGTCACATCGCCGCCCAGCGGAAGACCACAGGCCGGCCGGGTCGGTGCTGATCAGCTGTGGTTCTGGTCCGGTGACGAGGACGCGCCCACGGTCTCGGCTCCGCCGATCCCACTACGCCGGCACAAGGCCCATCTGCGCCTGCGGCGGCGAGCAGCAGGCGTGCGGCATCAGCCGGCCAGGCGGGTGATCTGGCGCATCTTGTTGGTCGCGTCCAGGGCAGCGACCTTGTAGGACTCCGCCAGCGTGAGGTAGTTGAAGGCAGCGTCGACCAGGTAGTAGATCGTTACGCGGGACGCCGGATTCCTCCCCGGCATAAAGGCCGGGGCATCCTCCGGAGGTTTCGGTGAACGAGCTGCTGACCCCGTGGCACATGGTCAACCACGAGATGCTCTGGCGGACCTTCCTGGCCGGCTACTTCGAAACCTGGGAACCAGCGTCCTCGCAGCCCGTCTCGCCCCCGGCGATCCCGGTGCGCTGACCCGGGGCCCGGATGAAACCAGGAGAACCCGATACATCCAGGCCCCGTCAGCCCGCATGCCTTCCTATTCCTGCGATCTGAGCACCTGACGATCGCTATTGCCGCCGGTCAGTTCGAATAGACCTCGAATTCGGCTATCTGTGGTGCGCCCTGGACGTCGTTGTTGCTGACGTCCAGGCGTATGTAGTGCATCGTGGTCTGCGGCACGGGGATGTCGACGACGTTGTTGCCAGCGGCACCAGTCGGACTGAACAGGTAGACCGTCGGTGCTACCAGCTGGGTCCAGGTCTGGCCGTCGGCGCTCGAGTCCACCTCGATGGTCTGGTGCCGGGCTCCCCAGCCCTGGGGAAGCTTTAGGACAAGCCTGTCGACGGGTGCGGACTGGGCCAGGTGCAGCGTGAGCACACCGGTGCTGTTCGCTGCCTGCCAGTAGGTGGCCTGGTTGCCGTCATTGGCGTTGCTCGCCGGGAATCCGGCGAGCGTGTTATCGGCTGAGGCGGTAGCCGTCAGCGCGAGATTGCCGTTCGGGTTGTACACGGCGCCGCTGAGGCTCACTACGTCGGGCGCGAACGGAGTGTTCGAGTTTATGACGAGGTTGCCCGAGTAGTTCTGCACCTGGGTGGGTGTGATGTCGACGGTGACTGTGCAGCTGGCGCCGACGGCGAGCGATGACGGGCAGTTGTTCGTCTGGCTGAATCCTCCGGTCGCGTACACCGACGAGATGCTGGCCGCGTCCGGTCCCGGGTTGGTGATCGTGACGCTTTGCGCCGGACTCTGCTGGTTCAGCTGGAGCAGGCCGAAGTCCATCGACGTCGTTGACAGGTTCAGGATGTTGAACGGGGGGAACGCGCATTCCGAGCCGCTCCAGCCGCTGTTGCCTGGGCCCTGGGTGAGGACGATGCCATAGGCGCAGGCCATCATGCCGTCCATCCCCACGCCGGTGGCGGTGACGTTGGACATCGTGGCCGATCCGGCAGACTGGAGCTGCACCACGAACGTCCCGACGTTGCGCACCGTGGCGCCGTTGATGAAGACGTTGGTGATCGCCTTGGCAGGCGGGTTGCCGCCGGGGATGTAGTCGCCGACGAAGCCGAACGCGTCATACGGGCTGTCCAGGATGGTGTTGTTGTCGACGTTGATCGTGCCGGTCATGGCCTCGTCGGAGGCGTAGAACCAGATCGCGCCGACGCCGAAGTGCCAGTTCGG
>DASQVO010000307.1:0-10115 GCA_035640715.1 Streptosporangiaceae bacterium
GTTCCGACGCCTCGTGCCAGTCATGCCGCCACACGAGGTCATTCCACTCGGGGATGAGGTTCCCCAGCGGGCAGCCGGTGTGGCAGAACGGGATGCCGCAGTCCATGCAGCGCCCCGCCTGCCGCTCGAGACGCCCGGCGGAGAACTCGGTGTACACCTCGCGCCAGTCCTGTATCCGCACGTCCACCGGCCTGCGAGCGGGCGTCTCGCGCGGCGTGGTCATGAATCCCTTGGGGTCGGCCATCGGCCTGTCGTCCTTATCTGTGCCTTCAGAAACGGCGAATAACGCTCACTTTGCTTGGGGGGACCCGGCGCCGTTGACGGGTCCCGTTGCCTGGGCGGCGGCCAAAAAGGCCGTTGCCCAGACCGGGGGCGCGGCTCAGCCGTGCGATGCGACCATGACGGCCTCGTTGACGTCACGGCCCTCGCGTTCGGCCAGCATGGCCGCGCTCAGCACCCGCTTGTAATCCTTCGGCATGATCTTGCCGAAGCGGGACAGTGCGTCGTCCCAGTCACCGAGCAGGGCGGCTGCCACCTCGGACCCGGTTTCCGCCGCGTGGCGCTCCACCACGTCGCGGAGGAAGGCGGCGTCGTCGGCGTCCAGCGGATCCAGGTCCACCATCTCGGTGTTCACCCGGCGCGGGTTCACGTCCAGCACGTAGGCGACGCCGCCGGACATGCCGGCCGCGAAGTTCCTGCCGGTCTGCCCGAGGATGACTACCCGGCCGCCCGTCATGTATTCGCAGCCGTGGTCGCCGATGCCCTCGGCGACCGCGACGGCCCCGGAGTTACGCACGCAGAACCGCTCGCCGACAGTGCCGCGCAGGAAGATCTCCCCGCCGGTGGCGCCGTAGCCGATCACGTTGCCGGCGATGATCTGCTGCTGCGCCTCGAACGGCGCCTCAGGATCGGGGGCCACGATGAGCCGGCCGCCCGACAGGCCCTTGCCCACGTAGTCGTTGGCATCGCCGGCCAGCCGCAGCGTGATGCCGCGCGGCAGGAACGCGCCGAACGACTGCCCGGCCGAGCCACGGAACGATATGTCGATCGTGTTGTCCGGCAGGCCGTCGGCACCCCACCGCTTGGTCACCTCGTAGCCGAGCATGGTCCCGACGGTCCGGTTGACGTTCCGTACGGGGATCTCGAGCCGGACAGGCCTGCCGTCCTGCAGCGCGCCCTCGGCCAGCTGGATCAGCGTGTTGTCGAGCGCACGGTCGATACCGTGGTCCTGCGGGACGGTGTTGTGCAGCGCGGCGCCGTCCGGCAGCTCGGGCACGTGCAGCACCGGCGCGAGGTCAAGGCCGGACGCCTTCCAGTGGTCAACGGCCCGGGCCGTCTCCAGCATGCCGACCTGCCCGACCGCCTCGGCGAGCGTGCGGAAGCCCAACTGCGCCAGGTACTCGCGGACCTCCTCCGCGATGAACTCGAAAAAGTTCACCACGAACTCCGGCTTGCCGGTGAACCGCTTGCGCAGCTCCGGGTTCTGCGTGGCGATGCCGACCGGGCAGGTGTCCAGGTGGCAGACGCGCATCATGATGCAGCCCTCGACCACCAGCGGAGCGCTCGCGAAGCCGAACTCCTCGGCGCCGAGCAGCGCGGCGATGACCACGTCACGGCCGGTCTTGAGCTGCCCGTCCGCCTGGACGACGATCCGGTCGCGGAGCTTGTTGCGCAGCAGCGTCTGCTGGGTCTCGGCGAGCCCGAGCTCCCAGGGCGTCCCGGCGTGCTTGAGGCTGGTCAGCGGCGACGCGCCGGTACCGCCGTCGTGGCCGGAGATGAGCACCACGTCAGCGTGCGCCTTGGAGACTCCCGCGGCGACGGTGCCGACGCCGACCTCGGAGACCAGCTTGACGTGCACCCGCGCGGCCGGGTTGGCGTTCTTCAGGTCGTGGATGAGCTGCGCCAGGTCCTCGATGGAGTAGATGTCGTGGTGCGGCGGCGGCGAGATCAGCCCGACGCCGGGCGTGGAGTACCTGGTCTTGGCGATCCATGGGTACACCTTGTGCCCCGGCAGCTGGCCGCCCTCGCCCGGCTTCGCACCCTGTGCCATCTTGATCTGCAGGTCGTCCGCGTTGACCAGGTAGTGGCTGGTCACGCCGAACCTGCCGCTGGCCACCTGCTTGACCGCCGACCGCCGCAGGTCCCCGTTGTCGTCGTGGACGAACCGCTCCGGGTCCTCACCGCCCTCGCCGGTGTTGGACCGGCCGCCGATGCGGTTCATCGCGATGGCCAGCGTCTCGTGCGCCTCGGCGGAAATCGAGCCGTAGGACATGGCACCGGTGGAGAACCGCCGGACGATGCTGGTGACCGGCTCCACTTCCTCGATCGGGATCGGCGCCCGTACGGCCGGGGCTTCGACGCCCTTGATGCGCAGCAGCCCGCGCAACGTCATCAGCCGCGCCGACTGGTCGTCGATGAGGGATGTGTACTGCTTGAAGATCTCGTAACGGCGGGTGCGGGTGGCGTGCTGCAGCTTGAAGACCGTCTCGGGGTTGAACAGGTGCGGTTCGCCCTCGCGCCGCCACTGGTATTCCCCGCCGGTCTCCAGGCGCCGGTGGGCGGGCTGGACGCCTCCCGGCGGGAAGGCGCGGGTCATCCGGCGCCCCGTCTCGGCCGCAAGCACATCGAAACCGACACCGCCCAGCCGTGAGGTGGTCCCGGCGAAGCAGGAGTCGATGACCTCGGCGCCGAAGCCGATCGCCTCGAAGATCTGCGCCCCCGTGTACGAGGCGACGGTGGACACGCCCATCTTGGACATGATCTTCAGCAGGCCCTTGTTCAGCGCCTTGATGAGGTTGGCGGCGGCCTTCTCCTCGGTCAGGCCCTCCAGCACGCCACGGCGGGCCATGTCCTGGACCGTCTCGATGGCCAGGTAGGGGTCGACGGCCGAGGCGCCGTAGCCGATCAGCAGGGCCACGTGGTGACACTCGCGGGCGTCGCCAGACTCCACGATGAGCCCCACCTGGGTCCGGGTCTTCTCCCTGATCAGATGGTGATGCACCGCGCCGGTGAGCAGCAGCGACGGGATGGGGGCCAGCGCGGCATCCTGGCGCGCCGGATCATAACCCGGCTCGCCGCCGCGGTCGGACAGCACGAGGATCCGCGCGCCGCGGGCGATCGCTTCCGTCACTTCGGAGCAGATCTCCCTCAGCCGATCGCGCAGCGCCGCTCCCCCGCCGGCCGCCTTGTACCGGCCGTCGACCACGTGGGCCGCGAAGCCGGGCATGTCGCCATCGTCATTGATATGGACGATCTTCGCGAGGTCGCTGTCTCTGATCACCGGGAATGGCAGCACCACCTGGCGGCAGGAGGCCGGGGCCGGGTCGAAAAGGTTGCGCTCCGGGCCGGTCGTGCTGGCCAGCGAGGTGACCAGCTCTTCCCGGATGGCGTCCAGCGGAGGGTTGGTCACCTGCGCGAACATCTGGGTGAAGTAGTCGAAGACGAGCCGCGACCGGTCCGAGAGCACCGCGACCGGCGTATCGGTGCCCATCGAGCCGACCGGCTCGGCCCCGGCCCGGGCCATCGGGCCCAGGATGACGCGGAGTTCCTCTTCGGTGTAGCCGAACATCTGCTGCCGGGTGACGAGCTCGGCCGAGCTGGGCAGCCGCCGGTTGCGGGGCGGCAGGTCGTTCAGATGGACGTGGCCGGCGTGCAGCAGTTCCTCGTACGGGTGCTCTGCCGCCAGGGCGTCCTTGACCTCCTCATCCTCAACGATCCGGCCGGTGCCGGTGTCGGCGAGGAAGATCCGGCCAGGCTGCAGCCGTCCCTTGCGGACCACCACCGCGGGGTCGATGTCGAGCACGCCGACCTCGCTGGCCAGGATGACCAGGCCGTCTTTGGTGACCCAGTACCGGCCCGGGCGGAGGCCGTTGCGGTCGAGAACCGCGCCGATCACCGTACCGTCGGTGAACGCGATGAGGGCGGGCCCGTCCCACGGCTCCATCAGCGACGCGTGGAACTCATAGAACGCGCGGCGCGCCGGGTCCATCTCCTCGTGGTTCTCCCACGGCTCGGGGATCATCATGAGCACCGCGTGGGGCAGCGTGCGGCCGCCCATGTGCAGCAGTTCCAGGCACTCGTCGAAGCTCGCGGAGTCGCTGCCGGTCGGGTCGATGATGGGGAACAGCCGCTCGATCCCGCGCCCGTCGGCGGAATCCGGTATCAGCCTGGTGGCGAGCATCGCCTCCCGGGCCCGCATCCAGTTGCGGTTACCCCTGATCGTGTTGATCTCACCGTTGTGCGCGATGTACCGGTACGGGTGCGCGAGCGGCCAGGACGGGAACGTGTTGGTGGAGAACCGCGAGTGCACGAGGGCCAGCGCCGAGCCGTAACGCTCGTCGGACAGGTCCGGGTAGAACGGCTCGAGCTGGGGCGCGGACAGCATCCCCTTGTACACGATGGTCCGCGGCGACAGGCTCGCGAAGTACACGCCCGCCTCGTGCTCCGCCCGCTTGCGCAGGCAGAACGTCATCCGCTCCAGCTCGATGCCGCGCTGTCCGGCCGCGCCGGCGACGAAGAGCTGCGCCAGGTACGGCAGCACGGCCCGCGCGCCGGGACCGCAGGCGGCCACGTCATGCGGGACGTCGCGCCAGCCGAGGACGACCAGGCCCTCCGCGGTGGCGAGCCGTTCGATGACGGCGATCACCTGCTCTCGCCGCGCTGCGGCAGATTTTCCTGCCTCCTGGCCGGGCTCGCCGGGCTCATCGGGGGGCAGGAAGGCGAGGCCGGCGGCATACGCGCCGGCCGACGGCAGCGCAAAGCCGCATACTTCGCGGAAGAACGCGTCCGGGATCTGGGTGAGTATCCCCGCACCATCCCCGGTTCCGGGATCGCCGCCCTGGGCTCCCCGGTGCTCGAGATTGCACAGCACGGTAAGGGCATTGGACACGACGGCGTGCCCACCCTGGCCAGACAGATCCGCGATAAAGCCGACGCCGCACGCGTCGTGCTCGAAACGGCTGTCGTACAGTCCCGCGTCAGCGGATCCCGCACCCTCGCGGCCTCGCATCTCTTCCCTGCCGGCAGGCGCCATCTAATCTCCTGTCGTCGTCGTCTCGTCTGCATACCGGTACTGCGGTGGGACGACGCTGGCCCTGCCGCGAGGGCCGCTCGCGGCGGCTCGCTGGCTACACGGAAGTTACGCCCAGATTACATCACCGAACAATCAGGCCCAAGACCTGCAAGGGCATCAATATTTAGCCGGTTCAACTATTCACCCTGATTTACCGCCGTGCTACCTGAGGCGGTCACCGGCCCAGGGTTCACGGAGCGGAGTGCGCTCCGTGGGCACTGCTGCGCGGTGCCGCATGGCCGCCGGGCGGCACCGGCACGATGACGTCGGGCCCGTGCCGGTGCCGGGACCGGTAAAGGTAGGCGGCCGCGCCACCCGCCGTGATGAGCTCCGTCCACTGGTCCGCCCGCAGGCCCGCGAACCGCGGTGCGGGATTGATCAGCAGCCACTCGGCGGCGCACGTTCCGGCGCAGGTCAGCGCCAGCGCCAGCGCGAAAGCGCGCTCGCCCGGCAGCGCGAGCCGCTGCCCCGCCCAGATGACGGCGAACCCCGCGGCCACGCACCAGATCGCCTCGTAGCCGAAGACCGGCTGGAATGTCGCGAAGTTCTCGTAGCCAGGGACCCGGTGAACCGGTGAGATCTCCACCGCCCACGGCAGCGCCGATGGGCGCCCGTACGCCCTCTGGCTGAACCATCCGCTCAGGAAGACGATCGCCTCGGCGAACGCGACGCCGGGCGCCGCCGCGCCGGCGACCGGCCCCAGCCGCACGCGGGCCCTGCGGCAGGCAATCCAGGCCCCAATGGCACCGAGCCCGATAGCGCCCGGCACGCCGATAACGCCGACCCATGCCCTCGCCGTGGCCCACACCTCCGGGCGGGATGGGAAAAGCCGGGCGGCTTCAGCCAGCGCCCCGTGCGCGCCGGCCCCGATGAGGCCGGCCGGCACCGCCCACGCCGCGACGTCCAGGATCAGCCCGCGGCGGCCGCCGGCCTTCTTGTACCGGCGCTCGGCCACCCACATGGCGACGATGACGCCGGTGACGATGCCGAGCGCGTACGCCCGCACCGGCAGCGGGCCCAGGTGCCACTCCCCCCGCCCGGGATTTGGGATATAGGAGACTGGCATGCCTGGAACGCTATACGCTCCTGGCGGCGTGCCCGGCTGAGGAGTCGCGGACGCCGGCGGCGAGCTCTGCGGCCAGCTCGCGCACCGCGGCGGTGCCGGCGTCGATATCGGGCGCGGCCAGCAGCCGCTGGACGAACGCCGAGCCGACGATCACGCCGTCGGCGAAGGCCGCCACCTGCGCGGCCTGCGCCCCGTCGCGGACGCCGAGCCCGACGGCAACCGGGAGGCTGGTGTGCGCGCGGACCCGGGCGACGAGCCCGGCGGCACGGTCGCTCACCACGTCACGCGCGCCCGTGATGCCCATCAGCGACGCCGCGTAGACGAAGCCCCGGCATACCCTGGATACGGTCCCGATGCGCTCATCGGAAGAACTCGGCGCCACCAGGAAGACCCGGTCGAGCCCGCATGCGCTGGCCGCCTCCAGCCACGGGCCGGATTCCTCCGGTGTCAGGTCCGGCGTGATCAGGCCCGAGCCCCCGGCTGCGGCGAGATCCCGCGCGAATGCGGTCACGCCGTAATGGTCGACTGGGTTCCAGTAGGTCATCACCAGCGCGGGCACGCCGGCGCTGGCGACGGCCTGCACGGTGCGCAGCACGTCGGCGATCTTGGTGCCGCCGGTCAGCGCCCTGTGCACGGCCTCCTGGATGACCGGGCCATCCATCAGCGGGTCCGAGTACGGCAGGCCGATCTCCACGATGTCGGCTCCCGCCTCGGCCATCGCCACGGCGGCCCCGATCGCGCCGTCCACGCTCGGGAATCCCGCCGGGAGGTAGCCGATCAGTGCGGCCCGGTCCTCGGCCGCCGCCTTTTCGAAGGCGAGCGTGACGGCGCTCATTTAACTGCCTCCCCCACGGCGGCGCTCACAGGCCGAGCCGTTCCGACACCGTGGCCACGTCCTTGTCGCCGCGGCCGGACAGGTTGACCAGGATCAGCCCGTCCGGGCCGAGTTCACGGCCGATTTCCAGGGCCCCGGCCAGCGCGTGCGCGGATTCGAGGGCGGGGATGATCCCCTCTGTCCGGCAGAGTACGCCGAAGGCGTCCAGCGCCTGGGCATCGGTGACGGCCCGGTAAGCGGCGCGGCCCGTCTCCCGCAGCCAGACATGCTCGGGCCCGACACCGGGATAGTCCAGCCCGGCGGAGATCGAGTGCGTCGGCAGCGTCTGGCCCTCGTTGTCCTGCAGGAGGTAGGTGCGCATCCCGTGCAGCACGCCGGCCGATCCCGCAGTCAGCGTGGCAGCGTGCCGGCCGGGCTGCAGCCCGTCACCGCCCGCCTCACAGCCGATCAGGCGGACAGAGGCATCCGGAATGAATGCGTGGAAGATGCCGATCGCGTTGGAGCCCCCGCCGACGCAGGCGACGACCGCATCCGGCAGCCTGCCCGCCGCGGCCAGTACCTGTTCCCTGGCCTCCACCCCGATGATGCGCTGGAAATCCCGCACCATCATGGGGAACGGGTGCGGGCCGCCGACCGAGCCGATGCAGTAGTGCGTGGTCTCCACCGTGGCGACCCAGTCACGGAACGCCTCGTTCATGGCGTCCTTAAGGGTGCGGCTGCCCGACCTGACCGGCACGACCTCCGCACCCAGCATGCGCATCCTCGCGACGTTCAGCGCCTGCCGGTGGGTGTCCTCCTCGCCCATGTAGACGACGCAGTCGAGGCCGAAGAGGGCGCAGGCGGTCGCCGTGGCGACGCCGTGCTGCCCCGCCCCCGTCTCGGCGATCACGCGCGTCTTGCCCATCCGCCTGGTCAGCAGCGCCTGGCCGAGCACGTTGTTTATCTTGTGTGAGCCGGTATGGGTCAGGTCCTCGCGCTTGAGCAGGACCCGGCATCCGCCGGCCTCGGCAGCAAACCTCGGTACCTCGGTCAGCAGCGTCGGCCGTCCCGCGTAGTCACGAAGCAGCCGGGCGAGCTCACCCTGGAACTCCGGATCCGCCTTGGCGGCCGTGTAGTACTCGGTCAGCTCGTCGAGCGCCGCGGTCAGCGCCTCCGGCGCGAAGCGCCCGCCGTATATGCCGAAGTGCCCGGATAGGTCGGGGACGGTGCCCACGCCGGTCATCAGCGGTCTCCGCGCAGGGCAGGATGTGAGGCGGCTGTCACCAGGTCCGCGACGGCGGCCCGGGGGTCCTTCCCGGTCACCAGGGACTCCCCGACCAGGACGGCGTCGGCCCCGGCGGCAGCGTAGGCGAGAAGGTCGTGCGGGCCGCGCACGCCGGACTCGGCGATCTTGACGATCCCGTCCGGGATGCGGGGGATCATCCGGCCGATGACGCCGCGGTCGAGCCGGAGCGTGGTCAGGTCGCGGGCGTTGACGCCGATCACCTTCGCGCCGGCGTCCAGCGCCCGGTCCAGCTCGGCTTCGGCGTGCACCTCGACCAGCGGCACCAGGCCAATGGAGACGGCGCGCTCCACCAGCGACACCAGCGCGCTCTGCTCGAGCGCGGCGACGATGAGCAGCACCAGGTCGGCACCGTGCGCGCGCGCCTCCCAGAGCTGATAAGAGCTCACCACGAAGTCTTTGCGCAGCACCGGCACCTGCACGGCCTTGCGTACCGCGGCCAGATCGGCGAGCGTGCCGCCGAACCGCCGGGACTCGGTGAGCACACTGATCACCCTGGCGCCACCGGCCTCGTAGTCCGCGGCGAGGGCGGCCGGGTCTGCGATCTCTGCCATGGCGCCACGCGACGGGCTGGCCCGTTTCACTTCTGCGATGACGCTGATGCCGTCCGACTTAAGCGCGGCCGACGCGTCACGCGGGGACGGGGCGCGGCTGGCCATCTCCTTGAGCTGATCAAGGGAGACACGCCGCTGCCGGTCGGCGAGATCAGCACGCACGCCGTCGAGGATCTCGTCGAGCACTGTCACGCGGTCCGCAGTCCCCTCAACTCGGTAATGGTGCGTCACCGATGCTAGCGGGGCGGTGACGGCGGCCGACCAGGCACCCCATGGTATCGCGTCCTGGCAGTGCCGAAGCGCCGTCGCAGCCCCCCACGGCTGTGGTCCCGGGCATTCACCGCATTGCCCGGAAACTGTGTCTTATTCACTTGCCCGGAGAGCGCGTCTTATTCAGAAGTTCGGGTTATCCGCCCGCGTCCGGCGGGCGGACGCCAAGCACGTAGCCGACGCCACGCACCGTGCGGATAGCGCCAGGCCCGGGCAGCTTCGCCCGCAGCTGCGCGACGTACACGTCGACCGCCCTGGCCGCGGCCTGCGGGCGGCGGGGGCCCGCACCGGGCAGTCCCAGCTCCCGGATGGCGGCCAGCAGCTGGTCCCTGGTCAGAACCCGGCCGGCGTTATCGGCGAGGACGGCGAGCAACGCAAACTCGGTAGGCGTGAGCGCGATGTCCCGGTCCGCGGACCTCACCCGGCGCCCGGCCTCCTCCAGGGTGAGGCTGCCGACACGGCGCCGGGCCGGCTCCGGCCGGGCGGCGGGCACGGCCTGCGGCACGGCCGCACGCACGCGGGTGACGAGCATGCGCGGGCTGAACGGGCGCGGCAGGCAGCGGTCGGCGGCTACTCTCAGGTCGCGGGGGCGCATGCCGCCGCCCAGCAGGAAGACGGCGGGCATCCGGGCGCCGTCAAGGTTCCTTCCACTGCCCCGATCCCGGCTACTGCCCGGGTCCCGGCTACTGCCCAGGTCCCGGCTGCTGCCCGGGTCCCGGCTGCGCGGCTCGGCCAGGAGGCCGCGCAGGCGCCGCGCGTCCAGGCCCGGCATGGTCAGGTCGAGCACAGCGACCGCGGCCGAGCGCTCGCCGAGCGCGGCGAGCGTCTCATCCGCGCTGATCGTCACCCGTACCCGCAGGCCCTCGCGGTCCAGGTAACGGCGCGCGAGCTCAGCGACCTCGGGCTCGTGCTCGGCCAGCAGCACGACCGGCGGATGGGCCGCCCTGTCCCCCGCTCGCCTCCGGGGCGCCTTGAGGCACCGCCTTCCCTCCTCGCTCGTCCCTCGCTCCTCAGTCCAGGCGGCGCCGCGCCCCTCC
>DASQVO010000308.1:0-8268 GCA_035640715.1 Streptosporangiaceae bacterium
GTTGCCCTCCCCCTCGCCGGCCACCAGGTTCAAAACCCCCCGGCCCGCGGGCCCAGCTACGGCGGCGTGCGGGTCGGCGTCGAACCGCCTGGTGGTGAGCCAGTGGTATCTGCGCGCGGTCCCAGACGCCTCGTTCATCCCCTGCTGCACCACCGCCCACGAGCCGTCATCCGCCAGCAGGAAGCAGTGATGGTAGACCTGGAATCCGTCCTGCAAGGCCGACGAGTCCACCTTGGCGGTCAGCCGGCTGGCCCGGACCAGCGGGCCGGCATCCAGCCCGGTCCGCCAGCAGGCGGCCTCGATCTCCGCCGGGGCTGCGCGGGAAGCCCGGCCCTTGCCTCCCGCCACCGTCAGGCCGACCTGCGGTTCGATCCCCCTCAGGCCCTCCTTCAGGGCGCCGCACACCGTGGTGGTCACCCCGCTGGAATGCCAGTCGAACCCCAGCACGCACCCGAACGCCTGGAACCACACTGGATCGGACAGCCGCCGCAGCAGCCCGCCCGGACCCTCTTCGGCCGCCACCGCCAGGCTGGTCTCCCGGGCCAGCGCCGTCATCCGCTCAAACAGCCACCGCGGTGCATGGCCGCCATGAAGCGGCAGATCCGCATGACCGGTGCGCATAAGGCAAGGGTAGGTGAACGCGAAACAGCCATCACACCCCGGCAGGCCAGCGAAGATCACCCCTGCCTTCCACGCCACCGGGCGCGGGAACCGGGCGAACCGCTCGAGGCGGACTCGGAGGTCCATTTCCGCCTGCTAAGCCCCGGGGAGCCTTAGGGAGCGTTATTCAAAACCGGCTAGCGAACACGGGCCTGGTTATAGCCTGCCTCGACGAGCGCTGTGAGATTCGCGAGCGACATCCGCGTGCCGGTCTCATTGTCGGCGGCGGCCACGCCGCTAGGTATCCCTTCATGCAGGAAGAGAACTTCGGTCCCGCCATCTGCATCAGCGAGCGTTGTCGTAATTGTCATCTCGCCGCGTAGTTCGGGATCGATGGTCTCGAATTCGAGCACTTCAACCACTTGCTCGTTTGGCACAAGCTTCGCGAAGTGGCCGTGGTACGTGTCGGTATGCGCTGTCGTCTTCCCGGTCCCGGTCGGCGCATCGTAGGTCAGCGAGACACGGAACGAGCCACCCTCGCGAGCATCGAACTCATGTACCTGGCAGGTCATACCCGCAGGCACCCGCCACTTTGCGATCGAATCCGCATCGAGTAGCGCGCGGTACACCGCCGCACGGGGCGCGTTGATGTGGCCAGCGACGCGGGTGGAACTCATGTCCAAATTGTATGCCCAGGAGGGGCCGATGGTAGGCCGAGGATCCGCGCGGTATAGCAGATGTTGAACTGGCGACGCACCTCGCCGTCGCTCTAGGCGATGATGGCCCCATCTCGCTTCCAGAATCAGATAGCAGCTGCGGCGTGCTCAAAGGCCACGTGGCCGGGTCGGTGCCCATCCCGCCGTCACGGCTCCGGAGAAGTGGACGGGCCGCACTGGTCCGCACCGTCGCCTGCCCCGTCCCCGGGCAGGCCCGCGCCCGGCTGCATGGAGCACGTGCCTGAACCGCTAAAACATTGTGAGCTTCGTCATCGTCAATCCCGGCCACCTTCTCCGGGTGGTCAAACGCAGCCTGAAGACAGTGCGGTACCAGCCGCACTGATCGGCGGATGCCTCGCCGGGCGCCGACGTCGATCTGCGGAAAGACCCCGTCCCGCCAGGCGGCTTTCTCCCACGCCTCGGCGAGTTCCCTGACCACGTCCGGGAACTCCTCGGACAGGTCGTCGATCTCAGTGGGGTCGCGCTCGATGTCGTACAGCGCCCACCTGTCCTCGGCATACGGGGTGCCCAACTGGTGCAGCGTGACCAGCTTGTACGGGTGACGGTGTCTCCGGCGGGAACAAGCCGTCGGCCTTCTGCTTGGCGAACCGCTTCTCGCGCAGCGCGTCCCAGCCGTCGCCGTACCGTCCGCGATGCCGGGCGATGTCGGCGGCCTTGGCCTGCAGCGGGGCGTGTACCGCGTTGTGCGCCAGGTACAGGAAGAACGGCTTGTCGGCCTCGTGCGCTCTCAGCGAGGTGAGCATGCTGATGGCATGGTCGGTGCAGTCGTCGGTGTGGTAGTAGTCGGCGGGCAGCTCGTCGATGTCGAGCGGGGAATTGTCCAGGCTCAACGAGATGCCATCATCATCAGCTGCCGCTCCCACTCTCGGCGGGCGTGCGGACCCAGTAGCCGCCGCAGCCGGGGCCACATGCTGATCAATGACTCGCGGTGCACGAACCGCTCAAGATCCTCCCGCTGCGCTTCCGCAAGGAGCAACGCATACAGGACAAGGCGCTGCTCACTATCGCTCACGTCGTACACGCGCCGGCCCGACCAGGCCACATGCAGCGGCAGTTCGATCATGCCCGCATCCGGGCCCTTCAGGTCTTCCAGAGAAGCTGGCAGGCGACGCCCGTACTCGCTCCATCGCGGCGGCAGAGCACCAGATCCCATGCAGGCAATTATCCTCCCTTCCGCACGTCAGGAGGACAGGCACGCCGTGCACATCACCCACTGCGGGACTACGGCTGCGGGCTGAACGCCACACCGGCCTCGGGCGTGTAGACGAGGAAGGTCATGGATTCGGTGAAGTACAGCTCCACGTTCGTCGCGTCGTGGGAAAGGTAGCCGATCGAGGTGTCCTGGCCGAGGTGGAGGGAGTAGTCACCGCCGCGGGCCGACAGCAGGAAGGCCCCGTCGATGGCCGGGGCCCAGAGGATCTCATCAACCAGACGGTCGAGCTGCTCGCGGATCGGGTACCCGTAATCAGAGGTCACACTGACGGCGGCGTACGCGTCGGCGCTGAGGACGAGGGAGTACGGGCCGCTGACGCCGGCCATCCGCAGGGCGGCGAGCGCCTGGGCGACGGCGTTGGGGTAGGCGTGGGCGTCGGCAGGCAGGGCCAGTGCTGGGTTGGAGGTGGCGGCCCGGATGCCGGTGATGCCGGCTGCCGGGTATCCCTCGAAGATCGCCCGGTCCTCGGCGTAGGCGATCACCTTCGCCGCGTCCTTCAGCGGCTGCCAGTCCGGGTCCTGCGCGCCCCGCTCGACGTCGTCGATGGCCTGGCGGCTCAGGGTGAACGGCGCCCGCAGCTCGACCAGGGGCTGGGCCTGGCGGAGGCGGGCGGTGATTCCTTGCCCCGGGGCCTCGACCTCACCCAGATGGCCGGTTCCGATGGCGGCCAAGCTGGGGCCGTCTGGTCCGGCGACGTCGGCGATCCGGCGGCCGGCCAGGTAGCTGGTGAACGTGCGCCGTGCCTCGTCCTCGATGCTGGCCCACGCGGCCTCGGAAACCGGGGCGAGCTCGCGGTGCAGGTTGTTCATTGCGGAGTGCTCCTCTTCAGGTCGCCGATTCCGAGCGAACCATTCGGCAGGGACGATGTGCCGGGGGCGGCCGCGGCTTCGGGCGGTGCAGCGCCGTCAGCCGGCACCGCGGACGGCGCGCGGGCAGCGGCGGTGGCATCCGGCGGGTCGGGCAGGTTGTCGAGGAAATCGGCCGACGGCGCGAAGAACAGGGTCCCGGTCACGGCGGTGGAGAAATCCAGGATCCGGTCGTAATTGCCGGGCGGGTTGCCAATGAACATGTTCACCAGCATCTGCTCGGTCACGCTGGGGCTAGCCGCGTACCCGATGTAATAGGTACCGAATTCACCGCTCCCGGCGGAGCCGAACGGCATGTTGGCTCGCAGGATCTGCCGCTGGGTGCCATCGGGCTCGATGATGGTGTTGAGCGCGACATGGGAATTGGCGGGCTTGACCTCATCGGGAAGCTCGATGTCGGACAGCTTGGTACGGCCGATCACCCGTTCCTGCTCCTCGACGGACAGGGCGTCCCATGCCTCCATGTCGTGCAGGTATTTCTGCACGATGACATAACTGCCGCCGGTGAAGTCCGGGTCTTCCGGGCCGACGAGGGCCGCGGCCTCGCCGGCCCGTCCGGCGGGGCTTTCCGTCCCATCGACGAAGCCGATCAGGTCGCGTTCGTCGAAGTACCGGAAACCGTGTACCTCGTCCTGAACGGTGACGAATCCGCCGAGCCGGTTCATGACCTGAGTGGCGAATTCAAAGCAGAGGTCCATCTGGTTGGCCCGGATGTGAAAGAGCAGATCACCCGGCGTGGCGACGGCCCGGTGCTTGGAACCGTGCAGCTCACGGAACGGATGCAGCTCGGCAGGGCGCGGGCCGGCGAACAAACGGTCCCAGAGCACTGATCCGATGCCGGCTACGCACGCCAGGTCCGCCTCCGGGAGCCGGAAACCGACCGACCTCTGCAGGGCCGGCACGTCGGCGAGCACATCCCGCGCGGCCGCTTCCCCGCCCGGGTTCACCGTCAGCACGAGGAAGATCGCCGCGGTCCTCAGCGGCGTGACCACCGGCTGCGGCTCAGGCGGCGGCTGCTGCGATCCTGCCATCGCTTCCCAGGCTCCCTTCCCCCGTTATGAGGCAAGCCTGCCACAGGCTCACACATCCCGGGTGCCCTGGTAAACGACGGCTTTCATCAGGCATTCGGTACCCGTCGCAGTCGCCGTGAACCGCGCCTGGCGGGATCAGAATCCGGCCACGGCCACCTTGCCGGTCATCCGGCCTTCCCCGTCCGTCGCATGAGTGTCTGCGACCGTATGGCAGGCCGGGTCACCCAGGCCTCGTTCCGGTTAATCAACCGGCTCACCGGCGGCCGCGAGGCTCTTATCGATATCGGCCAGGAGGTCGGCGAGCGGCTCGATCCCGGCGGACAGCCGGATCAGGGTCTCAGGCGCCGTCTCCGAGGACCACCGGGCGCGCCGTTCCCATGCGGACTCCACGCCGCCGAAGCTCGTCGCCGGCAGGATGATCCGTGAAGCCGCCACCACGGCATCAGCATCGGCGGCGGTCCCGTCAAGCTCGAAGGACAGCAGCGGGCCGAACCCGCGCGGCATCTGCCGCCGCGCGATGGCGAGCGTGGACTGCTCGGTGCCGGGATAGTGGACCGCGCGGACCCGGGGATCGGCGGCAAGGTGCCCGGCGATCGCGAGCGCGTTCTCGGACTGGCGGGTGATGCGCAGGGCCAGGGTCTTGAGCCCGCGCAGCGCCAGCCAGCTTTCGAAAGGGCCCGGGATTCCCCCGCCCACCGCCCGCCAGCCCCGGAGATTTTCCAGCAGCGCCTCGTCGCGGGTGATGACCGCGCCGAGCAGCAGGTCCGAGTGCCCGGAAGCCGCCTTGGTCAGCGAGCACAGCGAGGCGATTGCTCCCAGCTCGAGCGGCTGTTGCAGGAGTCCCGTCGCGACGGTGTTATCGACGATCATGGGCGCGCCCGCGGCTGAGGCCAGCCTGCCGAGCGCCGCCAGATCGGCGACCCGCAGCAGCGGATTGGTCGGCGTCTCCGCCCAGAGCACCGCCGGCCCGCGGCCGAGTTCCCGCTCCACCTGGGCGAGGTCGAGAATGTCGACGGGGACCGGCTCGGCGCCGTACGGCCGGAGCCAGTCAGCGAGCGTGCGGGTGTTGTAGTACCCATCGTCCGGCAGCACGATCCGCTGCCTGCCCTTGGCCAGGGCGAGCATCAGCGCCATCGACGCGGCCTGGCCCGAGGCGAAGACGACCGCTTCCGCGTCCTCCATGGCGCCGAGCGCCTGCTCAAGCGCTTCCCAGCCCGGGTTGCCATTCCGCCCGTAGGCACGGGCCGGGTCTGGCTCGCCCCACGAGGCGTAGACGCTCGTCGGCACCAGCGGCGGGACGACGGGATGACCGGGCAGCCGTTCCGTCCCGGCATGGATCACCCTCGACTCCGCTGACGGCTCGCTCATGCCCTCCATCCAGCCCCCAGCAAATTTTCATGGTCACAGATGTTTCTTACTGCTCGGTGCCACTTTTCCATAATCGATCACAGTATGTAAAACATTCATGTGACCGCTGGTTGGCGGGTATTGGTGGCGTGCCGGGCTTGTGTGTTCACCCGTAACCGGCCTGGCCGCCCCGCGGCAGCTGGCTCACCCACAGGTCGCCGCCGGTCAGCACGTAGAGAAACGGCACGAGCGGTATGAGGGCGAAGATGCCCCAGACCAGCTTCGCCCCGTCGGTCAGGTCGCGGCGCGTCGCCAGATTGATCCACATGAGGACGACCGCGACCGGGTGGATGAAACAGAGCAGGAGTTCGAGGAGCTTCTTCATCATGACCGATGCCCCTACCCCGCGGCTGCTGTGTCAGTCTCGCGAGTTCCGCGGCACTCCCGCCATGGCGGCGCCGGCCAGGGAACGGCATTCAGGAAGTGGCCAGGAAGCCGCCAGGGTGCCATCGGGATGTCATCAGCTACGCACAAGGTTCACGGCTAACACTGCCCAATAGAGCAACAGGAGCAGGAGCGAGGTGGGCAGTTTCCATGAACTCGATCACGGATTCGTCGTTGTCGGCACAACCGGAGCAGATGCCTTCATCTTCTACGCAACCCGGCGCGGGCGGCCCGTACATCCCGTCCGGGCCTGAGGGACCATACGGCCCGGGCGGTGGTGCGTCGGGGCCCGGGGGCAGATGGCCCGCCGGGCGCCCCCGGCGGCGCGGGCTTGCGTTCGGGGCCGCCGGCGTCGCGCTCGCTGTGGCCGCTGCGTTCGGCTCCTATGACCTGGTGAACTCCGGCGGGACGACCACCGGCAGTGCGACGGCAAGTGCCGACACCGTGCTCAGCACCTCGCAGATCGCAGCCGAGGTGTCCCCGGGACTGGTCGACGTGAACGCCACGCTGGGCTACCGGAAAGCCACCTCGGCCGGCACCGGGCTGGTGCTGACCTCGACGGGGGAAGTGCTGACCAACAATCACGTGATCGACGGCGCAACCTCGATCACGGTCACGGACGTGGAGAATGGCCGCACCTACAAGGCCACGGTCGTCGGCTACGACGCGAGCAAGGACCTCGCCGTGCTGCAACTGCAGCGCGCATCCGGGCTCAAAACCGTGACCCTCGGCGACTCCTCCACAGTCAAGGTGGGACAGAAGGTCGTCGCCATCGGCAACGCGGGCGGCAAGGGCGGCACCCCGTCGGTCGTAACGGGTAAGGTCACGGCGCTCGGCCAGAGCATCACGGCCAGCGATGCCAGCTCCGGCACCGCGGAGCAGCTCAGCGGGATGATCGAGACCAGCGCCCCGATCCAGGCCGGCGACTCCGGCGGCCCGCTGGTCAACACGGCCGGGCAGGTCATCGGGATCGACACCGCGGCATCGTCGTCACCCGCCGTGCCGACGGGCCAGACGCAGGCTTCCACGTCAGGTCAGAACCTGGGCCAGAGCCAGACGCAGGCCACGGCCTTCTCGATCCCGATTAATGAGGCGGAATCCATCGCCGCGCAGATCGAGGCGGGTACGTCGTCCTCGACCATCCACCTCGGCGCCACCGCTTTCCTCGGCATCGAGGCCTCGTCGGCCTCCTCTGCGGGCTCCGGCGCTGGGGGCGGCTTCGGGTTCGGCGGGGCCGGTGACGGCAGCACGGGCACGGCGGGTGTGACGGTCATCGGGACGCTCTCCGGGTCTCCCGCGGCCCAGGCCGGGCTGACGGCCGGTGACGAGATCACCTCGCTCGGCGGCCAGACGGTGACCTCCGAATCCCAAATCCAGTCGATCCTGGCGGCACACCACCCGGGCGACAAGATCAGCATCAGCTGGACAGATAGCTTCGGCCAGGCCCATACGGCCACCATCGTGCTCGCCGCCGGGCCAGCCGCCTGAGGCGGCTGGCCCGTGCCGCGCCGTGCGGCACAGGCGCCAAGACGCGACGAAGCCCCTGCGAACTAGCCGCAGGGGCTTTCGCGCCCAGAGGTTTCTTCCCGCTAGCAGCGGCCGGAATACGCTCCGGTGACGAACGTCGTCCACGGGTTCCAGTTGGTGCCGTTGCTGCTGATGCTGACGGCGGCCTCGGCATTGGCCAGTGGGTCGAACGTGGCTTGCGCCCCGTGCGAGGCGTTGATCTGCCAGAGCCCGTAGTCGGCGGTGGAGCTGACGGCATTGGGATTGCCGCCGGACTCCGCCATGGCGATCGAGGCGGCTATGACGGCATCGGCTGCGGACCCGCCGGCCTGCTCCCACAGTGCCTCCAGGCCGCTGCAGCTGTACGACCCGGTCGACGAGACGCTGGCGACCGTAGTGCCACTTGAGGCCGACTCGCTGGCCGCCTGTGACCCGCTCTCGGCACCGGAGCTGGCGGCAGGAGCGGCCTGGGACCCGTCACTGGCCGAGCCCGATGCGCTCGAGGTGCTCGGCGTCGTGGACGT
>DASQVO010000309.1:0-8726 GCA_035640715.1 Streptosporangiaceae bacterium
GCGCCTTCAGGCAGCTTCGCTCCGCGGCGTCCTCCTGGACGTAGAGACGGCTCACGGCCTCGTTCATGGCCTTCAGGATCTGCGTCCGGTCCTGGGCGAAGAGGTGACCTTAGATGTTCTTGGTCGTCTCACGACACGTACGCAGCACTTCCCGCGCGGCGATGGCCGGCCACTCGTGATCGAGCTACTCGACCTCATCAGCGCGGAAGCCGTGTGACCCGGGTGAGCAACGACACCCCGGCCACCGAAACTTTGACTCGTTGATCCTCCGTCAAGCTGACGTCCATCAGCGAAAGCAACACTGGCAGCTGGAAGCTCACCACCTGCGGCTGCCGGCCCGGCCCGCCGCGTACCGATGAGCTGCCGCCGTCGTTTGAACGGACTCTGGCAGGAGGTTTCTGGCTGATGTCGTGGCCCGCGCCGCATGAGGTGTGGTTCAGCGAGTTGCTGATTGGGAGTTACGAGGCAGTGGTGGGCGCACCGATGGCGCCTGCGGGCCTGGCCGGCGCCGATGCCGCGCAATGGCTGTACGAAAGCCCCTTCTGCCTGCTCGCGCACGATACCTCGCCAGACCCGCGTTTCATCTACGCGAATCTGGCTGCCCAGAAGTGCTTTGAATACAGCTGGGGCGAATTCACCGGAATGCCCTCCCGGCTGTCGGCGGAGGCCGGGACCCGGGAGGCACGCCAGGCGTTCATGGCGACCGTGCTCACCCAGGGCTACGTCAGCGACTACCGGGGCCTGAGAATCGCGAAATCGGGACGGCGTTTCTGGATCGAGGACACCACCGTGTGGAACCTCGTCGACCGCGACGGCACCCTGCATGGCCAGGCGGCCCTGGTACGCCGGACTACGAGCGCCTGACCGCGGTCGGCCTGGCGATCTGACCCTGCGGCCTGCGTGAGCCGCGCAGGATGCCGCGATATTGCGTCTGAGAGGAGAAAGTAATGCCTGATCAAGGCCTCGATTTCGAGACCGCCGTCTTCGACAAGGAATACATCACCCTGGCCGGGCGCCGTGAGGCGATCGTCCGCGGTGGCCGTCACCTGTTCACCCGGCTTTCCCGCGCCTTCGCCGGGGTGAATCAGATCGGCGTCATCGGCTGGGGTCCGCAGGGCTCGGCGCAGGCGCAGAACCTGCGTGACTCACTGGGCGGCGCGGTGAAGGTGACGGTCGGTCTGCGGGCCGGATCAGCTTCGTTCGGTGCGGCCAGGGCGGCCGGTTTCCGCGAGGAGGACGGCACGCTGGGCGAGATGTTCGAGGTCATCGCCGCATCCGACATGGTGGTGCTGCTGATCTCCGATGCGGCCCAGAGCGAGCTGTACGAGAAGATCTTCGCCGCACTGCAGCCGGGTACGACGCTGGGTTTCTCGCACGGTTTCCTGCTCGGGCACCTGCGCTCTGAAGGCAGGGAGTTCCCGGCCGGCGTGGATGTCATCGCTGTCTGCCCCAAGGGGATGGGTGCTTCGGTGCGTGCCCTGTATCTGCAGGGCACCGAAGTCAATGGGGCGGGGATCAATGCCAGTTTCGCCGTACACCAGGACGCCACCGGGCACGCCACCGACCGCGCTCTCGGCTGGTCGGTCGCCCTGGGCGCGCCGTACACATTCCAGACCACCCTGCGTTCGGAGTACCTGTCGGACCTCACCGGCGAACGCGCCGTGCTGCTCGCCGGGGTGCACGGCGTCGTGGAAAGCCTGTACCGCCGCTACCGGCAGCAGGGGATGAGCGAGCAGGACGCCTACCGGCATTCGGTGGATTCGGTCACCGGGCCCATTTCCAGGATCATCTCCAAAGATGGCCTGGCCGGCCTGTACGAGCGGCTGGATGACGCGGGAAGGAACGTTTTCGCCCGGGCCTATTCGGCCGCCTACCCGCCCGGCCTGGAACTGACACACGAGGTCTATGACGAGGTGCGTTCAGGTAACGAGATCCGCAGCGTCATCATGGCCGGGCAGCGGTTCACCCGTTTCCCGATGGGCAAGATCGATCAGGCTGACATGTGGCAGGCCGGCCAGAGGGCCCGGCGCAACCGGATCGACAGCGAGATCCCGCTGAACCCCTTCACTGCCGGAGTCTTCTGCGGCGTGATGATGGCTCAGATCGACACCCTGATCGAACGGGGACACCCCTACTCCGAGATAGCCAACGAATCCGTTATCGAGGCCGTCGACTCCCTCAACCCCTACATGCACGCCCGGGGCGTGGCTTACATGGTCGACAACTGCTCGACCACCGCCCGCCTTGGTGCCCGCAAATGGGCGCCCCGCTTCGATTACCTGCTCACCCAGCAGGCCTACCCCGCGGTCGACGACAAGCAGGAAACCCTGGACACCACGCCATTCAAGGCCTTCGGGAACCACCCCATCCACGAAGTCCTGCGCCTCTGCGCTCAGATGCGGCCCTCCGTCGACATCTTCGTCGAGTAAGCCTCGTGCTGCGGGTCAGCCGAGGCATCTACGGGCCGTCAATCACGTGTCAATGACCGCCCACTAGACCTTGAAGCGAAGGCTGGCGCAGCCGATGCCTTTCCCGACGTTCAGTCAGGACAGTGGCTCCCGTCCTGCCTGCTTAAGGAGCTTTTCGTTATGAACGACCAAGCGCTTGATCACTCTTCGGACTCAGAAAAAACCGTAGATCCGGACCCACTAGACACACTCGCTGAACTGGTCGTCCAGCGCCTTACGTTGAGCCAGGAGGTCGCTGCGGTAAAGTACGCGAGCGGTCAGCCCATTGACGACTCAATCCGCGAGCACAGCATTCTGGAGTCGATATCCCGGACACTGAATGGTACCAGGGTAGATCGGGAAATTATTATACAGTTCTTCATCGATCAGATAGAGGCCAATAAGGTCATCCAGCGCGGGCTGCACCAACGCTGGTATGCGCACCCAGAAGAGGTACCGGCAGTCCGTTACGACCTGACCGCGGAGGTCCGGCCGAAGTTCGACTGCATTACCAAACAGATGCTGCAGCAGTTCAGGCACATGAAAGAAGCCCCGCTTCTCAGGCGGGGCGATATCGAAGACCTGATCGACGGCAAATTTCTTGCCAGGCCGTTTAGGCAACAACTCCCCGGCCTTCACCGGAGAGCAGCCGTCTTTGCGCTCCGGTCATTTTGTACCGAGTAACGTATCGCCCAGCCTGGCCACGCAGCCGCGACGCAACGGCCGATAGAGCTTATTCACCGGGGCGCCGCCAGAGAACAACTGGGCCCAAGGAGCGGCATGATGTTTATTGACTGCCCGGCATGGATGAACCAGAAGGGAACGGTCAACTGCGGGCTACCCGCCGAGGTCCTGTGCCGGTACATCATGACATCGTCGGACGGGCCGGTCGAGAGTGCGATGATCCGGTGTCCGTCCGGCCACTGGTTCAACGGGCCAATAGAGTTTTTCGTCCTGGAAATACACCACCAGCCGAATGCGGATGCATACCATAACCCGACGACTGGACGCTAACCAAAGGGCACGGACTTGTCGGCAGCCGGCGGATTCGAGCGGTCGCGCAACGCCTGCTTGACGAAGCTTCCTGCCACTCAACCAACGGTTCGGCGCGGCGTGCACCGACTGGCAGATACGGCCAGCCCGGGGTGAGCCCCATGGCGTTCAACGGTCACACCGACTGGCGCTGGGACGACTGGGTACTGCAGACGCTCGCGTCTCTTGTTCCGGCGTCGCCCGTGTTCAGCAATGGACATTCGGTGAGCTGTGTTCGGTGAAGAGAGTGATGCTCTGCCGTCAAGACGTACTGAAAGTCCTCACAGTCTGGCCGGGACAGCGCTGCGCGGGTCGGCCAGCTCGTCGCGGTTCAAAGCTTGCGAGCACTTGGGCGAACGGTGTCCGGCATCAGGTGTGGGTGCGTCACGTGGGCGTCATGTCAACGGAAGACGCGTTTGAGGGGCTGCGGACTTGGTTCGGCTTCTGTGGTCCTGATGCGCGGGCGGCGCGGCTCTGCCCCGACCAGGTGCGGCCGCGGATGCGAGCGGGTGGGAAGGGCTCTGTCGTCAGGTTGCCGCCGGGGCCCGATTCCCAGCGACAGCAGGGCCCGGGTGAGCGCGTCCTCTATCGTTTGCCTTCGGCCGGCAGCGACCTGGGCGGCGAACTCGTCGCTGGGCAGAAGTGCCTCAGCCCGCTCGATGGTCCGCCGTTCCGCTTCGGTCACGGTCGGCCAGGGTGTCAGGCCGATGCTGTCGCGCGCGGCGGCGGTCGCGCCGATGAGCTGAGCGGCGAGGTGTTCATCCTTACGCTTCACAGCGAGCGTGCTGAGTGCGCCCAGGCAGCGGGTGAGGCCGTCGAGGTGGTCGGCATACCGGTAGTAACGCACTGCGGCAGCGATGTGGGGTTTAGCCGGCTCCGCGGCGCCCATTGTCATGGCATCCATCGCCAGGTTGTAGTGCGCTTCGGCGCGCAAGTTCTCGTCACCATGCGATCGGGCGATGTCGAGCATCTCCTCATGCAGCGCCCGGCCTCTGGCCGGCTCGCGGCCGACGCGGAGGAGGGAGCCGTAATGCGACAGGATGTAGCCGAGGGCGAGTGGGTCACCGGCGCCCCGCGCCATTGCCTGCGCCTCCTCAAAGTCGGCGCGGGCCAGCCGGTGCGCGGTGTATGGGCGCGCGATGCCCCGTACCATGAGCAGGAGGCCGGTGCGGGAGGGCTTTTCGAGCCGGCGGGCGTCCGGCAGCATCTCGTCAATCAACGCGACGGCCTCAGCGAAGCTGCCGTCGTTGACCAGCCGGGCGGCCATCAGCCACGACCGCGCCATCCGGTCCCGGCCGGTGCGCAGCCCGTCGTGCGGCAGCGACTCTATCTGCTGCCACAGCTCGGAGGTGCGCCGCAGGTGACCGCGGACCAGCAGCCAGGTCCAGACGTCTCCGATAGCCCGCAGCAGGGCACCCGATGGCCGGCCGTCACGAGCTATCCAGCTGAGGACCACCTGCAGGTTGGGCTGTTCGCTGTCGAGCCGGCGCATGTCCCGGCCCTGCGAGCCGTACCGGTCGCTGGCGGCGTTCAGGACGTCGAGCAGGTGGCGTTCGAGGCCACTGAGGGCCGGGATAGGGTCTTCCAGCCGGGCGGCCGCGAAGCGGCGGATCGGGTAGAGCAACCGGAACGCGCGTTCGCCGTCCGGACGCTCGGCCGGGCTGACCATGTTGTGGTCCAGCAGCGCGGACAGGCTATCTACCGTGGCGGCGCCGTCCCGCCCGCTGATCATCTGGGCCGCCTCGGCCGTGAACGGGGCCGCGAACACCGACAGCCTGGCCAGCAGCTGCTGCGCCGGTGCGGGCAGCAGGTCGTGGCTCCATTCCATGGTGCTGATCAGCGTCTGCTGCCGGCCGGGCAGGTCGGCGAGGGCGCCGGGGCGCTCCAGGAACTCATACAGCCGCTTCAGTATCTGCTCGGGCGTGAGCAGCCGCGTCCAGGCGGCCGCGAGCTCAAGAGCCAGTGGCAGGCCGTCCAGGCGGCGGCACAACTCGGCCACCACTGGCATGTTCTCGCTGGTCAGCTCGAACCCGGGCTGGACATCACAGACCCGCTCCACGAACAACCGCACCGCCGGCGCCTCCGCCAGCTGCGCCGCGCTGGCGCCCGCTGGGGCAAGGCCCAGCGGGTCCAGCCGCCATTCCTGCGCCCCGCGTACCCTCAGGACCACCCGGCTGGTCACCAGCAGGTGCAGCTGCGGAGCCTGATGCGCCAGGTCAGCCAGCAACGGCGCGGCCTCGAGCACCTGCTCGAAGTTATCGAGCACGATCAGCATGTTCTGGCCAGCCAGACGCCGCCGGAGGGCGTCCAGCGGCCGTTCCTGGCCCTGCACGACAAGGCCGAGCGCCGACGCGATGGCATCTGGCACCCGCTCAGGCTCGGTGACCGGCGAGAGGTCAACGAAGGCGGCGCCGTCCCGCCAATGTGGCCGGGTGCGCTCCAGCACGGCCAGCGCCAGCCTCGTCTTGCCGATCCCGCCGGCGCCGGTCAGCACGACGAGGCGGCGGCCGTGGGTGGCAAGCAGCCGGGCGACCTGCTCGACATCATGGTCCCGGCCAACGAGCGCGGTGACGGGCGACGGGGCCGCCGGTTGCCAGCTGTCCCGGCCGGCGGGGCCGATGAGGCTTTCATCCGTTTGGAGAATCCGCTGGTGCATGGCCTGCAGGGCGGGTCCTGGATCGATGCCGAGTTCTTCGCTCAGCACGCGGCGGGTATTGCCGAACACAGCCAGGGCGTCGGCCTGGCGGCCTGAACGGTACAGCGCGAGCATCAGCAGTTCGCTGAGCCGCTCCCTCATGGGATGGCTGGCCAGCAGGCTCTGCAGTTCCGCGGCCGCTGCCACGTGGCGGCCCAGCGCGATGTCCAGGGCGAGTCGTTCCTCAACCGCGGCCATCTGGAGCGCGGCCAGCCGGACCCGCTGGCACTCGGCATATTGACCCGGGATGCCGGCCAGCGGCACCCCTTGCCACAGCCCAAGCGCGTCCCGGAGCAATTCCGCCGCATGCCCTGCTTGCCCGGTGCCGGCGGCCGCCTGGGCCTCCTTGGTCCGCTTCAGGAAAACGTTGAGGTCGAGAGTTGCGGAGCTCAACAGCAGGCGGTATCCGTCGCCCGCTGACTCGATCACGGCGCCCCGCGCGCCGGAATTCGCCCGCAGGCACCGGCGCAGCCGCGATATGTACGTACGCACCGTGCCCACGGAAGCTGCCGGCGGCTCGTCTCCCCACAATGCGTCCACCAGCGCACTCAGCGAGACCTGCCGTCCCTCGGCCAGGAGCAGAACCGCCAGCACCGCCCGCTGCTGCGGCGAGCCCAGGTCCAGCTCGGTATCCCCCCGCCACGCGCGGACCGGGCCGAGCACCGCGAACCTCAACTCCGACACCACTCACCGCCTTCCACGCATGTCACTGGTCCGGCCAACTGGAATTCGTGTGCGTTGCTCATTCGCTCCCCGATGCGAGCGAGCACAAGACCGCGTCGACGCCCTGGACCAGGCGGCGCGGGTCAGGGTCGGCTTTGACCACCACCTGCAAGCCCTGGGCCAGCATCGTCAGCGTGGCCGCCCAGCCCGGCAGGTCCAGGAAAGTGGCGCGGTTGCATACCTGAGAATCCCGCGCTCGCGAGCCGCCAGCATCACCGCTAGCGTTAGTTCGCCCCCCTGGGTAGCAGTATCTTCCCGTACCTGCTAGCCGCAATTTCTTCGGGTCGCCGGTGATCTGTGTCCCGGAGGGGGCGGCCAGCCACCACTTGACGCCGAACCCGTTGCTGCCCTGGCCGCTGGTCTGTCCCGGGCCGGAGTCGCCGGCGAAGTAGTACAGCGGGTGACCGTCATAGGTCACCTGCTTGCTGCCGTCGGACCGGGTGATCGTACCCAGGTCACTCCCCTTCGCGCCGCCCGACGCGGTCAGCGTGCCCTTGGCCGGCATCGCAGGCCAGGCGCCGAGCACGGCCGCCGTGGCGACGGACTTGTCCATGCCGTCCTTCGTCCACAGGTACACCGCGCGTCCCGACCCGTCAGTCAGGAACGACCCCGTCGTACCGGAGCGGGTCGTGATCACCGTCCCAGTGGCCGATGCGCTCGCCGAGCTCCGCTGGCCGCGCTCCCGCGGCGGCCAGCGGAACAGCCAGCTTGACCGGTACCGGCATCCGTGCCAGCAACGACTTGCTCGTCCTCATCTTGTCCCTCTTATCTGCTTGTCAACAATTAAGTACGTCGATTGCTGTCTCCCGGCTTGCCCGTCACGGGTGAGGTGAGAAGGATCACTAAGCCGCTGTCGTCGGCACCTCCAACGCCGTCGTCTTGGACCGGCAGGTGCGGGAAATACCCGCGCGCCGTCCGGGCGGGATGTTCGTCGACCTTACGTTGACCTCACGTTGAGGGAGCGCTGGTTGCGGATCCCTGGTCCTGGGGGTGCTCATCTGATCTCGATTGGGGAAAACGTCCGTGTCTTTGGACGCAGAACACGAACTGGCCGCGCCGGGCACCGAGGTGCGGTCGTTGTGCCAGATGGCGACGGTGAGTGCGAGGATGCGCTGCAAGACGCGGACAGCCACCCCGCCGGGAGTGCGGCCGCGGTGTCGTTCGAAACCCGGCGCTGACGTCAGGCGGGCCGGTTCTGCCCACGGCAGATCCGGCGATGCCGCCCCGGCCGGCGGTGCTTCAGTGGGGGAATGGACGTTCTGATACTGGGCGGCACGGCATGGCTCGGCCGCGAGGTGGCCGGCCAGGCGGCCGGGCGCGGCCACCGGGTTACCTGCCTGGCCCGCGGGGAGAGCGGGAACGTGGCCGAGGGCGCCGTCCTGGCCGCCGCGGACCGGCGCGAGCCCGGCGCGTACGAGGCGGTGGCCGGCCGCGACTGGGACGCCGTCGTGGAAGTCTCCTGGCAGCCCGGGTTTGTCCGGGACGCGCTGGCCGCGCTGGCCGGCCGGGCGCGCCACTGGACCTATGTGTCCTCCTGCAGCGTGTACGCGTCCCACGCCACCCCGGGGACGGGCGAATCGGCGGAAACCCTCATACCTACCGAACGAAAGGTGGCTGATCTCGACCTGTACGGTGAGGCGAAAGCCGCGTGCGAGACGGCCGGCCTGAGCTCCGAGCGCGAGCGTGAGCTGCTCGATGCCCTCGGCTGAGGTGGCCGTCCCCGCCACGGTCCACTGGGGCGGCCTCACACCCACATGGCGAAGTCGCTCTTGCGGATGAGGCAGTGCACGCCCTTCACGTCGTCCACTACCTGGGTTACTACGAAATCG
>DASQVO010000310.1:0-3808 GCA_035640715.1 Streptosporangiaceae bacterium
ATCTTCCTGAAACGCGCGGCGTTGCGCACCGCGCGGGCCAGCCTGGGCACCGCGCCCGACCGTTCCAGGCCGTCGACGAGCGGGGTGCGCAGCACCCGGTGCGGCATTCCGTCCACCTGGCGGGTGACCACGGTCTCGGACATGCCGAGATAGGCCCGCTTGACTGCGTCGGGGACCGAGCTGTCCGAGGTCAGCAGGAACCTGGTGCCCATCGCCACGCCGGCCGCCCCGTACGCCAGGGCCGCAACCAGGCCGCGCCCATCGAAGAAGCCCCCGGCGGCAATCACCGGGATGTCGACCGCGTCCACGACCTGGGGCAGCAGCAGCGTGGTGGCGACAGGACCGGTGTGGCCCCCGCCCTCGCCACCCTGGACCAGCACCGCATCCGCGCCCCAGGCAGCGACCTTCTCGGCATGCCGCCGGGCACCGACCGAGGGGATCACCACGATCCCCGCATCCTTCAGCTTCGCGATCAGGTCCTGGCGCGGGGCCAGCGCGAAGGAGGCGACCTTCACCCGGTTCCTGATCAGCAGGTCGGCGCGGTCCCCCGCGTCAGAGGCGTCGGCGCGCAGGTTCACGCCGAACGGGGCGTCGGTGCGGGAGCGGACCTCCTCGATCGCCGAGGCGAGCTGGGGAAGGGTCATCGTGGCGGAGGCAAGGACGCCAAGGCCGCCGGCGTTCGCGACGGCAGAGACCAGCCGGGGCCCCGCTACCCAGCCCATGCCGGTCTGCACGACCGGGTGGCGGACCCCCGCCAGCCGGGTCAGCGGCGTGTCCAGCACCTGCCCGATCATTCCCTGACCTCCCCGGTCATTCCCTGACCTCCTGATCCCGCAGGGACCGCGGGTCGAGCACCTCGCGGATCAGCCGCAGCTCCTCATCGGACGGCAGCCGGGTCTGCGGCACCTCGCCGTCGATCGCCAGCTCGAAACCGGTGGCGGCGGCCACCTGCCCGGCCCCGACGCCGGGATGCACCGAGACCAGCCGCATCGACCCGTCCGGCGTGCCGAAGTCGAACACCCCGAGGTTGGTCACCACCCGGCGCAGGCCATGGAACCGGGCAGCCACGGGCCCGAGCCCGGCCGCCCGGTCGCAGCCGACGCCGCTGGCCATGTCCACCTTCGGCACGAAGACACGGGCCGAATGCCTGGGGATCCAGTAGCTCACCGGGTTGCAGATGGTGTTACCCGGAGCACCGCGCACGCCAAGGAGCTGCGACGTCGGCCGCGCCCAGCCGCCGATGGCGGAGATGTTGGTGTTGCCGTACCTGTCGATCTGCGAGGCGCCCATCATCACGTGCCGCCGCCCGTTCTGCACCAGCCACAGGTGCTCGCGGAACGGCAGCCACCCCTCGACCGTGCTGGCCGGCGCGCCGAGCGGCACCGGCTCCGTTGTGAGCAGTGCGCCGCCGTCCGTGGTCAGCAGCCCGGGCTCGAACGTGAGCCGGGCCAGCCTCGCCCCCAGCACCGAGCAGGTGCCCATCGCCGCGGCCAGGATCTCGCCGTCGCCGCGCCACGCCTCAGCGCAGGCCACCACGCAGACCTCCGCGCGGGTCACGCTCATCGTGTCCCGCCGTCCCGCTGCCGCTGCTCGTGCCACCGCCGTACCGCCTCCTGGTAGGCCGCCTCATCCCCGGACAGGAACCGGTCCTCGAACGCCGTCCACGCCTCCGGGCCGGCCGCCGACTCCGCGTAGTGCCGCTGGAACGCCTCGTCCCGCTTACGGGTGGGGCTGCGGTCGGTGAAGTGACCGCCACCCAGCGTCTCCGTCACGCCCGTGACATGCATCCGGCTGATCAGCAGCGACTGGGGCGGGCCGCCCGCCTCGCCGGGGGCCACCATCTGCTCGCAGGAGACGTAGCAGCGGCCGGCCGCCTTGGCGAACAGGTCGTCCAGGTACGGGTCCGGGCCGAGGTACCTGCCGTTGCCCCGCGTGTCGGCGATGTCCATGTGCACCAGCGCCGCGTCCATCGTCAGCGCGGGTACCGCGACCAGTTCCTCCCCATCCCGGTACGGCGAATGGACGGTACGCAGGCCGGGGTTGACCCGCATCACGTCGGAGCCGAGGCCCGCCCTGGTCGGCAGGAACGGCAGCCTGTGGGCCGCGGCGAGCAGGCCGAACATGAACATGCCCTCGTCGTATTCGGTGAACTCGATCGTCCCGTTCTGCCGGGCGATCCGGAAATGCGGTTCGAGGGCGATCGAATCGAGCGTCACGAACGGGGCGATCACCCGGCGGACCTTGCCCGCCGCGCACAGCAGGCCCACGTCGGGGCCGCCGCAGGAGACGATCGTCAGGTCACGCAGGCCAGAACGGTAGATCGCCCGGATGAGGGCCATCGGCTTGCGCCGCGAGCCCCAGCCGCCGATCCCGATCGTCATGCCGCTCTCCAGCGAGCCGACGATCTCCCCGGCCGTCATCACCGAGCCCATTACTTCGCCCCGCCGGGGACGTTCCCCGCAGAGGTCTCCCCCGCAGAGGTCCTCCCCGTGGAGGCGCCCGCCCCTTCGGAGATGAAGGCGTTGCGGTGCCGGTCACCGGCGCCCATCAGGTTGAGCTCGAACGTGAAGCCCTGCTCGAACCGGTAGCTGCGCTTGACATCGACCGGGTCGATGCCGTTCAGCGACTCCTTCGCCCGCCGGATCACATACGGGTCCCTGGCGGCGATCTGGGCCGCCACCGCGAGAGCGGCCTCGCGCAGCCGGCCGCGGTCCGCGACCTCCAGCACCGAGCCGAACGCGTGCAATTCGGCCGCGGTGACGGTGCGGCCGGTGTACACCATGGCCCGCATCAGGTGCTGGGGGACCAGCCGGGCCAGGTGGGTGGCGGCGCCGAGTGCGCCCCGCTCGACCTCGGGCAGCCCGAAGTAGGCGTCCTCGGACGCCACCACAACGTCCGCGTTGCCGGCCAGGCCGACCCCGCCGCCGAGGCAGAACCCGTGCACCGCAGCGATCACCGGTACCTCGCACTCGTAGACCGCCGCGAACGCCGCGTAGCAGCCCCGGTTCGCGCCCACCAGCGCGTCGAAGCCGGTGGCCGCCTGCATCTCCTTGATGTCGACGCCGGCGTTGAACCCCCGGCCCTCGGCGCGCAGCACGACGGCGCGTGTTCCCAGGTCGTGCCCGGCCTCGCGCACGGCGCTGGCCAGGTCGAACCACCCCTGCACGGTCAGCGCGTTCACCGGCGGCGCGTTCATCACCACCTCGACGACGCCATCCCCGTGACCGCTGGTCGAGACTCCCATAGGACGCCTTTCGAGCTAACATTTGTTAGAAATACCCTAACAGGATGGACCCCGGCGTGCCATGATCATCCGGCTCCAGGCATGCCCCGGCTGGTGCCCCGGAAGGCGGGCATGTGATCCCGGAAGAGAGCAGTAAAGGCCTGCAAGGAGCCCGCCCGGGAACTCGCCTCCATGGGAGTCCCTGCGCACGCCCCCGGGCACGGGGCCCGCGCCCGGGCGATGTGGGCATTCGCGCACGGCATGGTGAGCCTGGAGATCGACGGCCGGTCCTCGCCGGATGCCGACCTCGACGAGGCCTGGCGTGCCGGGCTAGCGGCATTCGCACCCCTGGCACCGCCTCCAGGCCGAGCCCGGCCGCGTAATCAGCGAGCCTGGCCACAGCCCACAGCAGGTTCTTCGCCCGCTCCCGCTCACCCGGGGCGGCCCGCTCCAGGCCGCCGCATCGGATCACATGAGTCGACTCATATAGCGAATGTAACGAGCCGACCAATATCCGGGCGGGGCAGCTGGTTTCTCAGTACCACAGATCACTTGTCAGCGTGGCTTGGAGATGTACTCGGTCCA
>DASQVO010000311.1:0-23391 GCA_035640715.1 Streptosporangiaceae bacterium
ACGCCGGGCACATCACCTGCCTTTACGACACCGCAGGTCACAGCCTCAATTCACGACTTTGCCGGGTCCTTGGTGAAAAATGGGAGTCATGGATATCAGGCTTGCCCGAACCGAAGACGCTCCACAGATCGCTGTTGTCCATGTGCAATCCTGGCAGGGTGCTTATCGTGGCCTGTTGCCACAAACCTATCTTGACAGCTTTGACCCCGCTCAGCGGGTCGGCAGGTGGGAACGCTCCTTGTCTGAGACAGACTGGTCCCGTGGCGGGACTCTGCTTGCCGACACTGGCGGGAGCCTGCTTGGTTTCATTAATTACTCTCCAACTCGCGATGGCGACGCAGATCCAAAGCGAGTCGGGGAGATCCATGCGATATACCTAGTACCTGCTGCCTGGGGCAAAGGGATCGGCAAACAGCTCATGGACGCTTCGCTTGGACGTCTTATTGAAGCAGGCTTTGATCAGGTGACTCTATGGGTGCTTGATTCTAATGTCCGAGCGCGTCGCTTCTATGAAGCGGGCGGCTGGTCTGCCGATGGGGCAGCCAAGCGAGATGAAAGCCGCGGCTTCCCTGTAACCCAGGTGAGATACCGGAGGCCATTGCCTTAAGCCTATCCTTCGACTGCTGCCCCGTCTCCTGAATGTGCCCATCTCGGAGGTTCGCCGCGCGCCTACCGGGCCTGGCCTCTGGCCTGGCCCTCGCCGTCAGGCCGCTGGGGCGGCAGAGGCTCCGGGGTCAACGGCGCGCCGCAGGCGCGTCGCGCGAAGCGCGATGCGGAGCACCGTTGAGGCTGGAGGGGCCGCCCCGGACAATGCGCGGCATTCCGGCCCTCTGGCTGTGACCTTTCTCCGGCGATCGGCGTACCTGTCGCGAGGGTGACGGCCGGGGCAGCTTTCGCGGGCGCGGCACCGGGGGACGTAACGGCGGGGACCGGCTGCGGCCGGTACCGGGGACGCCGAGCGCGGCAGCCGCCGCGTCCGTAGGGCTTCCGTCCGAAGGACGCGGCGGCTGCCGCCCCGCGACGGCGAGACCCCCGGCTACCTCAGCCGCCTACGACCGGTCACCCCGGCCGCTCTGCTCTTCCCCGGTTGCTCGCGCCTGCGGCATAGCCACGTCCAGGCCGTCAGGCCCGGCGCGCCGAAGGTGCGCCCTTGAGGGCGTAGAGGTATCTGTCACAGGTGTCCCCCAGAGTCTTGCCAGGCTCCGCTTGACGTGCGACACGGTGGCCTCGCTGAGTCGGCCTGGAGCGCGGTGCCGGGATTGCTCCTGGTCCGTTTCTCCAGGCCGCTCGCCGAACCCGCCGTGCGCCTCTCGACGCAACGGGCTCTCCACGGTGCCTGCCGTCATGGGTGATCAGGGATCCAGGGATTGGGGATCTTGCTGCCGCGGTAGCGGTACCGGGTCACCGGGATCGCCGCGATGCGCCGCAGCTCGGTGTCGCCCGCCGTGATCGGCAGCCACCGCCCGGCGGGGGTGGTGAACCGGCGGCGGACGTCCTTCCATCCCCAGTGGTGCCGTTCGCGCAGCATGCGGATGACCCGCCACCAGGTGAAGTTATCCAGCATGCTGAAGGTGTTCTTCGCGATGGCGTGCCGGAAATATCCGGCCCACCCGTGCATGACCTGATTGAGCCGGGCCAGCACGTATCCCAGGTCCTGCTGCGATGTCCTGTGCGTGAGGGCGCGGATCTTGGCCTTCACCGACCGGATCGGCCGGCCGTCGATGAAGGTGTAGACGTACCACTTGTTCGTTCCCCGCTTGCGGCGCCACTGGATGCGGAACCCCAGGTAACTGAACCCCTCGCTCATGTGCACCACGCGGGTCTTGGCTGCAGAAAGGCGAAGTCCCATCGTGGCAAGCACACATGCGATGTCCTCGCGCAGCGCCTCAGCATCCTGCTCGCCGCCGTTGACCAGCACGGCGAAGTCGTCCGCATAGCGAACGGTTCTCCAATTTGGCAGGCCATTGCGGCGGCGGGCGGCGCGCCTTGCCTCAGTGGCCATCGCCCCGCCGTCCTTCCATGGCCCATGCAGGTGCTCATCAAGCGCACTCAGGGCAATGTTGAAGATCAGCGGGGACAAAATGCCACCTTGCGGCGTGCCGGTGAGGGTATCCCGATGCTCCCCGAGTTCGGTGAGCACCCCGGCCTTCAAGAACGCCTTTACCAGCGCCAGAACGCGTTTGTCCTTCACCCGTGCCCGTATCCGGTCCATGACGAACGAATGCGAGACGTTGTCGAACGCCGCTTCGATATCCGCGTCCAGCACCCACCGGTAGCCCCGGGTGCCATAGAAGTGGATCTCCGCGATCGCGTCCTGGGCACGCCGCCGGGGCCGGAACCCATAAGAGACCGGCTCAAACTCGGCCTCAAAAACCGGCTCCAGCACCAGCTTCAGCGCGGCCTGGACCACCTTGTCGGCCACGGCGGGGATGCCGAGTTTCCTCAGTTTCCCCGACCCGCCCGGCTTGGGGATCATGCGCTCCCGCACCGGCAAGGGCCGGAACGTGCCCGCTTTGAGCTGGGCACGCAGGTCATCCAGGAACTCCGGGACCCCGGCGCGCTCCTGGACCAGCGCGACAGTCATGCCATCCACGCCAGGCGTGTTTGCGCCCCGGTTACCCGCAACCCGGCCAAACGCCACGATCAGCGTCGCCGGGTCATGCACGAAGTTGAACAGGTCATCGAACCGGCGGCCAGGATCGGCCGCCGCCCAACGGTGAAGCTTGGCCTGCATCCCCGCTACCCGCGACCACGCCCCTTCCGGGGCCAGGCCAGGAGCGCTGCCATTCGGCGGCGCATCTTGCGGCATTGCAGCCTCCTTCCCTCCTCGGTACCGCTGCCGCCCTTCCCCATGTGCCGGGCTCTCCCCGGCTCGGAGTACTACGGCGGCTCCGCCCCACCCGGCCCGTTCAGCGGTCGGCGCGCCTATCCCGGCCAGCAGGCTGGATGCCCGCCCGCCGGGAACCGCGGCCGGGCGGTTCCCGTGTTCACTGCTGCTCGCTCGGCGAAGGAGGAGCCCGGCTGTGTCCCGGCGGCCTCGCCACGGGTACGCCGCAGACCTTCCCTGTGGCCTCCCGGGCCTGCTCAAGCACACCGCCCGGAAGTTCCCGCCGCAACGGCACACAGCGGGACGCGCCGCGCCCGGCCCAGATCCGCCAGGTTCGAGCCGGTGTAACTGTCAAGGACGTAAGACGCCGGTTCCTCGCGTACTCCTCTCCGCCACGCTCGCCGGACCCGCCCCATCTGGCAGTACTAAGACGTCCCGGCTTTGTCAGGGCTGCTCCCGCCCTCCCCGGCACCACCCGGATCAGGCTGCCCTCAGCTACACCGCCCTGCTGCGACAGGACGGAGGCGAAGGTCTCTCACCTCCACTCGAACAACAGCGCCTCACGGCGCAGACTTGATCTGTTACAGGGTCCGATACCGCAGGTTCACGATCCGTGACTGAGGTAGGTCCGCGAAGTATTACCGGTCATGCCGATGAGCGCTTGTCAAGTGCAGAGCCTGACCCCGCTGACTGACACCAACCGGGCAGGCCACAGTCCGTAGTTATCAGGAACTCGGGGCTGTCCAATGCGCGGCCCTCAGGGGCTGCCGTCATGCGTGAGGCGGACTCTGCGGGCGGAGGCCGCGAGCCGGTCGGCGAGCGCGATGACAAGGCTGCGGAGCTCATCCGGTCGCTCGATGACGAACGGCCGGTCGAGCGACGCGAGCACCGGAGGCAGCCAGTCGAGCCGCTCCGCCCGCAGCTCGACGCGGAGCCAGCGCTCGGTCTGCGGATCTGCGGCTCCCGCGGACGGGGGCTCCTCCACGCTCGCGACGCTGGCGGGAAGCCGGGCGCGGATCTGCTCGAGTGTCCCCTGGATCCGCAGGGTCACCTGATGCCGGTACGGAGCCTTGGCGAGCCCGGACAGGACGCGCTGCGCCGGATCGAGTCCGGCGGGCGGCTCGAACGAGCCGGGCAGGGTCCTGGCGTCTGCGATGCGGTCAAGCCGGAAGGTCCGGTCCTCCCCGATCCTGGGATCGGCGCCCGTGACGTACCACCGGCCCGAATGGGCGACGAGCCCGTACGGGTGCAGGGTGCGTTCGCTGCGTCGGCCGTCGGCGGCGGTGTACCTGATCGAGATCGGCCGGTGATGGCGCACCGCATCGGCGACAGAGAGCAGGACCGCGGTCTGCGGGGCGGCAAACTCGCCGGGCGGGGCCGTGAAGGCGAGGGATTCGAGCACGGCGCCGAGCCTGCGTGCGAGCCGCCCGGGCAGTACCCGCCGGATCTTGGCCGCTGCCGTCTCACCCGCCGTGCCCGTCGCCGTCATCAGCCCCGCCCGGCGGCCGGCGGCCAGGCCGAGCAGCACGGCGAGCGCTTCGTCGTCGCTCAGCATGAGCGGAGGCATGCGGTACCCGGAGGCGAGCCGGTACCCGCCGTAGCGGCCGCGCACTGACTCGACGGGCACGTCGAGGTCGATCAGGTGGTCCACGTACCGCCGCACGGTGCGCCCGTCGACGCCGAGCCGGCCGGCGAGTTCGGCCACCGTCCGGATGCCGCCCGACTGCAGGAGCTCCAGCAAAGTGAGCACGTGAGCAGTAGGCCGGGCCATGGACAGAACTTAGCGTAAATACTGGACCGATTCTGTCCGGTATTCGTCCTAGCGTGCGATGCAGAACCGCTCCACCTGGCCAAGGAGATCACCATGGACTTCGTCTCGATCCGCATCATCACCGGCGACGTGGCGCGCCTCGCCGGCTTCTACGAGCAAGCCACGGGAGTGCAGGCGAACTGGCCCAATGAGGACTTCGCTGAGCTCAGGACCACCTGCGCCACCCTCGCGATCGGCAGCACCCGCACCGTCCCGCTGTTCGCGCCTGGCGCCGCCCGTCCGGCCGGCAACCGCACCGTGATCATCGAGTTCCTCGTCGACGACGTGGACCGCGTCCATCAGAACCTGGCCGGCTTCGTCGAGGACTTCGTCAACGAGCCCACCACGATGCCCTGGGGCAACCGCTCGCTCCTGTTCCGGGACCCCGACGGCAACCTCGTCAACTTCTTCACCCCTATCACCCCGGCCGCCATCGAGAAGTTCGCTCGCTGACCACAGCGCAGCCGCCCCGGCAGGCGCCTCCGGGCGGGAGCCCCGGGATCCTAGCGATCCCGGGACTCCCGGTGAACGCGACAGCCGCGTGCAGCGTCTCGTTGGCTTCATTCGTGTCTAGCGAACGAAACCACCTCGTCCGCAACGTCATTGACAGGACCACGCCCGGACTGCTGCACGCGCTCGTTCCATAGACCGGCCTCCACCCCATCGCAGGAGACCGCGGCGCGCGGGCCGCAACCCGTCCCGCCCTTGGCTCTTGCGCTCATGCCGCCGAGCGTGCTGGCTCATAGCCGCAAGCCGTCCACCTCGTCACAGCCAGTAGCGGTCACCCGGCTTGGCTCACGATGAAGGATTCTGGATCAATGCACCGCGCTGACCTGGGCTTTCGTTGATTAGCGTGCGCTGATTTGCGCACTAATTCAGAGGCCTCATGGGAGTGGGCCGGTGCCCCTTACGTGCGCGCGGCAGTTGTTGCGACTGCCTGGCGTCGCCGTGCGCGGGGCGATGACCAGGAGGGTCTCGGTGTCGATATGCAGGCTTGCCGGGTACCGGTCTTTGGCCGGTGGCGGGAGGATGCCCGGTTTACGGCAGCCGTTTGAAGAGCCGCCCGGCCAGGTCGACGCCCACGACCGCGCTGGACTCGTCGCGCGTGAAGAATCCGCGCTGGCCCTTGAGCGCGCCGCTGGTGACGACGTACTCGTTCCCGGGCAGCAGCCCGAAGTCGAACGGGTCGTAGTCGGCGGGCATCTCGGCCTGCGACGCCGCGCGGATCTCCGGTTTGAGCAGGACCTCCAGCGAGAGTTGGGTGCCGTCGGTGGTGATGATGAATGTCATCGCGTCGTTCTCGTAGGCGCCAACGATCTCCGCGGCGCGCGCCTCGTCGTACGGCTCGGGCTCCGGATCGCGGTCGGCCACGCCCAGGTAGTGCTCCAACGCCCAGCGGACGATCGCCTGGTTGCACGGGATGCCGGTCGGGCTGGCGTTGGAGGCCACGACGATGGCGAAGTCCCGTTCCGGGACCGTGAGCAGTTCGGCGAACTGGCCGTTGCCCGAGCCGCCGTGGCCGACGGTGCGCACACCGTCGACGTCGCGCAGGAACCAGCCGATGCCGATCGCGTCGCCGAGCGTGCTGGAGTGCAACTCGGCCGTCGGGACCCTCATCTGGTGCAGCGTCTCGGTCGGCAGCACTTCGGTGCCGTCGGGTGCGTGGCCGTCGCTGAGGTGGAAGCGCGCCCATCGCAGCTGGTCGGCGACCGAGGAGGCGATGCCTCCGCCGGGGTTGTTCGCGCGGTTGTCCTTCCACTGCCGGGCGATGGCGTACTCGCCGTTCTCGTCCGCGTTGTGCCCCATGGCTACGGTGGGCCGCGTCATGATGTCGTCCATCGCGTAGAGGGTCTCGCTCAGGCCGAGCGGTTCGAGGACGAGGGTCTCGACGGCGCGCTCGAACGTCAGGCCCGTGACCTTCTCGATGATCCGGCCGACCAGGTTGTAGCCGACCTGGCTGTAGGAGGTGCGGGTTCCGGGGACCGTGAGCTGTTCGAGCTCGACGAGGCGCGCCACGAACTCGGCCAGCGCGTCGTCCCCGTCGCCGGTGTCGGCGATCAGGCGCCAGTCCAGCCCGGCGGTGTGGTTGAGCAGGTTCAGGACGGTCATCTCGCTCGCCCACTCCTCGTTGCGGAGCACGAGCTCGGGGACGTAGCGGCGGACCGGGGCGTCGAGGTCGGCTTTCCCCTGCGCGACCAGCCGCATCATCGTGGTCGCCGTGAAGGTCTTGGAGATCGAGCCCAACGAGTACAGCGTGTTCTCGTCGACCGGCCGCGGGTCCTCCGGGCTGGTTACGCCGTGGCAGGCGTAGGTCTCGGTGCTATCGGCCCACATGGCGACGGCGACGCCGGGTATCGCGAACTTCTCGGCAGCCGCCTTGACGAAGGCCGCCAGCGTCATGTCTGGCATCTCGATCCTTCCTTCCGTTCTTCGCTTCGAACTTGCACAATGTTCAAGAAGGACTGTATGCCTGACTTGAACACTGTGCAAGAAGCTTCTCGAACATAGTTCAAGTCGGGGCCGAGATGACCTATGGTGAGCTCATGGCGCGCGAAACGCTCTCCCGGGACCAGATCGTCACCGCGGCCCTCGACCTGCTGGACACCGATGGCCTCGAAGGCCTGAACATGCGCGCCCTGGGAAAGCGCCTGGACTCGGCGGCCACCGCGGTCTACTGGCACGTGGGCAACAAGGAGGGCCTCATCGCCATGGCCGCCGACCGCGCCTGGGCCGAAGTCGAGTTGCCCGATCCGGCCGAGGTCGGCTGGCGGACGGCCGCGTACCGGATGGCCACCAGCCAGTACGCGATGCTGACCCGGCACCCCTGGCTGGTCCAGGCCTTCGGCTCGTACCAGCTCTACGGGCCCGACAAGGCACGGCACGACGACCACAGCCTCGCCGTCTACGAGGCGGCCGGGTTCGCCGGGGCCGAGGCCGACCAGGCGACGTCCACCGTGTTCACATTCGTGCTCGGCAATGCGCTCGGACCGGCCGCAGCGGCCTCGTTCACCAGGAAGCTAGGACGCGATGGCGGCGACGTCGAGGCGCTGATGCAGGCGAACCGCGCGGAGATCGTCGAGGTCGCCGCGCAGTTCCCGCGGCTTCGTGCTCGGCTCGAACTGCCATCCACCGAGTATGCCGCCGCGCCCGATGGCAGTTTCGAGTTCGGGCTCCAGGCAGTCCTCGACGGACTGGAGGGGCGGCTCGCTGCCCGAGGCAAGCCAGATGCTAGCAGTCAGGCCCAATCCGACGACCTCCGTGAGGCTCCCAAGACCATCGCCGAAGCCAACCGAGGTGTGCACTAATTTGAGTCAACTCGGGTCATTGACAGGACCACGCCCGGACTGCTGCACGCGCTCGTTCCATAGACCGGCCTCCACCCCATCGCAGGAGACCGCGGCGCGCGGGCCCGCAACCCGTCCCGCCCTTGGCTCTTGCGCTCATGCCGCCGAGCGTGCTGGCTCATAGCCGCAAGCCGTCCACCTCGTCACAGCCAGTAGCGGTCACCGGTCCCGGCTGCCCACGAACGGCCACAGATCAAGTAAGGCTGATATGCCTCGCATCAAGTGACGCCAGGCAGTCCCCAGCAGTCTTCCAGGCTGTCCCACTGCGACTTATTGGCCCAGTCCTCCCGCTCTGGGCACCGAGTAGGCCGGGCACAGCATCGCTGTCCTTCTGGAGGCTGACGCCAGCTGGAAATCCATGCCAAGTGAATCGATGACCAGAACCAAGCGGGAAGGCAGCGCATCGAGGAAGCGGTACGAGACGATGACCTTCGGCACGTATTCAGCACGGCCACAGCCCCCCGAAAGTCCAGTCCGTCGTCACAGCTGGCAGAACTCTCGCGTCGAGCGACGACTGCTTGACCCCCAGGTGTCAGTATTGGTAGCTTCGTCGCTCATTGCGTCTTCCTCTACAGAGCTTCCGCGCCAGCGGCGAGATCGCCAGCGAAATGTCCAAAAGATTCGGTATCCGTGCTCAGCGGGTCATTGACTCCAAGAGTCTCCGAAGTCGGGGCAACTCCGAACTGAGCCGACGAGATATGGCGATTTGCCCCATCCACGCCGCCCCTTGGAGCCTTGGCCCCAACATTTTCGGGGATTACGTCATCAGGCCCATCCCATGCCCCGGGCCGGGAGTAGTCGTCATACCCGCCCTCTGGCTCCAGGCGTTCACTGATGGCATCAGGCTCATAGCCCTCACAGAACGGGTTCTCACCAGGCATCCCGAAGTCACTGGCCTTGGGAACCCCTGCCGCCATGGCGTTCCTGGCTCATGTCCTGCTCCGCCACTGAGCCCGGCGGCATCCGCCTGACGCCGACACGCCGACACGCCGGCAGCGATTTGCGACGGGCGGTCCGTCCCGTTAGGTTCCCGCACGGAATGTTGAGCAGATGGCGATAGGAGCCAGGATGAGCAACGTCAGCCCGCGAGCCCTCGGCCCCGGTTATTGGGGCACCGTGCGATACGCGATTGGCCGCTGGGATCGGACACTGCGGCTGTGCGTCATCCTGGGCATGTGGACCTTCGCCACGGCTCCCGCGGCAATCCTGGTTCACTCCCTGCTGCGCTACTGATTGCCCGGGAGATGTAGAGGATGGGACGCGCCCAGATCGGCGGACCGCAGGAGCCTGAGGAGGGTTAGGGTCAGGTGGAGCCGTTGCCGACCTTGTGGGGTGCTGGGTGGGTAGCCCAGGATGGCGTGGAGGCTGTGCAGCCGTTCGTCGAGCGTGGAGTGGTGGATGTGCAGCTGCGCGGCGGCCTGGCGTTTGGTGTCGTGTCCGGTGAGTGCGGCGGCGGTGGGGATTAGCCAGGGTTTGGAGTGAGCCGTTTCCTGAAGGACGCGGACGTCGGGGTTTGCTGCGATCGCGGAGGGTGGCAGCTCGGTGAGTAGTGCCGAGATACCGAGGTCTTCGTATTTGAGCTGCCGGGGTCCTGGATCGGCTGGCGTGTCTTCGCCGGTCAGGCGCAGGGCGCGGATTGCCATCTGCCAGCCGGTGGGGAGTTCATCAATCGGCAGAGCCGGGCTGATTCCGGCCCGAACTGGGCATGCGGGGTCTCCGGTCCAGTCCGTGGTGAGCGGGATCACGCTGGCGTCGACCGGGTTGATCCGGGCCCGCCAACGGGCCAGCGCGGGCGGGAGCTTGCCAGCGGGCTGCGGCGCGTGCTCGAGCGCCATGGTCACCACGACGCGAGCCCGGCCGTCGGCGGGCAGGCCGAGCCGCTGCGCGGCTTTCAGCCGGGTGGCCCTTTCGGCGCTGTGGTCCAAGAGGAGCTCGACGCTGGCCGGGTCATGCCCTGGGCTTGGGGTCTGGGTGCGGTTCAATACAATCCGGGCGGCCGCCGCGAGCCGTTCGAGGATGAGCCGTTCGGCTGGGTGGTGCGGTGAAGTTCGTTCCAGCCAGATCAGGCCGCCTGTGCCGGGGTCCAGCGGAAGCACGGTCCAGCCAGGGTCGATGGGCGCCGATTCGAGCCGGTGCCCATCTGCTGCCACCCGCATCTGGATCCGGCCGGGCACACTCAGCCCTGCGCCGCAGTCAGCCAGGACCGCTGCTCCACGCACCAGGCCGCCCAGTCCGGCATGGCTGGCGGCCAGGTCATCGAAGTACGTGATGACCTTCTCGGCGGTGTCAACGCCGGGTTCCATCGCCGACATGCTCACGAACAGGTCGCGCATGGCCTACCTCCTGCGCTCTGGCCCATTCTAGCCACCAGACCCCGCCATGTGGCGGGGTAGTTCCCGGCTTCGTGACGGTACCGGCCGCACCAGCCCGCAGGCATCCTGACAGAAACCGGTCACCACACGGTGACCTCCGTCGGCAGGAGCCCAACGATGAGCAACATTGCCGCCCCCACCGGGACAGATCCCCAGATCGGGCCGCCGCCGCCCCTGGACCCGGAAGTCGTTCCCGCCCTGCGGGCACTTAACGAGGTCGCTCCCGACCCTCGCGACCCGGACTGGGTCGCCAAGCTGCGCAACGCGTCTGCCGCGATGGGCCAGCTGGCCGATGACGATATCCGGCGCGGCGGGGTATTCGAGTTCGAGGAGCGCACGGTGCCCGGGCCTGCCGGGGCTCCTGATCTGCGCCTGCTGATCATCCGGCCGACCGGGACATCCGGGCCGCAGCCGGTCATCTACTCCACCCATGGCGGGGGAATGGTCGGCGGCACCCACCGCGGGCCCGATGTGATCGCCGAGCTGGACCGCGCCCAGGAGCTGCAGCTGGCCGTGGTCGCCGTCGACTACCGGCTGGCCCCCGAAAATCCCCACCCTGCTCCGGTCGAAGACTGCTACGCCGGGCTGGCGTGGCTCGCCGCGCACAGCGAAGAACTCGGCCTGGACCCGCAGAAGATCATCATCAGCGGCGCCAGTGCCGGGGGCGGGCTGGCTGCGGCCACCACGCTGCTGGCGCGAGACCGGGGCGGTCCGGCGCTCCTGGCGCAGATGCTGCTGTGCCCGATGCTGGATGACCGGTGCGCCAGCCCCTCGACCATCCAGATGGAAAGCAGCGGAGGGTGGGACAGGGCCGCCAACCTCGCCGGGTGGACAGCTCTGCTCGGCGACCGGCGGGGCACCGACGACGTATCCCCGTACGCTGCGCCCGCCCGGGCCACCGACCTGTCCGGGCTCCCGCCCGCCTTCATTGACGCCGGATCAGCAGAGACATTCCGCGACGAAACAGTCGCCTATGCCACCCGGATCTGGCTAGCTGGCGGCCAGGCCGAACTGCATATCTGGCCGGGCGGCTTCCACGGCTTCGACGTCATGGCCCCGCACGCTGTCATCTCCCAGGACGCCAAAGCAGTCCGCCTTCACTGGCTGCGCCGGATCCTCGGCGACTAAATCACCGGATGCTGGCGGACCCGATCGCCGCCAGCGCAACTGGCGGTTGAGTTGCGCGCTTACCTGCCTGGTCTGGGCCTACAGTGTGCTTGCTGAATAGCCCCAAAGCCAGGTTGGCACACAACCTCGTCAGGCTCACTCGGAGCGGCGGATTTGATAAGGGGCGGCGGCTCATACGCGTGGCGAACCCGCCGTAGCGGGCGGGACTGGCGGCGACGATCTCGGCCAGCGTGTCGTTGACCTGCCTGGCGCGGGCGACGGCACGGCGTGAGTCGGGCTCCCCCTGGACGCCGGGCGCGTTCAGCGACTGCAGCGAGTAGTCGATGCCGACGGCGTCCATCTCCGCCAACCGCATCGTGGTCACGTCGAGTAGGCGCCGGGAGATCTCCCTCATTATCTCGGGGTTGACGTATTGCGGGACGTTGAACTCCGGGAGGTTGAAGTGCTCTTCGAGCGCGATCTTGCCGTTCACGTGGCCGCTCCCCGGCCGGCGATTGAAGCCGCCTTCGGACAAGGCCTATGGGAACAACCCTGCGCTGCCGGGCCTGGCTTCAAACTCATCGGATCGGCTACGTGCTCACGGTCGCCAAGACCACGATGTTCCCCGCCGCCCTGGGCGTACGTGCTGTCAGGATGCCGGCCACCACAGCGGACGCTTTTGGGAACTTGTCGTGGAGGCGCCGCCAGACGCCATAGGCGATCGACGCTTGCGCGTACCGCGATGGCCCGGTGGGCGAGACTGCTTTCTAACGCTCTGTAATTGCCCCTGCCTCAGGCGAGGTTTGTCGGTGTTTTTGGCCGGGTGGCGCGGTTCCGGCGATTCACTGTCCGCCAACGGCTGGACTGCCGGGTAGGCTCACGAGTCCGGTCTGGTAGGCCAGAACGACGGCCTGGACCCGGTCCCGTAGCTGCAGCTTGGCGAGGATGTTGGCCACATGGGTCTTGACGGTCGCCTCGCTCAGCGTCAGTTCCGCGGCGAGTTCGGCGTTGCTCAGGCCGCGGGCAAGAAGCCGCAGCACCTCAAGTTCCCTGGGTGTCAGGCCCGCCAGGTCGCCATGCACCAGCGGCGGCACGGACGCGTGGGGCGCGAACCGCTCCACCAGCCTGCGCGTGATGGACGGGGCGAGCAGGGCATCGCCGCAGCGGACCAGCCGCACCGCGGCGACGAGGTACTCGGGCGAGACGTGCTTGAGCAGGAACCCGCTGGCACCCGCAGCCAGCGCCTCGTAGACGTAGTGGTCGAGGTCGAAGGTGGTCAGCATGATGATCCGACTGCCGCTCCCGGGCTGTGCCGCGAGGATACGCCTGGTGGCTTCCAGCCCGTCCATCCCGGGCATCCGGATGTCCATCAAGACCACGTCGGGCCGGTCCCGCAGCGCCGCCGCGACGGCCTCGCCGCCGTCGGCCGCCTCGGCGACGACCGGGATGCCGGCCTCGCGCAGGATCATGCGGAAGCCGGTCCGGACCAGGTTCTGATCGTCGGCGATCAGAACGCGCGGTTCGGAGTGCTCTGCGACGTTCTCGGCTGCGGCGTTCATGACTGACCCGGATGAGGCAAGCCGGCCGCCCCGCTCACAGCCGCGGCTTGTGCGGTTTCGGGCATCCCGCTGGCCACGGCGGGTGCCAGCGGCGGATCCTCCGCGGGGAACCGGCCCTTGACGCGCCAGCCGCCGCCGGGCCGCGGGCCGGCATCGAACTCCCCGCCATGCAGGATGACCCGTTCCCGCAGGCCGAGAAGGCCGCGCCCGGTACCGGGTATGTCCGCCGGGCGGCCCGCTGGCTGCGGACAGGCCCACGGCTCGGCCGGCGGGCACGGCGGTCCGTCGTCGGTTACCTCCACTGTCAGCCCGCTGGGCCGGTAGTCCAGGGTGATCATCGTCCGCGCCATACCTGCGTGCTTGAGCACATTGGTGAGCGCCTCCTGAATCACCCGGTAGGCGGCCAGGTCCCGGCCGGGCGACAGGCTCCATGGCGCGCCAAGGATGCGCAACTCAACATCGAGCCCGGCGGCCGCCATCCGGTCGGTCAGCGTCGTGAGCTGGTCAAGCCCCGGCAGCGGCCGCAGCCGCCCTCGGGCCTGGCCGTCGGCCAGGGAGCCGGGCTCCTGCTCGCCCGGCAAGGAAAGCAGGCCCAGCATGTGCTGCAGTTCGGCCATGGCCGTCCGGCCGCTCGCCTCGACGGCGAGCAGGGCCGACCTGGCCTCGTGCTGTCCGGCGCCGAGCACCTGCCGGGCGGCGCCGGCCTGCACGACCATCACGCTGACGTTGTGGGTCACCACATCGTGCAGCTCGCTGGCGATCCGCGCCCGCTCCAGCTCCAGCGCACGCCGGGTCGCGGCCTCATGCTCGGCCTGTGCCCGCAGCAGCCGCGCGCCGGAGTCCCCCGCCCGGGCACGCCAGGCCCGGATCGCGTTGCCGAAGACCGTGATCGCCAGCAGGATCACGAGAGCGGACACCCGGCGCGGCAGCGGCGGCGCGGTGTCCCGGAACGCCGCCGTGAGGATCAGCCCGGCCAGGGGCACGCTGAGCAGTGCCAGGCGCCGGTACTGGCTGTAGACGACCGCAGAGTAGGCGGCGACCACTACCGTGGCGATGCTGACGATCGTGTTGCCGTTCCCCATCATGATGATGGCGGCCAGGATCACCCAGAAGGCGGCGAGCGGCGCGAGCCTGCGGGCAGCCAGCGGCGCCGTGGTCAGCACCGCGGCGATGCTGACCACGGGGGTGTTCAACGTCGCCGCGGCCAGCGCCGCAAGGACGGCTACGAGCGCCAGGCAGGCGTCGGTGATGATTGCCTGCCTGGGCAGCGCGGTTTGCGGCTCCCTGCTGCCCAGGAACGCCATTGCCCGGCGCGACCAGCTGCCTACGCTCACCTAGCTATTGTCGCCGGGAAAAGGGCCCTACGGCATCAGCCGCAAGAGCTAGCCGGCTCCGTCGCAATGATGAGGGCCGCCGCGAGTCAGCCAGCTACGGTATCCGAATTCGCGCTCGCGGCCGAGGCGCACGACGGCAGGCCACGCCTACCGTGCCCGCATGGACTCTCTCATCAGCCTCAGCGAGGTAACTAAGCGCTACGAGAACGGCGGCCAGCCCGCGGTTGACCGCATCCGCCTGGAGGTGGCCCCGGGCGAGGCGGTGGCCGTCATGGGCCCGTCGGGCAGCGGCAAGTCGACGCTGCTGAACATGATCGCTGGTCTGGACCGGCCGACCAGCGGCACGGTCACCGTCGCCGGGCAGCGGATCGACACGCTCAGCGAGACGGGTGTGGCGCGGTTCCGCCGCGAGCGGATCGGCATGATCTTCCAGTTCTTCAACCTGCTGGACGACCTCACCGTCGCCGACAACGTGCTGCTGCCGGCGCAGCTCACCGGCATCCGCCGGGCCCGCGCCCGGGCCAGGCTCGATGAGCTGCTGGCGGCGCTGCGGATCGAACGCCACCGCGACGCCTACCCGGCCAGGCTGTCGGGCGGGGAGCGGCAACGTGTGGCGATCGCGCGGGCGCTGGTAAACCGGCCCTCGCTGCTGCTGGCCGACGAGCCGACCGGGGCGCTGGACACCGCGACCGGCGAGCAGATCGGCGAGCTGCTGCTCGATCTCAACCGGAGCGGGCAGACCATGATCCTCGTCACGCACAACCCGGACCTGGCTGACCGGTACGCCAGCCGGACAGTCCGGCTCGTCGACGGCCGGGTCGCCAGTGACACGTTCACCGGGGCGCAGCTGTGATGCCCGGCACCGGGCCCGTTGCCCGGGCGGTCGGGGGCGCGCTGACCCGCCGCAAGGTCCAGACGCTGGTGATCGGCCTGGTCCTGCTGGTGTCCACCGGCGCCTGCGTGCTGGCCCTCGGTCTCATTGTCGACTCCAACGCCCCTTTCGACCGGGCCTTCGCTGCCCAGCACGGCGCGGACGTGGTCGCGACCGTCGACCAGGCGGTGGCTACGCCAGGGCAGCTCACCGCGGCAGCGCGGCTGCCGGAGGTCACGGCCGCGGCCGGGCCCTATCCCGAGGCGATGATCAGCCCGCAGGTTCGCGAGCCAGGCCAGCCCGCGGCCACCCTCCAGCCGATGACGGTGGCGGGTCGCGGTGGGCCGGGCGGGCCGCTCGATGACCTCGTCATCCAGCAGGGCCGCTGGGCGCAGCGGCCGGGTGAGCTCGTTCTGTCCTCCGATTCCGGCTTCGGCGTGCCGGTGGGCACGCAGATCACCGTCAGCGGGGTGCCGGGCACGCCGCGGCTGACCGTGGTGGGCTACGCCAGCTCGATCAATCACTCGGCCGACGGCTGGGTCGTGCCCAGCCAGATCGCGGCGCTGGGCGCGCCGAGGGCGCCTGCGACGGCGGAGGTGCTGTACCGGTTCACCGACGCGGGCAGCGCGGCGGCGCTGCGCACCGAGGTTGGCCGGCTCCGCGCCGCGCTGCCCCCCGGCACGCTGACCGGCACGCAGTCCTACCTGACGATCAAGGCACAGGAGACGTCGGGGATCGCCCCGATCGTGCCGTTCGTGGTCGCGTTCGGGATCATCGGGCTGACCATGTCGGCGCTGATCGTCGTCAATGTCGTTGGCGGCGCCGTCGTGGCCGGCTATCGCCGGATAGGCATCCTCAAGAGCATCGGCTTCACTCCCGCCCAGGTGGTGGGGTCCTACACCGGGCTGGTCACTGTGCCCGCCGTAGCGGGCTGTATCGGTGGTGTTCTGCTCGGGAACGCGTTGTCGGTGCCGCTGCTTGGCCGCACCGCCATCGTGTACGGGGTCGGGGCGCTGGGGGTCCCGGTGTGGGTGGATCTGCTCGTCCCGTGCGCGATGTGCTGCCTGGCGGGGATCGCGGCCCTGCTGCCATCTCTGCGGGCCGGGCGGCTGAGCGCGGTCCGGGCGATCGCTATCGGCCGGGCGCCAGGCGCCGGACGCGGTTACGCCGCGCACCGGTTGCTGGGCAGGCTGCCGTTGCCCCGCCCGGTGACCATCGGCCTCGCGGCGCCTTTCGCCCGCCCGGCCCGCGCCGCCGTCACGCTCGCCGCCGTGGGACTGGGCGCGATTGCAGTGACCTTCGCCGTCGGGCTGAGCTCTTCGCTGAACATGGTGGCTAACGGCCTGTCGCATGCCAAGGCCGAGCCCGTTCAGGTGGCCCTGACGGGATCGGGCGGGCAGGTGAAAAACCCTGGCCCGGCCGGACCGGGCGACGGGCAGCAGGCGGCGATCGACGCGTCGGTGCGGGCGCAGCCGGGAACGCTGCACTACGCCGCGCAGGCCGACCGGGACGTCAGCGTCGCCGGGCTGTCCGGGCAAGTCCAAATGACCGCGTTCCTCGGCAACGCGAGCTGGACCGGCTACGACATGATCAGCGGGCACTGGTACAGCGGTCCCGGGCAGGTGGACGTGCCGACGAACTTCCTCACCGCCACGGGTAAGACGGTCGGCGACACCGTCACGTTCAATGTCAGAGGTGCACAGGTCACGGCCCGGATCGTGGGTGAGGTCTTCGACACCGACAACCGCGGGCTGGTCATGCTCACCGACTGGCGGACGCTCGCCGCCGCGGACCGCGGCCTCACCCCCGACATGTATGACATCGCGCTGCGGCCCGGCACCTCCCCCAAGGCGTATGTCCAGGCGCTGGGCCGCACGCTCGGTCCTAATGCCCCATATGTCGACGTCAGCATCAACAGCAGGGATTCGTCCTTCCTCACCCTGATCGGCCTGATCGGCACCCTGACCCTGCTGCTGGCCATCGTGGCCGGGCTGGGCGTCCTGAACACGGTGGTGCTGCACACCCGCGAACGCGTACACGACCTGGGCACCTTCAAGGCGATCGGGATGACCCCGCGGCAGACCATCGCCATGGTGGTGTGCTGGGTCGCGGGGACCGGGCTGGTCGCGGGCCTCCTGGCGGTCCCGGCCGGAATGGCGGTGCACCGGTACGTGCTGCCAGTCATGGCGCACGCCGCGGGAACCGGGATTCCAGCCAGCTACCTGAGCGTCTACCGGGCATGGGAACTCGCCGTGCTGGCCTTGGCGGGTCTGGTCATAGCCGCGGCCGGGGGGATGCTGCCGGCAGCCTGGGCCGCCCGAGCCCGCACCGCGGCTGCGCTGCGCGCTGAGTAAGGCCGAGTCAGCGACCACCTACCCAGGCGGACGCTTCGCCCGGATGAGACCGCAGCCGCCCGCGAGGCGATCGACCGGGTATACGCGACTGAAGCCAGGGCGGGCCGGCTGGGCCCGGACGGCTCGATGCACCTGCTCAGCGCGGTCACCAACTGCCCGCAAGTCGCCGGCCTGACCGACCACCCGGCCACGTTCGGCTGTGTGTGGTCAGTCCTCGGCTGGAACATTCACGTCTACCACTCCCACCTCGATGTCCACCCGCCGGTCCGGGGACCCGTGCCGTTCCGGTTCGACTGGCACCAAGACGGCGGCAGGCAGAACCGCGAGATCGAGACGACCCCGCGGCCGCGGCTGTCGGTGAAGCTGGCGTACTGGCTGTCGGATGTCTCCGCGCCCGGGCGCGGCAACCTGAAGGTCGTGCCGGGCAGCCACCTGACCAACTGGATCGACGGCCCGCCGCGGCGCGACATCCCATGGCCCGATCCCGAAGGGGCCATCGAGGTGACCGCCGGGCCCGGCGACGCGGTGTTCTTCGACCGCCGGATCTGGCACACCCGGTCACGTAACTACTCCGGGCACACCCGCAAGGCGGTGTTCTTCGGCTACACCTACCGGTGGGCCGCCATCCGCGACGACATCGCCCCGATCCGGGCCAGCGACTGGCTCAGCCGGCTGACCCCCGTGCAGCAGCAGCTGCTCGGCGGCGCTGAGGACCCCGGCGGGGACCACGCATGGGGCCACGACCCGGAGGACACCCCGCTGTACGGCTGGCTGAAGGAGCGGGGGCTCCTTGATCCGGCGAATCCACCGCTACGGCCCTGAGGGTTAACCTCGCCCGGCCCTCTGTGTCAGACGGTTGAGGTCTTCGGTCAGGTGCTTGGATGGGGCTATGGGAACTGAGCACGAGGCGCCGCGCGTGGTCAGCAGCAGCCGCGAGATCGCGGCCGGGCCGGAGCAGATCTTCGAGCTGATCGCGGATCCGGCACAGCAGCCGCGCTGGGACGGCAACGACAACCTGCGCGCCGCCCCCGCCGGGCAGCGCGTCCGCCAGGCGGGTGATGTGTTCACCATGACGCTCACTACCGGCGCCGTGCGGGAGAACCACGTGGTCGAGTTCGATGAGGGCCGCCGGATCACCTGGACACCCGCCGAACGGGGGCGGCGGCCGCCCGGGCACCTGTGGCGCTGGGAACTCGAGCCTGCCGGCGCGTCCCGCACACGGGTTACCTGCACCTACGACTGGACCCGGCTGACCGACCGCAAGCGCCTCCCGCGCGCCCGGGCGACCACGCCCGAAAGGCTCCGGGCCTCCCTCGACCGGCTCGCCGCCCTCGCGGAAGAGACCTGAGCGCCCGATCGCCGACTACGCGTCGCGCGTTAAGTGACCGTTTGGCGCAGTCGGATGGCGCAGAACACCCTGGTTCTGGGCGTGGTCCCGACCCTGAGACGGAGCCGGGACATGAACGTCCCGGTTGACGAGCACAGGCCGGACGCGGTAGTCGACGAACGCGGACAGCAGCAGGACGCCGGCAGCGAAGATCACGTACGAGCTTCCGGCCACCTGCTCCCACGGAGCCCAGCGGAGGCCGGCGTCATGGCCGGGTGGCAGCAGCCACGACGGCGACACCGCGAAATTGACGAGCCCCGCGACGACGGCGGCCAGCCCGGCCCGCCATGAGTGCCGCATGGCCAGGACCGCGAGGACCAGGAGGGCCGGTTCCGCCCATACCCAGTGGTGGGTCCAGGAGATCGGCGAGACCAGCAGCCCGGCGAAGGCGTTCAGCGACAGCGCCCAGGCAGGCTCGGCTGCGGCGAGGGCCCGCCGCATGCCGAGGACTGTGACCACGATGACGGCGGCCGATAGCGTTAGCCATGCGATCGTCCCGGCGTGGGTCTGCGGGTCGAGGCCGGCCCGCGCGATGAGTCCCGAGATGGCCTGGTTGCCGGCGAAGGCCGGATTGCCCGGCCTGCTGGTGTCGGTGATGACATGCGTCCAGTACTGCACGCTGTCATGCCAGTCCAGCGCGAACGCGGCGCCGGTGGCCGCGGTGAACGACCCGGCCGCCGTGACGGCTGCCCGGCGGTCGCGGGATGCTACAGCGACCCAACACCATTCCTGCCGACGCAATTTCCTGTGTGCGGCTACGGCGGGGGCGCCAGGGTGGTCAGCGTCCTGGCGGTGCTGCTCGTCGTGGCGCTGCTGCTGTGGAGCAACTGGCTGGTGGCGGGCTGGGCGCTGCGCCCGCTGCGCGCAACCGCGGAGACGGTGCGCCGGCTAGGCCCGCAGAACCTGGGCCAGCGCATTCAGCTGCGCACCGGGCCCGACGCGCTGAAGGAGCTGGCCGACGCGCTCGACGACGCGCTGGACCGGCTGGCGGCCGGGTACGAGAGCCAGCGCAGGTTCGCGGCGAACGCCTCGCATGAGCTGCGTACCCCGCTGGCGGTCCAGCGGGTGCTGACGGAAGTGGCGATGGAGGACCCGGGCGCGGACCAGGAGCTGCGCCGGCTCGGCGTCCAGCTGCTGCGCACGAATGAGCGGAACGAGCGGCTGATCGAGGGACTGCTGGTTCTCGCGGAAAGCGATCGTGGCCTGCCAGGCAAGATCCCGGTGCGGCTGGACGAGCTGGCGGAATCCGTCCTTGACGCGCACGAAGAGCTGGCCGCCAAGCACGGGGTCACGCTGCACCGGAAGCTGAGCGAGCGCACGGTCCCCGGTGACCCCGTCCTGCTGGAGCGGCTCATCGCGAACCTGGTGGCGAACGCGATCGCCTACAACGAGCCAGGCGGCTGGGCAGAGGCAGAAGTAGCGGTTGCGGACCAGCCCGCGCTCGCCGTCCTCAACACTGGCCAACATATCCCGGCGGAGGACGTGACGTCGCTGTTCGAGCCGTTCCGCCGGCTCGGCGCCGACCGCACCAGCAACAGCGGCGGCGTGGGCCTGGGCCTGTCCATCGTTCGTTCCATCGTCTCGGCGCACGAGGGCACTGTCCGCGCGCGGCCGCGACCGGAGGGCGGCCTGATCGTCGAAATCGAATTCCCGGATTTATCCGTAACGAACCTTCGCGTCTCGATCCGCGCCGCCTGGCTTCTTACTCGGCGGAGGCGTCCTTCGGCGTGCCTGGCTGCCAGCTCGGCGGCGCTGCGGTCGGGGATCCACACGCCCAGTTCGGCCAGCGCGTGCCCGAACTCCTCGCGGACAGCGCGAGGATCACCATCTCGGGCAAAGCCAGCGGCTCGGGGAAGCGCTGACGTGTCGTGGCCCTCGGCCAGCATCCGCGCCGCGAGCATCGGCATAGCCTCCGGCGGAATCGGGTCAAGCCAGAACCTGACCGCGACATGATCGGGCTGCACACCCCGATCGTGCCGCATCACCGCGATTGGGGCGAAACAGGCGAAACATCAGGGTGCCGACCAGCCTTGGCTGAGGCAGCGGCTATGACCGCGACAACGGTCACCCGCTGGCTGGTCGGCCACCGCGCTGCCCGCGTGCGACCTGGACTATCCGCCAGCTCGGCCCCTTACAGATCACCCCTGACACTGATCTTCCCTCGGTTCGACCCGGCGCCTTCCTGGCTGCCTGCGCGGGTACGGAGCGCCTGTTCTTCGAGCACGACCTGAAACTCGCGGTCGCTGTAGATGATCTTCTGCCATTCCATCCGCGCGGCGACGGCTTCCTCGACATCGGTAGCGATGCCGCTGAACTTCATGAATTTGGTATTTTGCCATTTGCCGTGGCACACTCCCCCGGAGCCCCCCGCCTGCTCGCGCCGCTTGCTGTCCGGCACACCGGCCGCTCGCCGGGCCTGAAGGCCCGGACTCGCTAGCCGGTACGAACGTCTGTCCGTTGCCGGGCTAGGTGATGGGGGGCAGCGTCTGGGTGGTGTCCAGGACCGCGCGGAAGGGGTCACCGCGCTCCGCCAGGCGGCCGAATACCGTGCGGATCGTGAAGCCGTCGGGCCGCAGCGCCGGGTCGTCGAGCTCATCCCATTCAATCGGCACGGAAACCGGGGCACCCGCAGCGGGACGCGGGCTGTAGGGCGCGACCAGTGTCTTGTGCCCGGCGTTCTGGGTGTAGTCCAGGCGCGCACGGCCGCCGCGGTCACGCAGATCCCACTTCCAGCTCACCAGCTCGGGCACGACGTCGCCGACGGCGCGTGAGACCTGCTCGACCCACGCGGTGGTTTCCTCGAAGCTGGGTCCGGGCGCGATCGGGATCCATATCTGGATGCCGCGCCGGCCGGTGACCTTAGGCTGCGCCCGGACGCCGAGATGGTCAAGCGCACTGCGGTGCAGCCGGGCCAGGACGAGCACGTCATCCCAGGATGTGGCCGTTCCCGGGTCGATATCGATAAGCGCGTAGGTGGGGCAGCTCGGCTTGTCCGCGCGCGCCGTCCAGGCATGCCACTCGAGCGCGCCGAAATTGGCGGCCCACACCAGCGCCGCAGGCTCATCGACCACCAGGTAGGTGCTCGTTTCCCCCGGGCCGGCCTCGGAGTTGTCCCAGCGCGGCACCCAATCGGGCGCGTGCTCGGGCAGCTGCTTGTGCCAGAAGCCCTTGGTGCTCGCGCCGTTCGGGTAGCGGTGCATGTTGAGCGGCCGGCCGGCGAGATAGGGCAGCACGACCGGTGCTATCCGGGCCGCGTAGCTGATGAATTCGCGCTTGGTCACCGGCTGCCCGCCCGGGCAGGCAGGAAAGAGTTCCTTGCCCAGGTTCGTCAGCCGGAGCCGGCGCCCGAACACCTCCCAGGTCCCACCGGATCCGAGCGCCTCGAGGGCCGCAAGCTCCTCCTCGCCCGGCCCCTCAACGTCCTGGCCTCCGTTGGGCGGGTTCACCGCGACCGACGCCTGGGCCGGCGGCAGGTCCGAGCGCCACATCCGCTCCGGATCCGCCTTGACCTCGTCATTGGTGCGTCCGCTCAGGACCGACTTCGGATGCTCCTCCGGGTCCCAGCCCTCGACGGCGCAGTCATCCCGCTTGTGCAGCAGCAGCCACTGCTCCTGGCCGGAGCGGTCCTGGCCGCGCCGCACCAGCACAAGGCGCCCGCGAAGCTTTTGCCCGTACACGTCGGCGTGCAGTTCGCCCGCCGCGACGGCGGCGGCCGGGTCGCCGGTGCCATGCGGTGCCCACGTCCCGGTGTCCCAGACGATCACGTCCCCGCCGCCGTATTGCCCGGCCGGGATCACGCCCTCGAAGCTGAGGTACTCGATTGGATGGTCCTCCACGTGGACGGCGATGCGCTTGAGGTCCGGATCCAGGGTCGGGCCCTTCGGCACGGCCCAGCTCACGAGCACGCCGTCAATCTCGAACCGGAGGTCGTAATGCAGCCGGCGTGCGCGGTGCCGCTGCACCACAAATCGCCGGGCGCCGTCCTGCTCGCTGGCCGCCGTCTCCGCCTTGCGCGCCCGGCCACGCCGGGGCGCCCCGGATGGTTCCGGCGTCTGCGCGAAATCGCGCTTCTCCTGGTAGGACGCGAGCCGCTTACTGGCTGCCTTCTTCGCCGCCACGATCAGACCGTTCCCCTGAACGCGGCCGCCACACGCGCAACGCCGGCTTGGGCGGACACGGCGGCCAGGCGGGTCTGGAATTCCCGGGTCACCGGGTCGCCGGGTCGCCCGTCGGCGAGATGTCACTGCGCCCGGAGCAAACCTACGCGGCAGGCCCATGAGCCCGGCGTTACTTGAGGATGTTGACGGCCCGGGCCACGACCAGCGCGACGGTCACGATCGACACGGCGGATTGCACCAGCATGGCGGTCTTCGCCCACCGGGACAGCGGCATGACGTCGGTCGGGCTGAAGGCCGCGGCGTTGGTG
>DASQVO010000312.1:0-3943 GCA_035640715.1 Streptosporangiaceae bacterium
CCGTCGGGGCGGGCGTCGCGGTACTGGGGATAGCGCGACGTCAGCAGCGTGATGGGAGCGGCCATCTCTTCGGCTCCGCTGAGGATGGCCGCGCGGCCGTCGGCGCGGGCCCACCACAGGTCGCTCCAGTCGTCGGAGTAATGATCGGCGAGCACGCTGACCAGCGGGTTTTCCATGATGTTGCGCAGTCTCTTCAGGTTGGCCGTCGTCTTCGGCTTGTGGTCCACGGCGGTGAAGATGTGGTCGCCGTCGACCGCGAAGGTGACCGCGACGACATGTGGCTGGCCGCCGGCGTCCGCGGTGGCCAGGTGGGCGGCCCGCGCGCCCGCCAGCCGCCGCCGTGCCTCCGCTGCGGAAAGCCTCATGCGGGCCATCGTTCCACGAGGCCACACCAAGGCCACACGGAGGCGGCACAGTAATGTCATGCCGCCCGGATTGCCCGGCTTGGCCGGAGGTGTATGCAACACGTTAGGGTGGAGTACGGGGTGCCGGGAAGCCTGGTCGGCGTGATTTCAGCCCGTCGACGAGAGGACGCCACCGGTGACGGAGATAGAGCCGTTCGGGCAAGCGGTGCTGGCCATCGGCCTGATTGGCCTGGCGGCGGTGCTCTCGAACCGGCTGAGCGAGCGGCTCAGGGTGCCTGCGCCTGCGTTCTTCCTGGTCTTCGCCGCGGCGGCCTCCGACCTGTTCCCGAACCTGGCGAAGGTGTCGGAAGGCACCGTCCAGCGCGTGGTCACGGTGGCGCTGGTGTTCATCCTGTTCGACGGCGGTATGCACATCGGCTGGCGGCGGTTCCGCGGCGCGGCCGCCGCGACCGCGTGGCTCGGGGTCGCCGGCACCTTCGTCACGGCCGGCGCCGTGGCCGCCGCGGCACACCTCCTGTTCGGCATCTCCTGGCGGCTGGCCCTGCTGCTCGGCACGGCGCTGTCCCCCACCGACCCGGCCGTTGTCTTCTCGGTCCTGGGGCGCCGCGAGGTAGGCGGCCGCAGCGGCGTGATCCTCGAGGGCGAGTCGGGCGCCAACGATCCGGTCGGCATCGCACTGCTGATCGCACTGATCGGCGCGACCGGTTCCCCAGGGTCGGCTGCCGGCCACGTCGCGGTCACGTTCGTGCTCCAGATGGCGGCCGGAGCGGGTATCGGCGTCATGGGCGGCTGGCTCCTTCTTGAATTCATGCGCCGGGTCCCGCTGCCGAACGAAGGCCTGTACTCCCTCCGGGTCCTGGCCGGCGTCCTGTCGATCTACGGGCTCGCCACCGTGGCGCACGGTTCCGGGTTTCTCGCCACCTTCGCCGCCGGGATCCTCATCGGCGACGAGCGCGCGCCCTACAAGCGGGAGATCGCCCGCTTCCACTCCTCGCTGGCCAGCCTGGCCGAGATCATCGCGTTCATCATGCTTGGCCTGACTATCAGCCTGCGCGACCTGCCGGCCGGCGGCGCCTGGAGCATCGGGCTGGCGCTCGGCGCGCTGCTGGCGTTCGTGATCCGGCCGCTTTTGGTCGGGCTGCTCACGCTGCCGATCCGGCTGAAGCGCGGTGAACGCCTGTTCCTGCTCTGGACGGGCCTGAAGGGCGCCGTACCGGTCCTGCTGGGGACCTTCATCGTGCAGTCGGGCGTCGCCGGGGCCAGCCGCGCCTACGAGATCATCTTTGTCGTCGTGGCCTTCTCCGTCGTCGTCCAGGGCGGTTTCGTCCCGGTGCTCGCGCACCGGCTGGGCGTGCCGCTGCGGACCATCGATCCCGAGCCGTGGAGCCTGGGCGTGCGGTTCCGCGAGGAACCTGAGGGACTGCACCGGTTCCGCGTCACCAAAGCGTCTCCGGCGGCCGGTACCTCCATTGAGGACCTGCCGTGCGGCGAGAACACGTGGGTGATCTTCATCATCAGGCACGGCCGCCTCGTGCCCGCCCGATCGGAAACCCGGATGCAGCCCGGCGACGAGGTGCTCGTGCTGGCCGAACCCGCCGAGATCTCCGGCTTGAGAAAGCTGTTCACCCCCGCACGCGGTACTGAGAGCCATGCCGAACGACGGCGTGGTGGCACGGCCACGCGCACCCGCGACGGCAGGCGGGCAGCCGGCGCCCGCCGAAGCCCGATCGCACGCAGGGAGCCGGAACCGCGCGCAGAAGCAGCACCACGCATGACAGCCACACCAGAGGGGGAAGCGGCACAACATGGGGAAGCGGCACCACACGTGGAACCACTGCCCGACCAGGACCGGCGCGAGACTGGCACCTGACGAGGCACGCGGCCACACTGGGATGGTGACTGAACGCGTCCGGACAGGCGTCCGGGTGGAAGGGATCGTCCAGGGCGTCGGCTTCCGCCCGTTCGTGTACTCGCTGGCCGCCAGGCTTGGCCTCGGCGGCCTGGTCGGCAACGACGTCAACGGGGTGTTCGTCGAGGTCGAGGGAACGCCCGCGGCGGTCGAGCAGTTCCTCCGCTTCCTGGAGCGGGACGCACCGCCGCTGGCCAGGATCGACCGGGTGAAGACGACGGCGCTGGCGCCGGACGGCTCGCGCTCCTTCGAAATCGTCGCGAGCGAGCCGGGCGGCCCGCGGCGGGCGCTGGTGTCGGCTGACTCGGCCACATGCGCGGACTGCCTGCGCGAACTGGCCGATCCCGCCGACCGGCGGTACGGCTACCCGTTCATCAACTGCACGAACTGCGGACCGAGGTTCACGATCGTCCGTGACGTGCCGTATGACCGGCCGCGGACCACCATGGCCAGCTTCAGAATGTGCGGACAATGCGCGGCCGAGTACCACGACCCCGCAAACCGGCGCTTCCACGCCCAGCCAACCTGCTGTCCCGTGTGCGGGCCTAGGCTGGTCCTCCTTGACCCGGACGGCGCCCCGTGGAACCGGCGGATGGATGACCGGGCAGGTCCCGCGCCTGGTGCCTGGGCGGGCACCGGGGCTGACCCGGCGCCGGGCGGCGACCCGGTGGCCACCGCCGCGGCCCTGCTCAGGGACGGCCAGATCCTGGCCGTCAAGGGACTTGGCGGTTATCACCTGGCCGTCGACGCGGCATCCGAAAAGGCGGCGGCGGCGCTGCGGGAGCGCAAGCATCGCGAGGACAAGCCATTCGCGGTGATGGCCCAGGACATCGCGGCGGCCCGGCGGCTGTGTGACGTGAACGCGGCGGCGGCCGCGCTGCTGGCCACCCCGCGGCGGCCCATCGTGCTGCTGCCCCGCCGGCCTCGGGCGGCCCGGCCGATGCCGGCGGGAGCCGGGGCGGTGCGGCCAGGGCCTGCCATCGCGGAGGCGGTGGCTCCCGGGAACCGCCATCTGGGAATCATGCTGCCCTATACCCCCCTGCACCATCTCCTGCTCCGGGCGGTAGACCGTCCTATCGTCCTGACCAGCGGAAATATTTCCGATGAGCCGATCGCCTACCGGGACGACGACGCGCTCGCGCGCCTGGGCGGCATCGCGGATGCCTTCCTGACCCATGACCGGGCGATCCACATCAGGACCGATGACTCGGTGGTGCGCGAGTTCCGCGGCCGGGAGATGCTGGTCCGGCGGTCCCGCGGATACGTGCCAGAGCCGGTACCGGTGCGGGTGCGGTTCCCGCGGCCGGTCCTGGCCTGCGGGGCCGAGCTGAAGAACACGTTCTGCCTCGCCAAGGGTGACCACGCGTTCATCTCCCACCACATCGGCGATCTGGAAAACGCGGAGACGCTGCGCTCGTTCACCGAGGGCATCGAGCATTTCCGGCGGCTGTTCGATATCGACGCCCGGATCGTGGCCTACGACCTGCACCCGGAATATCTCTCCACCAAGTACGCCCTTGACCTGGAAGGAGTTGACCTGGAGGGGGTCCAGCACCACCACGCGCACATCGCCTCGTGCCTGGCCGACAACGGCGAGAACGGTCCCGTCATCGGGGTCGCGTTCGATGGCACCGGCTACGGCACCGACGGGACCATCTGGGGCGGTGAG
>DASQVO010000313.1:0-8439 GCA_035640715.1 Streptosporangiaceae bacterium
GGGGCCGGGACCGCCGGCTGCGCCGGGCTGCCCTGGCGATGACGTGGGGGCCGGGCGGCCTCAGGTCACCGGCCGCCCGGTGGGTGGTCAACGTCCTGGCGCTCGTCAGCGCCATCCTCATCATCGTGTCCGCGGTCATCCACCTTTACCTGTGGGCCCAGGGCTACAGCGGCATCTCGGTTATCGGGCCGCTGTTCCTGGCCCAGGGCATCGTAGGCATTCTCTTCGCCGTGCCCCTCGGGGTGTTCCGCTGGCTGGGGCTGATGCTGGCGGGAGCTGGCCTGATGGCCGGCACTGCGATCGGGCTGCTGCTCAGCGCACAGATCGGCCTGTTTGGCTTCAAGGACAGCCTCGCGGCACCCTACGCCGGCTTGTCACTGGTGGTGGAGTCCGGCGGCGCGGGCCTGCTCCTGGCGGGCACGGGACTCATCCTGGCCGCCCGGCGCTGTCCCGCTCGAGGTGGAAGCGGAATGGGCCACGCACGGCCGGGAAGGCCCGGCTGATGCACAATCAATCCCGTAGGCCACCTCGCCCGTATAATTGGATGTGCACGATAGAGGCATCCCAGTGGACCGGCTGCCGGACGAAATGCTGCTCGAGGGCCTCGGCGCGGGCAACGCCGACCTCGCGGTTGCGTTCGTGCGCCGTTTCCAGCGCGTGGTCTTCGGGGTCGCGCTCACTATGATCGGCAACCCGGCCACCGCTGAGGATGTCGCCCAGCAGACCTTTGAGCGTGCCTGGCGGCATGCCCAGGTCTACGATTCACGCCGTGGATCGGTCCGCACGTGGCTGACGACGATCGCCCACAACGTGGCCATTGACACCCTCCGCGCCCGGACGTCCGCGCCGGTGGACCCGGAGGAACTTCCGGCTCTGCTCACGGCGATGACCGATACCCCGGAACGGCTCGCCCTGGCTCACGACAACGCCGCGGAGCTACGCCGGGCGCTGGCGCGCCTGCCCGTCCCGCAGGCCCGCGCCGTGGCGATGGCCGGGATCTACGGTATGACCGCACGGCAGATCGCCGACGCGGAGCGGATCCCCCTCGGGACCGCGAAGACCCGCATCAGGGACGGCATGGAGAAGCTGCGTGCCGCCTACCTCCCGGAGGATGCAGCCGATGAGTGAGATAAACGAAATGGGCTGCGACGACCTCGCTGAGGTGGCCGCGGAGCTAGCGCTCGGTGTGGTCACCGGCCGGGAACGGGCGCAGGCCATCGCGCACCTGGACAGGTGCGATGCGTGCCGGGACCACGTCCGGCAGCTGACCATCACCGGCGAGAACCTGCTGGGGCTGCTGCCGGGCATCGAGCCGCCGGTTGGCTTCGAGACCCGGGTGATGAGCCGGCTCGGTCACGCCGGGCAGGGCCGCAGGCGCCCGTGGACACGGTGGCTGCTGGCCGCTGCGGCGGGCACGGTCATCGCGGCTGCATGCGGGCTGGGCGGCTGGGGACTGCGCGGCACCGCGCCGGCTCCGCCCTCCGCGGGCAGCACGACGGGGGCCACGCTGCACACGGCTGCCCTGATCACGGCCAGTCACCATACCGTCGGGAAAATCTTCCTCTACGGCGGCAGCCCGCGGTGGCTGTACATGGCCGTGGATGCCGACTCGGGCAACGGCACCGTTATCTGCCAGCTGGAAGGCCGGGACGGGCACATCATCACCATCGGGTCATTCCGGCTGAACGGCGGCTACGGCTACTGGGGCAGCCCCGAACCGGTACCGGCGGCCACCGTGACCGGTGCCCGGCTGACCGCCGCGAACGGGAAGGTGCTGGCCACCGCCCGCTTCAGCGCCTGAAGACAGCGGGAGGGGACAGCATGGCGCCGATGTCATGCCACTGGTGCAGCGTGGCCGTGCACTCACCCGTGCCGCTGCCCTGCAGCAGGTGCAGGACATCGCCGCTGACCTGCGGCCCGGACGGCCGGCCGGTGCAGCAAGCTGATCACGTCCGGCTCACTCGTCATCGTGGCTCCCGCCCGCTGGGTGCAGCTCGATACCGCGCGTCCGCCCGGTCAGTAGTCACCGAATTCACGGGATTGCCCGGCGGAAGACCGCCTCGATGGTGTTGCGCGTGGGAAGAGGTTCTGCGAGCAGTGCCTGGAGTTCCAGGCCGCAGAAGATAGCCGCAAGTAGCCGGCCTGTGACGAGATCGGTGCGGGATGCGAAGAGTTCGGCGAGCGCATCATCCCAGGCGGTGCTGGCCGGCCGGAGGTGCGGCCGGTGAAGCGCGGCGACATACAGTTCGTAGCCGACCACTGTCTGGGGGCGTTCCTCCGTGAGCCCTCGCATGACCAGATCGGTGAGCGCGGCAGTAAGGTCAGCGTCGCGGGGCAGACTCCGTTCCCACTCACGGAGCCGCTCGATGTTGTCCTCAGCGGCAGCGCGCAACGCCACGGCTAGCAGGTCATCCAGCGTGGCGAAATGGTAGGTCGTAGAGCCAAGCGGCACTCCGGCTGCGGCGGCTACCGCACGATGTGTCACGCCTTCCACACCGCGTTCGGCGACCACGGCGATGGCAGCCCGCGCGATCCGCTCCCGCCGCGCGTGATCGGTGGGACCGCGCCCACGCCGGCCGGTGTCTCCGCTGACAGACACGATGCACAGCCTCCTCAATGCCCGGATGATATATGTCGCCGGAGAATATGGACATTCGTACATTTCTCATGTACAAACGTACGCAAGTCGCGTGCCCGAGAGGAGCACGACGTGAAGGAGCTGTACAGCGGCGGGAAGTGGGCCGCCTCCGGATCCGGCGCAGCCTCGCAGACGCTGAATCCGTTCGACGTGAGCGTTCTCGAGACGGTGGCCGGGACTTCCCCGGACGACGTGGAACGGGCCATCGCCGCCGCCCGCGAGGCGTTCGAGCATGTCGACGATGCCGCAGCGGTCTTCAGCTCCTACGCCGGGATCGCCGACGCCAACCCGGTTCTGGAAGGATCCCGATGAGCACGCGAAACTACGACTTCATCATCGTCGGCGGCGGCTCTGCCGGCAGCGCCCTGGCCAACCGGCTGTCCGCGGACCCGTCCAGCGAGATACTGGTACTCGAAGCCGGGCGGCCGGATTACCCGTGGGACGTCCTGATCCACATGCCGGCCGCACTGACGTTCCCGATTGGCAACCGCTTCTACGACTGGGGCTACCACTCAGAACCAGAGCCCCACATGCACCACAGGCGTATATACCATGCCCGGGGGAAACTGCTCGGCGGCTCCAGCAGCATCAACGGGATGATCTTCCAGCGCGGAAATCCCCTCGACTACGAGCGCTGGGCGGGCGACCCGGGCATGGAGAACTGGGACTACGCGCATTGCCTGCCGTATTTCAAGCGCATGGAGAACTGCCTGGCGGGCGACGATGTCTTCCGGGGGCACGCTGGGCCGCTGATACTGGAGCGCGGCCCGGCCACAGGCCCGCTGTTCCAGGCCTTCTTCGCCGCCGCAGAGCAGGCCGGCTACCCGCGAACCGATGACGTCAACGGCTACCGGCAAGAGGGCTTCGCCGCCTTCGACCGCAACATCCACCGGGGCCGCCGCCTGTCTGCGGCGCGGGCCTACCTGCACCCGGTCATGGGGCGGCCGAACCTGACCGTCACCACGCGCGCGCACGTCACCCGGCTCCTTTTCAACGGCACCCGCGCCGTGGGGGTCGAGTACCAGCCGGGCCGGGGGCTGCCGGCCGAGGTGTACGGCAAGGAGATCATCCTGTGCGGCGGTGCCATCAACACCCCACAGCTACTGCAGCTGTCCGGGGTCGGCAACGCCAGGGAACTAGCGGCTCTGGGCATCGACGTGGTGGCCGACCTCCCCGGCGTGGGCGAGAACCTCCAGGATCATCTCGAGGTCTACGTCCAGTACGCCTGTAAGAAGCCGGTGTCGATGCAGCCGGCACTGGCGAAGTGGAAGCGGCCCTACATCGGCGCGCAATGGCTGCTTTTCCGCTCCGGCCCCGCCGCGACCAACCATTTCGAGGGCGGCGGTTTCGTGCGCAGCAATGAGGACGTGGACTACCCGAACCTGATGTTCCACTTCCTGCCGGTTGCCATTCGCTACGACGGCTCGGCTCCCGCAGGCGGGCACGGCTATCAGGTCCACATCGGGCCGATGTACTCCGATGCCCGCGGCAGCGTGAAGATCCGCTCCACAAGCCCGGATGTGCATCCGGCGCTGCGGTTCAACTACCTGTCAACCGTGCAGGACCGCCGCGAATGGGTGGAGGCCATCCGCGTCGCGCGCACAATCCTCAATCAGCCCGCGCTGGAGGAGTTCAACGGCGGGGAGATCTCCCCCGGGCCTGATATTCAGTCGGAGGAGGAAATCCTCGACTGGGTGGCCCGTGACGGCGAAACCGCGCTGCATCCATCCTGCACGGCCAAGATGGGCACGGACGCGATGTCAGTCGTCGACCCGGGCAGCATGCGGGTGCACGGGCTGCAGGGACTGCGCGTTACGGACGCCTCCGCCATGCCCTACGTCACAAATGGCAACATCTATGCACCGGTCATGATGATGGCCGAGAAGGCTGCCGACCTGATTCTCGGCAACACCCCGCTGCCACCGGAAGACGTCGCCTTCTACCGCCACCGTGAGAGCGTTAAGGTGCGGCACGACGCCCGCGGCCAGGACGCACGCCAGGACACCGGCGCGGCTTCCTGACCGATTAGCTCTTGAACCCGATTACGGCCCCATACGTGGTAGAGCGCCGGCGGTGCTGGGCCTGTGCCTGTTTGCGGACTGCATGCAAGCGGCACGTGGGCTGGGACTACGGCGTATCGGCGTCGAGGCGGGTGAGCGTGACCGATCGCAGGTCTTTCTTGCGTGCCTGCCGGATGGTCCATCCGATGCCCGCAACGCTTTCCGGTCGAAGTAGCTAGCGCACCGGTCTCGGAAGCGGGGGCCGGGAGGCAGAGACCGGTGGCCCGGCCGGCGGATCGGCGGCCTGGTCGAGGATCGCGGTGAGGAGGCCGGGGAACCGATCCTCGAACTCTGGGCGCAGGGACAGAAAACAGCGGACGCTCTCCCAGCGTGTGCGGGTGAGTCCCGCTTCGCGGAGCATCTTCACATGGTGGCTCAGCGTGGACTGAGCCAGTTCGTTGCTGTCGAAGTCGCTACGCGTGTGTTCCTCGCCGTCGGCCAGTGTCCGGATGATCGCCAGCCGAACCGGATCGCCCAATGCGGTGAGCACGCGAGCCAAGCTGACCTGGTCAAGCTCAGGATGCCATAGCTGACGCATGTACCTGCCCCTCGAGTGTCGCTCCTCCAGAATAATTCATGTATCGTCGTTCGACGAACTTCGATATATGAGCCATCTGCATCGCTGGAGGAACGTCATGAACACACTCGAAGGCCGGGTCGCGCTAGTCACCGGTGGGAGCAAGGGCATTGGGCGAGCCATCTCCAGGTCGCTCGCTGAGGCCGGCGCCTCGGTCGCGGTCAACTACGCGAGTGACGAGGAAGCTGCCAAGCGGACCGTCGCTGAGATCCAGGACAGCGGCGGACGGGCCATGACGGCCAGGGCCGACAAGTCGCACGCCGAGGAAGTAAGGCGAATGTTCGCGGAAGTCAATGAAGCCTTCGGGGTGGTCGACATCGTGGTCGACAACGCGGCCGTCTACACGTTCCAGCCGTTCGAAGACATCACAGAGACGGAGTTCCGCCGGCAGTTCGACATCAACGTGCTCGGGTCTATCCTCGTCGCCCAGGAGTACCTCAGGCAGGTCAGTCCCGACGGCGGTTCGATCATCAGCATCTTGACCGCCGGCATCTCGACCAATTATCCGCGTTCGGCCCTCTATACATCGACCAAGAGCGCTCTAATGACTCTCACCAGGGTTCTCGCCAAGGAGGTTGCCGACCGTAAGATCCGGGTCAACGCCATCGCTCCGGGCGCGACCGACACCGAAGGCGCCCGCGCGGTGAGGCAGTCCGGCGGCAGTGTGGACGCCCGGCTCGTCGCCGCCATCCCCCTCGGGCGTCGCGGCACGCCAGAGGACATCGCCCCCGTAGCTGTGTTCCTTGCCTCCGACGACGCCAAGTGGATCACCGGCGACGTCATTTACGCCTCAGGCGGGCAATACTGACTAGCTACTTCGACCTGAAAATCCCGGGTGGCGGTGTGTGATCGTCGTCGTGTTGGCGGGAGGATGGCCTCGGCCCCTTGGGCTAGAAGGAATCGAGGCCATCATGTTCCGCACCATCGGCGATCGGCCCTCGTTGTGGGAATCGCTGCTTCCGGCGGAGGTGCTGCGGCTGCCGGAGGAGCTTGCCCGATTTAACTCCTGACGCCGGGTGATTGGTCAATCGACGTACTGCCATGATCAGAGCCTCCTGCGGGAGGTGGGCGTGTGAGGATTGGGCTATCCGGGAGTCGCGGTGCGGCTGACCGCGGGACCAGCGCATCGCGGCTGGCGCAGGTGGTGCACGGTGAACTCGATGAGTTATGCGAGGCCATTGAGGATATCGGGGTGACCCTGGACTGCGGCGCGATGCAGGTAGTGATCCAGGGCGCGCAGGCCACCCAGTTCGGCGCCGCCGCCGGCCCGGCCGGGGCCACCGTGGGTTAGCTGCGGCATGGCGACCCCGTGCCCGGTGGATTCGGCGGCGTCTTCGCGGTTCAGGATCAGCAGTCTGCCGTGCCAGGGGGCGAGTCCGGCGATGAGCCGGGACGCCGCGTCCGGGTCGCGGGTAATGACCGAGCCGGCCAGGCTGCCGTCTCCGCGGGCGGCCAGGCCGACCACCTCGTTGATGCCGTCGTAGGGGATGATCGTGCTGACCGGCCCGAAGGCCTCGATTTCGTGTGGTGCGGCGGCCGAGGCATCGTCGCAGCGCAGCAGGATCGGGGACAGGAACGCGCCGCGGCTGGGGTCGGCGCCGTGCACGTCTACGGTGTCCGGGTCGCCGTAAACGCGCCGGGCGGCGGCGGTCAGCTTCCCGACCGCGTTGCGCACCTCTTCCCGCTGGGCCTGGCTCGCAAGCGGGCCCATCATCGTGCCCGGATCGGCGGGATGACCGACGACGACGGCGGCCAGCTTGTCGGACACCGCGTCTGTCACAGCCGCGGCCAGGGAGGCGGGGACGAACGCGCGGCGGATCGCCGTGCATTTCTGCCCGGCCTTGATGGTCATCTCTGTGACGAGCTGGTCGACGTACAGTTCGAACTCCGGGTCGCTGTCCGTGACGTCAGGCCCGAGGATGGAGCAGTTCAGTGAGTCGGCCTCGGCGTTGAACGGGACCGCCCGGCCCGCGACGACGGGGTGGGTGCGCAGCGCGAGCGCGGTGGACGCGGATCCGGTGAAGGAGAGCGTGTCCTGACTGGACAGGTTGTCCAGCAGGTCGCCGGGCCCGGCGCATAGCAGGGACAGGCTGCCCTCGGGCAGCAGGCCGGATTCGGTGATGCGGCGCACGACGAGCTCGGTGAGGTAGGCGGTCTGGCTGGCGGGTTTGACCACCGAGGGCATCCCGGCCAGGAACGCGGGCGCGAACTTCTCCAGCATCCCCCAGACCGGGAAGTTGAACGCGTTGACCTGCACCGCAGCGCCGAGCCGGGGGTCCGGATGTGCCTGCCGGCGAACGTGCCGCCCTTTCCCAGCGGCTCGGCCGGCCCGTCGGGGAGCACGTGTGCGTCGGGCAGTTCCTTGCCCGCCTTGCTGGCGTAGACGGCAAGCGTGCCGATCCCGCCGTCGACGTCGACGGTTGTATCGCGGCGAGTCGCGCCGGTACGCGCGGACAGGGCCGCGAACTCGTCCACGTGCCCGGACAGGCACCGTGCCAGGGCCTTGAGGATGGCGGCGCGCTGGGTAAAGGTGAGCGCGCGCAGTGCCGGGCCGCCTACCGTCCTGGCGTACCCGAGCATCGCCGCGATAGCGGGCCCGGTGCGCGGAATCGCCGCTACCGGCTCGCCTGTCGCGGCATCCGGCAACGGCATCAGCTCACCCGCCCCGTCCTGCCAGCGGTCCTGGCTGTAGCTCTGCAGCACTGGCGTCATCGCGGCCTCCAGTTAGCTCTCATCCGCGTTTCCGCTGCAGGAAAGCGGTCATGCGGTCGTATTTGTCCTGACTGCCGAACAGCAGCGCCTGCGCGGCCACATCGAAGGTGGTCGTGGCGGGGCGCTGGCTGCGCAGGGCCAGCTTGGTCAGTTCGAGCGCACGCCAGGAGCGCGTGCCGATCGCCTCAGCCATCTCGCGGCCGCGGACGGCCACGTCATCGGCGATCTCGTCGACCAGCCCAGCCTGGAGGGCCGCGCTGGCGTCGAGGCGGGCGCCCGTGTAGAGCATCCGGCGCGCGACAGCCAGGCCGGCCAGTTGTGCCAGCCGCCAGTTGGCGCCCGCGCCCGCCAGGATGCCGAGTGACAGCTCCGGCTGGGCGAAGACGGCGCGTGCGGTCGCCAGCCGGAAGTCACAGGCCAGCGCGAGCTCGCAGCCGCCGCCGAGCGCCGGG
>DASQVO010000314.1:0-3326 GCA_035640715.1 Streptosporangiaceae bacterium
GAAAGGTACGGAAATGTCAGAGGAGACGCAGCGAGTTGCCATTGTGACCGGAGCTGCCCCGGGGCATCGGGGCAGCCCGCTCGCCGGCTCGCCGCCGATGGGATGCCCGTGGCGGTGCTGGACCTGAACGAGGCAGATTGCGCGGCCGGCGCCGGACGTGTGGCAATCTGCTCACAGTCGCTCGTAGATCGCGGCGATGCCCTGACCGCCGCCGATGCACATGGTCACCAGCGCGTACCGGCCACCTACCCGCTTCAGCTCATAAAGCGCCTTGACGGTAAGGATGGCGCCGGTGGCGGCAACCGGATGCCCGAGCGAGATGCCGCTGCCGTTGGGGTTAGTCCGGTCGGGCGGCAGGCCGAGTTCGCGGATGACGGCGAGGGCCTGAGCGGCGAATGCCTCGTTCAGCTCGATCACGTCCATCTCGTCGAGTTTCAGGCCGCTCCGCTCCAGGACCTTCCTGACCGCTGGCACTGGGCCGATGCCCATGACCCTGGGCTCAACGCCGGCGTGACTGTAGGCGACCAGGCGGCCCATCGGCTGCAGGCCGTGGCTGCTGGCGTAGGCGCCGCTGGTGAGCACGACGGCGGCCGCCGCATCGTTCATTCCCGAGGCATTCCCGGCTGTTACCGTTCCTTCCTCGGAGAACGCCGGGCGCAGCCGCGCCATGGCGTCCATGTTGGCGTCCGGCCGGATGTGCTCATCGGTGGCCACCTCGACGGTGCCCTTCTTGGCGGGCACCTGGACGGGTGTGATCTGCTCATCGAAGTAGTGCGCCGCTACCGCCGCCGCAGCCCGGCGGTGGCTTTCGACCGCCAGCGCGTCCTGGTCCTCGCGGGAGACCCCGTAATCCTCGGCCACGTTTTCCGCCGTCACGCCCATGTGGCAGGCGTGGAACGGGTCGTTCAGCGCGCCGACCACCGGGTCGATGGCCGCGCCGTCCCCCATCCGCTGGCCCCAGCGCATGCTCGGCAGCCAGTATGGGCCGCGGCTCATTGACTCGGCACCGCCTGCTACCGCGACATCGGCGTCACCAAGCGCGATGGCCTGGGCGGCCGAGACGATGGCCTGCAGCCCGCTACCGCACAGCCGGTTGACGGTCAAGGCCGGCGTGGTGACGGGAAGGCCGCCGTTGACGGCGGCGACCCGGCTCAGGTACATGTCCCTGGGCTCGGTGTGAATCACGTTGCCGAAGACCGCGTGGCCAAAGTCCTCCGGATCGACGCTGGACCGGCGCACCGCCTCGCGGACTACTGTCGCCGCCAGGTCGCACGGCGGGACGCCCGCCAGGCCGCCGCCATACCGGCCGACGGCGGTCCGGGTGCCGGACAGCACCACGACATCGTTCAGTTCGCTCATGACTTTCCCCTTACCTGCCAGGGCCGCCGTTGACTGTCCAGGTCTGCCGTCATGCAGGCAGAATGGCTCGCAGCCAGGAAGCACACAGTGTCGATGCTGTGCACAGACATCGAGCCCCGGCAAGAGGACGAAGAGTCCAGGCAAAAGGACGAACGTCCCGCGCTGTGAGACCGTGATCCGCGCCGCCCACGGGCTTCAGCCGCGGCAGCCCCGCAGCTTCCGCACCCGCGACAATCGAAGGATGACACGACCTGAAATGACTACCGCAACGACCGCACCCGCCGCCGCGACTGCCGGGTTGCGCCCGCGCCGCTCCTGCCTGGCCGTCCCCGGCAGCAACCCGCGCTTCCTGGAAAAGGCCCAGGGCCTTCCCGCCGACCAGGTATTCCTCGACCTGGAGGACGCGTGCGCGCCGCTGGTCAAGGAGAGCGCCCGGCACACAATCGTCGACGCGCTCAACAGCGGCGACTGGAGCGGCAAGACCCGTGTCGTCCGGGTCAACGACTGGACCACGCACTGGACCTACCGGGACGTGATCACGGTGGTCGAGGGCGCGGGGCCCAACCTGGACTGCATCATGCTGCCGAAGGTGCAGGACGCCGACCAGGTCACGGCGCTGGACCTGCTGCTCACCCAGATCGAGAAGACGATGGGTTTCGAGGTTGGCCGGATCGGCATCGAAGCCCAGATCGAGAACGCCAGGGGCCTGGTGAACGTTGACGCGATCGCCGCCTCCTCGCCGCGGCTGGAGACCATCATCTTCGGCCCCGCGGACTTCATGGCCTCGATCAACATGAGGTCGCTCGTGGTCGGTGAGCAGCCCCCTGGCTACCCGGCGGACGCTTACCACTACATCCTCATGCGCATCCTGATGGCCGCCCGCGCCCACGATCTGCAGGCGATCGACGGACCCTACCTGCAGATACGCAACACCGACGGCTTCCGGGCGGTGGCCAGGCGGGCCGCCGCCCTGGGATTCGACGGCAAGTGGGTGCTGCACCCCGACCAGATCGCCGCCGCCAACGAGATCTTCTCCCCCTCGCAGGAGGACTACGACCATGCGGAGCTGATCCTGGACGCCTACGACTGGTACACCTCGGAGGCTGGCGGGGCGAAGGGGTCGGCCATGCTCGGCGACGAGATGATCGACGAGGCCTCCCGCAAGATGGCCCTGGTGATCGCGGCCAAGGGCCGGGCCGCGGGGATGCAGCGTACCTCCACGTTCGAGCCCGTCGCGGCCGAGCGCTCATAGCGCTCATGCCGCCACCCTTCCCGGGTGGTTCACGCGCTTCACCGCGACGCGCCGCACGGGGGCGGTCTTACCGTCGCTCTGCGCCTCGGCCCAACTGGCCGGGAGACGCGCCAGGTTGGTCCCGGCGTTCTCGTCCCTATCGTGTTCGGTCCCGCAGCCCGGGCAGGTCCAGGTTCGGTCGCTCAGCGTAAGGCTGGCGTTGACGTGCCCGCACGCGAGCAGGTCTTGCTGCTTGGGTAGAACCGCATCTTCGGGCCTTCCCGCTTGCCGGTCCTGCAGTCCTGCCAGTTCTTCAGCGCGGTGACCACGTCCGCGATGCCGGTCGCATACGCCTCTTTGCTGCACTCAGCCCACCACGGCACTCAATGGCCTGAGATGGCCGTGCGCCGGTCTATTGACAGGGCCGCGCGGGGCGAATGGGATGACAGCATCAGCAATACCGCTGGTCTGGGCAGAGAGGAGCGCAAGGTGGCGGACCTGGCCGGGATTGTGTGCGATGCGCAGGCAGCAAGGGGCGAGTTCCTGGCGCTGCGGCAGGGCGATCGGGCGCTGACCTACGCGGAGCTGCCGTCGGCCGGGGACAGCGCGTGACGGCACCGGAAGGCGGCGGCCATGCCGGAGATTTTTGCCGACGCTGCCGAGGCCACCTCAGCCCTTGACCTGCTGCTGGCGGACGCCGCCCTCGGGATAACACGCCGGCTGCGGCCCGACATTT
>DASQVO010000315.1:0-21775 GCA_035640715.1 Streptosporangiaceae bacterium
AGAGACAGCAGCGCGCGAGCGTGCCCGGCGCTCAGTACGCCGGCGGCGACACGCTTCTGCACAGCCGGCGGCAGGTTCAGCAGGCGAAGGGTGTTGGAGATGTGCGGCCTGGATCGGCCGATCTTCCGTGCCAGCTGTTCATGGGTGGCCCCGAAGTCATCGAGCAGCTGCTGGTAGGCGGCGGCTTCCTCCAGGGGATCGAGTTGCTGCCGGTGCAGGTTCTCTATGAGCGCGTCGCGCAGCAGATCGGTGTCGGCAGTCTCACGGACGATCGCCGGGATATATTCCAGGTCCGCCCGCTGCGAGGCACGCCACCTGCGTTCTCCCATGATCAGTTCGTAGTGCCCGGGCATGACCTTGCGGACGACAACTGGCTGCAGCAGGCCGACTTCTCGTATCGAGGAGGCCAGCTCATCCAGCGCATCCTCATCGAAGGTGCGCCGCGGCTGACGGGGATTGGGCGTGATCGAGCCGATCGCCACCTCCTCGAAGTACGCACCAGCGATCGGCTCGGCGGCGGGCATGCCGTCGGGAGCGACCGTGACGTTCTGGTCCGGCATGACTGCGGTTCTTACGCCCGCCGCCGGTTCGCTCCCGCCGATGCCTCCCGCAGCCGGGATAAGCGCGCCGAGCCCCTTGCCAAGCCCTCGCCTTTGCTGAGTCACTGCATCTCCTTGCTCCGCAATGTCTAGCCCACCGGCTATCCTGCCAGGTCATTCCGGGCCTGGCACTACCGAAGCCAACATGCGAACCGATTCACGCGACACCAGGCGCTACCGCGGGAGCCGCCAGGGTGCGATCGGCTGCCGCTAAACCACACATCGCCACCCGGCCCGGCACGGCGGTGGCTGGCTCACGAGGGAGCCGTATGCCCCCGGAGGCGGCGCTCGGGAGGCCTAGGGGTATCCCCGGCGCGCCGCGTTGGGACGTGGGGCGGACTGTCGACCACCAGCGGTGCCGCCGGAGCGGGTCATCGGCTCCCCGTCACCGTGTCTGCTCTGCCTGGGGGCCGTGTGCCCCGAGGTGGCGCTTGGGGGGCCTGGGGGGTGTCCCCCCGGTCCAGCAACCCGGGACTTCAGTGGGCCGTCAAACGCACCGTCGCAGGCGCCGCCGGAGCGGGCGCAGGCTCCCCCGCGCCGCCGGAGGGCTGCATAGGCTCCCTGTGCGTACCAGATGGTTTTCCGTGCGCGGGGAGCCGTATGCCCCGGAGGCGGCGCTCGGGGGGACTGGGGGGTGTCCCCCCAGCGCGCCACGTTCGGACGTGGAGCGGACCGTCAGCGCCCATCAGCGGCGCCGCCGGAGGGCTGCATAGGCTCCCCCCACCTGCGGTGGCGCCGATAGGCGCCGTTAAGCGTCTATGTCCGCGCTGCGCATGGATAGTTCCCGCGCAGCCTCGACGTAGGCGATCGAGCCAGTGGAGCCGGGGTCGTACGTGATCACGGACTGCCCGTAGCTCGGCGCCTCGGACACACGCACGCTTCGCGGGATGATGGACTGCAGAACGACCTCGCCGAAGTGCGACCGCACATCGTCGGCAACCTGGGATGCCAGCCGGGTGCGCCCGTCGTACATCGTCAGCAGGATCGTCGAGACCTGCAGGTGCGGATTCAGGTGGCCCTTCACCAGGTCTACGGTTCTGAGCAGTTGCTCGAGCCCTTCCAGCGCGTAGTACTCGCACTGAATGGGGATGAGGACTTCCTTCGCCGCGACCAGTGCGTTCAGCGTGAGCAGGCCCAGCGACGGCGGGCAGTCGATGAATATGTAGTCGAGGCCTGAGTGGTCGTAGGCCGTGACCGCGCGGGAAAGCCTTGACTCGCGCGCAACGAGCGGAACGAGTTCGATCTCCGCACCCGCCAGGTCGATCGTGGCCGGCGCGCAATACAGCCCGGGCAGTCCCTCAACCGGCCGGACGATATCCGCCAGCGGCCGGTCCTCGACCAGGGTGTTGTAGACGGAAGGCGCCCCAACGTGATGATCCACATCCAGTGCCGTGGATGCGTTCCCCTGCGGGTCGAGGTCCACGACGAGAACACGTGATCCGTGCTGCGCAAGGCTCGCAGCCAGGTTCACTGCCGTCGTCGTCTTCCCAACGCCGCCCTTCTGGTTAGCGATCGTCATGATCCGGCAGTGTGCGGGGCGAGGCCATATCCGGCCATCGCCGGCGCCCCGGACGCCAACCGCTGCCTCGGCCGCGCGGGCGATCGGAGTGTCGTGCAGATTCTGCGACACCTCCGGTATCACTACCGAGCCGACGCTGCCGTTGTTGTGCACCGCCGTTCCCATATGCATCGCGCCCTCCACTCCGTTCAGGGGCGGCTCCTGCGCCGTAGGCATCGCAGCCGGCTTAGCCATAGTTCCACGTGAAACCGCAGCCGACAATGCCTGCTGTACCCGTGCCGGACCGGATTCGCCCGGCGGATGCGCGCCGTTCACCATCCCACCTTCCGTCGGCGCGCCGCCCGCCGCGTTCACGCGCTCACCTGACCTGCCCTGCCTGCCATCCGTTGCCTCGCCGTCACCATCCGCAACGGACGGCGGCGGCGGCGCCACGGCGGTGGCGGCGACCGCCACATCACCGTTCGGCTGCCCTCCCGGCCACCCCAGCCCTGGCCCCGCAGGCCGCCCGTGCCCCGCCCCGGGAAACCCGGACAGCGCGGAGCCGGGAGCCCCGGAAGCCGGACCGTCAGGCCAGCCAAGGCCTTCCGCAGGCACCATCACGCTGCTCCTCTCCGCAAGCGCATGCCCCGCCTGCAGTTGTCTGCGCGCGAGGCCACTTCGGGGTCAATGGGGTAACGGCAAGGTCCCATGCGTTTACCGTCGGCTCCGGATCTTCCCGCTGTCAATGTCCCCGGCTGTTATCTCTCACCAGGAACCGGACGACCGTTGTCGGTGGTTCGACGATACCGTGGCCGACCGTCAGAACCTCCGCGCCGCGCGCACCAAGCCGCTGCAGCACCGGCTCCGCCTTCGCGAGTTCGGCCCGTGCACCGCGCCCCTTCAGCGCGAGGACCGTCCCGCCCGGCCGGACGACACCCACCGAAAGTTCCGCAAGCCGGTCCATCGGTGCTACCGCCCGCGCTGTCGCCACGTCCGCGCACAGCTTCCCGGCCGCCTCTTCTGCCCTGCCACGGCAGACCGTGACGTTGGCGAGGCCCAGTTCAGCGACACATTCATCGAGGAATGCCGTGCGCCGCAGCATTGGCTCAAGCAGGACCATACGGACCCTGGGCAGCAGCATCGCGATGACAAGGCCCGGCAGTCCGGCGCCCGAGCCAATGTCGACAACCTCAGCTTCGGCCGGGATCAGCTCGGCGACGACCGCGCAGTTCAGCAGGTGCCGCTCCCACAGACGCGGGACCTCCCGGGGACCAATCAGCCCTCGTTCCACGCCGCGCTCGGCGAGAAGGGACGCGTACCGGCACGCCGTCTGCATGGCGGGACCGAATACCGCTGCCGCCGTATCGGGCGGCGCCGGGGAAAGTGACGTCGTCAGAGTCGCGGTGTGGAGACTCTGGCCTTCAGGCCGGGGAGGAAACACTGCTCCCTTCCTGCGGCGTGCCGTGCAGTGACTGTACGGACAGCACCGCTAGCGTGTGAGGCGCGGCGAAGGTGGTGAAGTGGACGTATAAGTACCGTTTCTATCCCTCGCCTGAACAGGCAGCCGAACTGCCCCGCCCCTCCGGCGCTGAGCCATCCACAGTCACGGTGAGCAGGGACAGCGCGGGACGCTGGTTTGTGTCGCTGCTGTGCGAGTACCCGGTCCAGACCCTGCCGCACGGCGGCGCGGTCGTGGGGATCGACGCGGCTCGCGCCGTCCTTCAGGGCGAGGAGCATGTCAATCAGCGGGATACACGACGACCCGCCGGTTCGGCTCCTCACCCTCTGACTCGCTGCGCAGGCCCATTTCTGCCACCGCGCCGTGCACGACCTTGCGCTCAAAGGGCGTCATCGCGGCAAGCGGCTTGGGTACGCCCGTCCTCTTGACTTCATCCGCAGCGTCACGCCCCACCTCGGTGAGCTCGGCACGGCGCCGCGCGCGGTAGCCGCCCACGTCGAGCATCAGCCTCGCCCGTATGCCGGTCTGCCGGTGAACCGCAAGGCGCGTCAGCTCCTGCAGCGCCTCCAGTACCTCACCACGGGGGCCGACCAGCTCATCGAGCGTCGCGCCCACCACAGAGACGACCGCCCGGTTGCCCTCGACATCCATATCGATGTCGCCGTCCATGTCCGCGATGTCGAGCAGGCCCTCCACGTAGTCCGCGGCGATCTCGCTTTCCTGCTCAAGATCGGCGATGCTGACGGGGGAATCCTCTTCGCCCGTGCCGTCCCGGCTGGGCTGCTCGTCCAGATCGTCCGCGTCAGCCTCAGCGTCCGCCATGTCTGCGACCGCCCCGAGATCCGAGTCGGCCTCGGTGGCGGCCGAGGGCCGCGCGGGATCCGTGCTCACCATCGTGCCCCGGTTGTTGCCTGGTACGTCACTCAGCATGTCCTCTGCCTGGCTCACGACCGCACCTCCCGTCGAGAGCAGCCTGGTCCCTTCGGGTCAGTCACCGCTTGCCCGAACGCTTACTGCGCGATTGCCGCACCGGCTGCTGCCTGACGAGCCTAGCCGCCGGGACCTCCGGCTCCGGCTCCGGCTCCGGCTTGCCCCTGACCAGCCTGCCGAGGCCGCGCCGCTGTGCGCCATCCGACGGCTTGTCGGCTCCCTGGGCCTGCGGGCGCGCAGGGCCTGCGGCGGCCGGGCGGCCGACGGGACGCTGCTGTGTTCCGCGGGCGCGCTGGCCATCGGTTCCCTTCCCACCGGGCTTCGCAGTGGCACCAGCATTCGTCCTGCCACCGGAGGACGCCGAGGCCCCGTTCGCCGCACCCTTCCCGGCGGCCGAGGCACCGGCCTTGCCGTCGCTGCTGGCCGCCGCGGCATCCCTGCCTGTGGTCTTCGCTGCCGCGCTCCTGGCAGGCGTGTTCCTGGCTGGCGCGCTCCCGGCCGCGGCTGCCTTCGCCGGCGCGGCCGTGCCCTTCGCCGCCGGCCCGACCGCGCTCGCCGCTTCGGCACCATCCGTCATCGGATGGAAGTTCTTGAAGAGGATGTGCTGCTGGCCCAGCGTCCACACGTTCGTCGTGACCCAGTACAGGACGAGCCCGAACTGCCAGTACATGCCGCTCAGCGCGAACAGCGGGGCGATGTACATCATGTACTTCTGCGAGTTCGCCATCGGGTTGTCCGGATCCTGCCCAGGCTGGACGCCGATGCCGCGCTTGACGCTCTGCCGCATGGTAAGGAACGTGGTCGTCGCGCTGATCAGGACCGTGATACCGATGACGATCTTCGCGCCGACGGGACCCGGTGCCAGATGATACGGCGGCAGCGGTGTGGTGACGATCCGGTCGGCGATCGTCGCGGTGATGATGTGCGCGTGCTGCGCGCTCGCCACGATGGCCGGGGTCAGCCCGTAGGCCGTCTTGTCCTCGGCGATCGTGCGCAGCACGTTGAACAGTGCGAAGAACACAGGAAGCTGGACCACCAGGGGAAGGCAGCCCGCGAGCGGGTTCGCGCCGTTCTCCTGGTAGAGCTTCATGACCTCCTGGTTCATGGTCTGCTTGTCGTTCTTGTATTTCTTCCGCAGCGCCGCCACCTGGGGGGCGAGTGCCGCCATCTTCCGCTGGGCGTGCATCTGCTTGACGAACAGCGGCACCAGGATCAGCCGCATCAAGACGACGAGGAGGACGATCGACAGTCCCCAGGACCATCCGCTCGACGCGCCAAAGGGGACGCTCAGCAGCGAATGCAGCCGCATCAGCACCCATGCGACTGCCTCGTAGAACGGGTTAAGCAACCCCACCTGCTAGCTCCCTTGCGTTTCTGTGGATAGCGTGCCGGCCCGGGCCCGGGACGGCCTGCCGCCGGCACCGCGGGGCGGCACCGGATCGTAGCCCCCCGGGTTGAATGGGTGGCAGCGGGCCAGGCGGCGGGCGGCCAGCCACAGGCCGCGGGCCGCTCCGTGCTCCCGCAAGGCCTCGATAGCGTAGGCGCTGCACGAAGGCTCGAACCGGCATCGTGGCGGCAGCAGCGGGCTGACGAACCTCCGGTAGCCCGTCACCACGGCCATAAGCACGCGTGCCATGACCGTCGGCCCGTCCTGCCGGGCCGACGAGACCACGCGGGCCGGCTTAATCCGGCCACTCTTTACCGCGTTCATTCCTGACGCAGCGCCCCAACCTGCCGCCGCAGCAACCTGCTCATCACCAGATCCAGATCGGCGGCGAGATCCGCCTGGCGTGCGGTCGCGGCCGGGGGATTGGCACGCACCACAAGAAGGCTACCTGCCGGGAGCCCGTCAAGATAACCGCGCGCGAGCGCACGGAGACGACGTCTCACGCGGTTGCGCACTACGGCGGTACCGACCGCACGACTGACTACGAATCCTACCCTCGGAGATTCACTGCACTGACGCCGCGTCAGCAGATGGCCAGTGACATTCGGGCGTCCCGCACGGCTGCCGCAGCGCACGGTCAGCGTGAACTCCGGGCGGCGCCGCATCCTGAATTCGCTGGGGAGCACGTCCGGGCATCCTGTGCCGCCGCACGCAAGCGCACGTCAGCGCGTCAGGCGCTGAGACGCACGCGGCTCTTGTGGCGACGCGCCGTGAGGACGGCGCGGCCAGCGCGCGTGCGCATGCGCAGCCGGAAGCCGTGGGTCCTGGCCCTGCGACGGTTGTTCGGCTGGAACGTGCGCTTGCTCACCGGAACTCCAGGTGCATTTGATCGTCTTACAGTCCGCCACGCGGCGCCCGCATGGGCCTGCTGTACCGCCGTGCGGATTCGGCCTATGTACGGTAAGCGTCCAGGGGGCCGGCGGTCAAACCAGAGCACGGGATTGGAAGACCCGGCACGGGAAAGAGAAGGCCTGGGACGGGCTGCCCTGTACGCAACATGTTCCCTTGCGTTTACCGGAGAGCCATACTGGAACACTGCCGTTTACCAAGCACGCCCACGTCCAGCGCCATAGGCTGTGGACAACCACGCAATCTCACGGGTGCGCCCGTAGCCGCCTGCGCTCGCGGTAAGCGAAGGTGACGGCGTAGAGCGGGGTGTTACGTGCACAAGCTGTGGACAGACCTGTGGACTATGTACGGCGCGCGCGAGGGGAGCGAGCAATGAGCGAGACAGACCTCGCGGATGTGTGGGCCCGGTCACTGGATGGTCTCGCTGACCTCCAGATTAAGCCCCATCAGCGCGCATGGCTCAAGCTGACCAGGCCGCTCGGCCTGGTCGGGAATACCGCGCTGATCGCCACGCCGAACGAATTCGTCAAGGAGCAGCTCGAGACCCGGTTGCGCGCACTGGTCATGCACGCGCTCTCCGCCGAGCTCGGCCGCAGTATCCAGCTGGCGGTCACCGTGGACGACCAGGCCTCGGCCGCAGGCCCTGTCCCGGCGGAATTCGCCCCTGCCGAGGCCGACGGCCATGATCTTGGGTCACCCCCGGGCGGCACGGCGGGCTTCGCTGGCCCGGATGACGCAGGCCGCCTGGCGGGCGGGGTACCTGCCAGCACGGACGAGCGGCCGATCCTGGCCGCCTCCCCGCTGCAGCCCGCTCCCCCGCATGAATCCCCGTCGCCCGGCCCGGCACCGCACGCCCCGCTGGCGGTCGCCGGCGAGCCGCAGGTGCTGCCGCGCCCGGCCCAGCCGGATTATCCGGGTCCCGCCCAGCCCGGCTATGCCAATGGTGACTATCACGGTCATCGACCGGAGTACCCGGGGCATCGTGACCACGCCGCCCCGCCCGCGCAGCACGATGTGCATGCCCCAGCCGCTGCCCGGGCCGCCCAGGCCGTTCCCCGCCCGGGCGGCGCCCGGCTGAACCCCAAGTACACCTTCGAGAGCTTCGTCATCGGGTCGAGTAACCGGTTCGCGCACGCGGCCGCCGTCGCCGTCGCCGAGGCCCCTGCGAAGGCTTACAACCCGCTGTTTGTCTACGGCGACTCCGGGCTCGGCAAGACGCACCTGCTGCACGCCATCGGGCACTATGCCCAGACCCTGTACCCGGGGGTCAAGGTCAGGTACGTGAGCTCAGAGGAGTTCACCAACGACTTCATCAACATGATCAGGGACGGCAAGCAGGACGGGTTCCGGCGCCGATACCGCGACGTCGACGTGCTGCTCGTCGACGACATCCAGTTCCTGGAGAACAAAGAAGGCACGCAGGAAGAGTTTTTCCACACCTTCAACACACTGCACAACGCCAGCAAGCAAATCGTCATCTCCAGCGACCGCGCGCCCAAACGGCTCGTCACCCTGGAAGACAGGCTGCGCAGCAGATTCGAGTGGGGTCTCCTCACCGACGTGCAGCCACCGGAACTGGAGACGCGCATCGCAATCCTGCGCAGGAAGGCGATCCAGGAGGGCCTCAACGCGCCCCCGGAGGTCCTGGAGTACATCGCGAGCAGGATCTCCACGAACATCCGCGAGCTTGAGGGCGCGCTCATCCGCGTCACGGCATTCGCCAGCCTGAACCGCCAGTCGGTGGACCTCCAGCTCGCGGAGATCGTCCTCAAGGACCTGATTCCCGAGGCTCAGGGACCGCAGATAACAATCGCGACGATCATGGGACAGACGGCCTCGTACTTCGGGCTGTCGATAGAAGACCTGAGCGGCACGTCGCGCTCCCGCGTCCTGGTGACCGCCCGGCATATCGCGATGTACCTGTGCAGGGAGCTGACCGACCTCTCGCTGCCCAAGATCGGCCAGCAGTTCGGCGGCCGTGACCACACCACCGTGATGAACGCCGACCGCAAGATCCGGTCTCTCATGGCCGAGCGGCGGTCGATCTACAACCAGGTCACCGAGCTCACTAACCGGATCAAGCAGCAGGCGAGAACGGGCTGAGCGGCTCCGGTAGCCACGGCGCCGGCCGACCGCTATGCACACACGGCGCTATGCACACACGGCGCTATGCACACAGCTTGTGGAAAACATTGTGGATGACAGCTGGAGAGCGGGGGACAACTGGTGGGCAGAAGGCCGCCGCACATTCGCAGGGCACAATGAGCACACGCCACTCCCCTGGGGACCCACAGTTCCTGTGGACGCGCACATAGCCGCTAAGCTGGGAAGACGGCACTTCTCCCCAGCGTCCACCGCACCTATGACTATGACGGTTCTCTTAATTAATAAAGAAACACCACCAAGTAGGCGTCCCGGGCGGGGTGCGGGCGGCAAACTCGGGATGGTTATACCCGGCGGCGGGCTGGCGCTAAACACGCTGGGGCCGCGGTCGCCCCGAACGCGACCTTTGAACGGCAAACACCGCGCAGGAGGCAGTCCCCGTGAAGTTCCAGGTTGAGCGAGACGTACTCGCCGACGCCGTCGCCTGGACGGCTCGCGCCCTGCCCGCCCGCCCAGCGGTGCCGGTGCTGGCCGGCATGCATGTGGCGGCGGCCGAGCAGCTCACGCTGTCCACGTTCGACTACGAGGTCTCGGCACAGGCCAGCGTGCCGGTGATCACGGACGCCGAGGGCACCGTGCTGGTTTCCGGGCGGCTCCTCGCCGAGATCGTCAAGAGCTTGCCCGCGCGGCCCGTCGAGATGAGCACGGACGGGACGAGGACGACCCTGAAGTGCGGCAGCGCGGTGTTCACGCTGATGACGCTTCCCGATGAGGAGTACCCGACACTGCCCGGCATGCCGCCGCAGGCGGGGACGGTGGGCAGCGACACCCTGGCGTCCGCGATCAGCCAGGTGGCGATCGCCGCGGGCCGGGATGACACGCTGCCGGCCCTGACCGGCATCCGTGTGGAGATCACCGGCGAGACCGTGACGCTCGTCGCCACCGACCGGTACCGGCTGGCGGTCCGCGAGCTGCGCTGGCAGCCGTCCCGGCCCGATATGACCGCCGCGGTCCTGGTGCCCGCGCGCGTGCTCGTGGATGCCGCCCGGGCCCTCACCTCGGCCGCCGAGGTTTCCATCGCGCTGCGCGTGCCCGGTGAGGACGGTTCGCCGGGGGACGGGATCATCGGATTCGAGGGGGGCGGCCGGCAGACCACGACACGGCTCCTCGGCGGCGAGTACCCGCGCTACCAGACGCTGCTGCCCAGCGAGTTCAATGCCGTGGCCGAGCTTCCTGCCGCGCCGTTCGCCGAGTCGGTCAAGCGGGTTGCGCTCGTCGCCGAGCGCAACACCCCCGTCCGGCTGGCGTTCACCTCCGGCCAGCTCGTCCTCGAGGCGGGCGCCGGCGATGAGGCCCAGGCACTGGAGACGCTCGAGGCGAGTTTCGACGGCGAGGATCTGCAGATCGCCTTCAACCCGCAGTACCTCCTCGACGGGCTGAGCGCGATTGACTCCGACACCGCCCGGATCTCGTTCACGACACCGACCAGGCCGGCCGTTATCACGGGCAAGCCCGGTGAGGACGGCCAGCCGGATTACCGGTACGTCCTCATGCCGATCCGCTCCGCGGGGTAGCCATCCCCTGCGCGGCCGCCGCAGGCGCGCCCGGACCGGGCCGCGCGTGCCTGCCGTGCCCGGGGCGCCTGGCAGTACCCTCTACAGCCGTGCACCTAACACGGCTCGCACTCACCGATTTCAGGTCCTACGCCGCGGCGGACCTGATGCTCGCGCCGGGAGTGACGACCTTGAGCGGGCCGAACGGCGAGGGGAAGACCAACCTGGCCGAGGCGATCTGCTATGTCGCCACGCTGGGCAGCCACCGGGTGGCCACGGACGCCCCGCTCATCCGCCACGGCGCGGACCGCGCCATCATCAGGGCGGCGGTCGCGTCGGGCAAGGGAAGTTCCCTCGTGGAGATCGAGCTCAATCCGGGCCGGGCCAACCGGGTGCGGCTGAACCGGGCGCCGCTGCCACGGCCCCGCGAGATCCTCGGAGTACTCCGCACGGTGCTGTTCGCACCGGAGGACCTCGCGATGGTGAAGGGCGATCCCGCGGAGCGGCGGCGGTTCCTCGACGACCTCCTGGTGGCCACCGCACCGCGGTACGCCGCGGTGCGTTCGGATTATGAGCGGGTGGTGCGGCAGCGGACGGCACTGCTGAAATCCGCGGGTGGCCGTCTGCCACGCGCCCGGCCGTCTGCCAGCGCGGCGGCCGGATCGCTGCCGCCGGCGATACCGGCGACGCTCGATGCGTGGGATGACCAGCTGGCCCGTGCGGGCGCCGAGCTGCTCGCCGGCCGGCTGGCCCTTGTCCGGGCGTTGCGGCCGCACGTCGAGGCGGCCTACGCGGCGGTCTCGGGCGGCCGCGGGCCCGCGGGCATCACCTACCGGCCGTCATTCACGCTGCCCGTCCCGGGCAGCGCGCCTGGCCCGGATGGCGCGCGGAAGACCACCCCGGACGGGGCCCGGGACGCCGTCGCGGATGGCAGCGTGGACGGCGCGGGCATCCGGGCCGCCATGCGGGAGGCGCTCCGGCAGGCACGCCGCAGCGAGCTGGACCGCGGCGTCTGCCTGGTCGGCCCGCACCGGGACGAGCTGGAGCTGCGCGTGGGTGAGCTGCCCGCCCGCGGCAACGCGAGCCACGGAGAGTCGTGGTCGCTGGCGCTGGCGCTGCGGCTGGCCGCCTATGAGCTGCTGCGCCGCGACGGGGAGGATCCGGTGCTGATCCTCGACGACGTCTTCGCGGAACTCGACGCGGGCCGCCGGGACCGGCTGGCCAGCCTGGTCGCCAGCGCCGAGCAGGTGGTCGTGACCGCCGCGGTGCTCGCCGATGTGCCCGCGGCCCTCGAGGGCGCCAGGTTCAACGTCGCCGACGGGACGATCACCCGTGCCGCCTGACGGTGTGCCCGCCGATCCGGCCCTGGTGCCGCTGGCCGAGCGGCTGCGGCGGGCGGCCGCGGCACTGGCCGAGGCGGTCGCGGACGCGCGCGCCCGGGGGGAGTGGCCGTCAGCGGGGCGGCCGGGCCCGCAGGGGAACAACGGGGCCGCCGCAGATGTTGAAAATAGTACCGAACGAGACTCCAGTGACACTCTCCGCCGCCCGCGCCGGGCCCGCCGGGACGACCCTCAGCCGCTGGGGACCGCCATCCACGGGCTCTTGTCGGATCATGGGTGGAAGGAGCGGGCGGCAGTGGGCTCGGTGTTCGGTAACTGGGTGCAGATTGTCGGGCCTGATCTGGCCGCCCATACCCGCCCGGATGGCTTCGCCGATGGCGAACTCGTGATCGCAGCGGACTCGACCGCGTGGGCGACACAGGTCAGGGTGCTCGCATCAACGCTGGTCCGCAGGCTGAACGCGGAGCTAGGGGAGGGCGTGGTCCGCCGGGTGAAGGTCCGCGGCCCGGCGGCGCCGCGACAGCGCGGCGGGTGGCGGGTGCCAGGCAGTCGAGGGCCGGGTGACACGTACGGCTAAGACGCCGCAGTCACTCCGAAATCCCAGCTAGAATGGGAATTGCGCGCGCGCGAGGGCACTGGGAGTGCCTCTCGCGCGATCCTGCAGGATGGAGTTTCCACTTGTCATATGACGCACGCTCAATCACGGTACTCGAGGGCCTTGAGGCCGTCCGGAAACGGCCCGGCATGTACATCGGCTCAACCGGGGAGCGCGGACTCCACCACCTCGTCTATGAAGTCGTCGACAACTCGGTCGACGAGGCACTCGCCGGGTACTGCGACACCATCGAGGTGACCCTGCTGCCTGACGGTGGCGTGCGGGTGCAGGACAACGGCCGCGGCATCCCGGTGGACACGCACCCGGTGGAGAAGCGGCCCGCGGTCGAAGTCGTGCTCACCACGCTGCACGCCGGCGGCAAGTTCGACGGCAAGTCCTACGCCGTCTCGGGCGGCCTGCACGGCGTCGGCGTCTCGGTGGTGAACGCCCTGTCCTCACACCTCGACGTCGAGGTCCGCAGGGACGGCTACGTGTGGTGGCAGTCCTACGAGCGCGGCAACCCGACCGGGCCGGTGCAGCGCGGCGAGGCCGCCTCCGGCACCGGTACGACCACGACCTTCTGGCCAGACGGCGCGATCTTCGAGACCACCGCCTGGAGCTTCGAGACGCTGTCCCGGCGCCTGCAGGAGATGGCATTCCTCAACCGGGGCCTGTCCATCACGCTGACCGACGAGCGGCCGGACAGCGAGACCGAGGGCGACGGGCCGCGTGTCATCACGTATCAGTACAAGGGCGGCATCGCCGACTTCGTTCGGTACCTGAATTCCTCCAAGGAGCCGGTGCACGGCTCGGTGATCGAGTTCGGCGAGGACGGGGACGGCATCTCCGCCGAGATCGCCATGCAATGGAACGCCTCCTACTCGGAGTCGGTGCACACCTTCGCGAACACGATCAACACGGGTGAGGGCGGCACGCACGAGGAGGGGTTCCGGGCCGCGCTGACCTCGATTATCAACCGGTACGCGCGTGAGCAGAAGCTGCTGCGGGAGAAGGACGACAACCTGACCGGCGAGGACGTGCGGGAGGGCCTCACCGCGATCGTGTCGGTCAAGCTGGCGAACCCGCAGTTCGAGGGGCAGACCAAGACCAAGCTGGGCAACACCGAGGCGAAGTCGTTCGTGCAGAAGGTCTGCAACGACCAGTTGCGCGACTGGTTCGACCGGAACCCGGGCGAGGCCAAGGACATCATCACCAAGTCCATGCAGGCCGCCCGGGCCCGCGTCGCCGCGCGGCAGGCCCGGGAGCTGACCAGGCGCAAGAGCCTGCTCGAGTCCAGCTCGCTGCCGGGCAAGCTGGCGGACTGCCAGTCGTCGGACCCTGGCCAGTGCGAGATTTACGTGGTCGAGGGTGACTCGGCCGGCGGCTCGGCCAAGGGCGGGCGGAACCCGAAGTTCCAGGCGATCCTGCCAATCCGCGGCAAGATCATCAACGTGGAGAAGGCCCGGATCGACCGGGTGCTGAAGAACAACGAGGTCCAGGCGATGATCACCGCCCTGGGCACGGGCATCCACGACGAGTTCGACATCACCAAGCTGCGCTACCACAAGATCATCCTGATGGCCGACGCCGACGTGGATGGCCAGCACATCCGGACCCTGCTGCTCACCCTGCTGTTCCGGTTCATGAAGCCGCTGATCGAGGCCGGGCACGTCTACCTGGCCCAGCCGCCGCTCTACAAGATCAAGTGGGAGGGGCGGGGCGCCCAGCCCGAGCACGCGTACAACGACGCCGAGCTGGCCCGGCTGATCGAGGCGGGCATCGCGGCGGGCCGGAAGGACCCGCGGCCGCGCGACGGGGTCCAGCGGTACAAGGGCCTGGGCGAGATGAACCCGAGCGAGCTGTGGGAGACCACCATGGACCCGGCGCGCCGGGTCCTGCTGCAGGTGACGCTGGACGACGCCGCCCAGGCCGACGAACTGTTCAGCGTGCTGATGGGCGAGGACGTGGAGGCACGCCGCTCGTTCATCCAGCGCAACGCCAAGGATGTCAGGTTCCTCGACATCTAGCCGCCCGCTGCGGGTGCGCGTGACCGCAGGCCACCGCGGTCCGTGCCCACGGCGCGCATGACCAAGCACAGACACAGGGACGCATTGTGACTGACGTGACGACCGACGGGGTTCCGCCGTCGGGGCATGACCGCACCGAGCCGGTCGACATCCAGCTGGAGATGCAGCGCAGCTACATCGAATATTCGATGTCGGTCATCGTCGGCCGGGCTCTGCCCGACGTGCGGGACGGCCTCAAGCCGGTACACACGCGGGTCCTCTACGCCATGTACGACGGCGGCTACCGGCCGGACCGCAGCTACTTCAAGTGCGCGCGCGTGGTCGGCGACGTTATGGGCACCTACCACCCGCATGGGGACAGCGCCATCTACGACGCGCTGGTCCGCCTGGCCCAGCCGTGGTCGATGCGGTACCCGCTCATCGACAGCCAGGGCAACTTCGGGTCCCCGGGCAACGACCCGCCCGCCGCGATGCGGTACACCGAGTGCCGGCTCGCCCCGCTGGCCATGGAGATGCTGCGGGACATCGACAAGGACACCGTCGATTTCCGCGACAACTACGACGGGCGGTCACAGGAGCCCGTCGTCCTGCCCAGCCGCTTCCCGAACCTGCTCGTCAACGGTTCTGAGGGTATCGCGGTCGGCATGGCGACCAAGATCCCGCCGCACAACCTGCGGGAGGTGGCCGCCGGCGTCAAGTGGTACCTGGAGAACTTCGGCGCGTCCGATGAGGATCTGCTCGAGGCGCTCATCCAGCGGATCAAGGGCCCGGACTTCCCCACCCGGGGCCTGATCGTCGGCCGCCGCGGCATCCAGGACGCCTACCGCACCGGGCGCGGCTCGATCACCATGCGCGCGGTCGTGGACGTGGAAGAGGACGCGCGGGGACGGGCGTGCCTGGTCGCGACGGAGCTTCCGTTCCAGGTCAACCCGGACAACCTCGCCCTGAAGATCGCCGAGCTGGTCCGGGAGGGCCGGATCACCGGCATCGCCGACGTGCGGGACGAGACGAGCGGCCGCACCGGCCAGCGGCTGGTTATCGTGCTCAAGCGGGACGCGATTCCCAAGGTCGTCCTCAACAACCTGTACAAGCACACCCAGCTGCAGGACACGTTCGGCGCCAACATGATGGCTCTGGTCGACCGGGTGCCGCGGACCCTACGGCTCGACCAGATGATCCGGTACTGGGTCGCCCACCAGATCGAGGTCATCGTCCGGCGGACCCGCTACCTGCTGCGCAAGGCGCAGGAGCGGGCGCACATCCTGCGGGCGCTGCTCAAGGCGATCGACCGGATCGACGAGGTGATCGCCCTCATCCGCGGCAGCGCGTCGGCACACGACGCGCAGCAGGGCTTGATGACCCTGCTGGAGATCGATGAGATCCAGGCCCAGGCCATCCTTGACATGCAGCTCCGCCGGCTGGCCGCCCTCGAGCGGCAGGCGCTGACCAACGAGTACGACGAGCTGATGACGAAGATCGCCGACTACGAGGACATCCTGGCGTCCCCGGAGCGCCAGCGCAGGATCGTCGGTGAGGAGCTCACCGAGATCGTCGAGCGGTATGGCGACGAACGGCGCACCGAGATCATCGCCTACGACGGTGATGTCACCGACGAGGACCTCATCGCCGAAGAGGACGTCGTCGTGACCATCACCAACGGCGGCTACGCCAAGCGCACGAAGACCGACTCGTACCGCGCCCAGCGGCGCGGCGGCAAAGGCGTCCGCGGCGCCCAGCTCCGCACCGACGACATCGTCGACCACTTCTTCGTCACGACGACCCACCACTGGATCCTGTTCTTCACCAACAAGGGCCGGGTGTACCGGGCCAAGGCGTATGAGCTGCCCGAGGCCGCGCGCGACGCCCGTGGCCAGCACGTCGCAAACATGCTGGCCTTCCAGCCTGACGAGACGATTGCCGAGGTTCTCGCGCTGCGCGATTACCAGGTGGCTCCCTACCTGGTGCTGGCGACAAAGAGTGGCCTGGTCAAGAAGTCGCGCCTTTCTGACTTCGACTCACCCCGATCCGGTGGCATCATCGCGATCAATCTCCGCGAGGATGACGAGGTCATCGCCGCGCGGCTGGTTTCGCCGGAAGAGGACCTCCTGCTGGTCAGCAGGAAGGCACAGGCGCTGCGGTTCCACGCCAGTGACGAGTCACTGCGGCCGATGGGCCGGGCGACGTCCGGAGTGATCGGCATGCGTTTCGCCGATGGGGATGAGCTGCTCGACATGTACGTCGTCCGTGACGACGAGGATGTGCTCGTGGCCACGGAGGGAGGTTTCGCAAAACGGACGCTCGCGGATCAGTATCCTGTGAAGAACCGTGGCGGTATGGGTGTTGTCACGGCGAGGATTGTGGAAACGCGCGGGCAGCTTGTGGGCGCCCTGATGGTTCGCCCGGAGGATGAGATTTTCGCCATCACGTCGGCGGGCGGTGTCATCAGGACGAGGGCCAGTGAAGTGAAGCGATCCGGGCGGCAGACCATGGGCGTGCGGCTGATGAACCTCGCTCCCGGGGACAGCGTGGTCGGGCTCGCGCGCAATGCCGAGTCGCTGGATGCGGCCGACGATGATCAGCCCGAAGGTGCCGCTGCTGAACTGCCGGCTGGTGGCGACGGAGGTGATGGAGCCGGCGGACAGTGAACCACCCGGCCTGCCAGGCCGGTTCGGACCGTGACGGAGAGACCGCAGTTACCCAGGCAACCCTAAACGGCCGGAGATGCGCAGAATGTACCCTGCGGAGGTAGCCTCTGCCACAGGGACTGCAGCCGAGGAGGACGGCGTGGAGCAACGCGCGGACGAGACGGCGCGGCTGCCAAGGGTAGCCGCGGGAGACGCGGGCCTGCCTTCCATGGAAGGCAGGCAGGCGGACGCTACGGCGGCCGCCAGCGAGGACGCCGGAGAAGCAAGCGGCTACTCTGCGGAGCGGACCTCTCTGAGCTGGAATATAGAAGGTAGCTATGCGAGCCCGGCCGTGGAGGACGGGTACGGGCCGCCTGGCACGCAACGGGACTATCCCGCGCCACCATCATCGGACCGCGAGTACCCCGCGCCGACTGCCGAGTCCGTCTACGGCTCCGCTGCAGCATCGCGGGATTACGCGGCGTCCCCGTACTCGGCGCAGGTCTCCCCGCCACCGTCAGGTCCCGAACCCGACCAGGCTCAGCGCATGAAGGAGTACGAGGCGGAGCGCGCGACGGAGTGGCAGCCGCCGCGGCAGCAGCCCTGGCCGCAGGTGGTACCGAGGGTACCCAAAGCGGCCCGGACCCCCCGGCGGGCAGGCAAGAGCGGGGAAGCTCCCCGGCAAGCGCATCTGACGGTCGCCAGGCTCGAGCCCGGGTCGGTCATGAAGTTCAGCTTCGTTATCTCGCTGGTGTGCTTCGTCATCCTGTTCGTCGCCGTGGCGCTGCTGTACGGCACGCTGTCCGGACTGGGCGTCTTCAGCTCGATCCAGGGGGCGCTATCGAACGTGACCTCCAGCCAGGGTTCGACCGGCGTCAACGTGTCCCACTGGTTCTCGGCGTCGACCATCCTGGGCTACACGGCGCTCCTCGGCTTGCTGGATGTGGTCCTGATTACCGCCCTGACCACGGTCGGCGCGGTCATCTACAATCTAGTATCCCAACTTGTGGGCGGGATTGAGGTAACACTGCGGGAGACCGAGTAACGTCGCGCTCCCCCGGTTCGGCAGGTTACCGCCCGATGCGGTAACCTTCCCGGCGTGCGCGTTCCCACCTCGCGCCTGGGGCTATAGCTCAGTCGGTTAGAGCGCATCCCTGATAAGGATGAGGTCGATGGTTCAAGTCCATCTAGCCCCACACAGGTCACAGCATTAGCAGGGTCCGGCCCTGCGCCCGTGACAACAGCAGTTGACAACATCACTGGCCCGCCGTCTGGCCGAACAGTAGATCAGAGATCTTGTCCAGCGCGGAGCGCTGGTCGTCCTCATCGCTTCGCCGCGCCGCAGGCCATAGACGAGCAGCAGGACGAAAGCGGCCTGCCCGCTGGTAAATGCCGGTCTCGCGGAGCAAGTGCCGGAAGGTCTCCTGCGCGGTGGTGCGGGCCAGGCGCGCGCCGGTGGTGGACACGAAGAAGGTGGTCGTCGCTGGCCGCGGGCGCAGCTTGTCGCGGCGGGCGGCGTAGCCGGCCAGCGCGGCCACGGCCGAGGGGTGCAATGGCAGCTGGCGCGGCTTGCGGAACTTGGCCCGCCGGGTGGTCAGCAGGCCCGTGTCCTGGTCGAGGTCGCCGCGTTCCAGGCTGAGCGCTTCGCCGAGCCGGATGCCGGTGGTGAACAGCAGCCCGGTCAGCGTCTGCATCGTGATGGCCTTCCATGGCGGGTTCAGCCGGCCCGCCGCGTCGATCAGCGCCGTGATATTGGCTTCGGAATACAGGTAGGGCGTGGCCCGCCGTGTTCTGCCGGGAAGCAGGTCAGCGGGCGGGATCTGCGCCTGCGGGTCGATGGTGTGCAGCCAGCGGGCGAACCCGCGGACCGCGGACAGCCGCTGGGCGTGCCAGGCCCGGGACCTGGAGGCGGGCAGCGTGGCCCACTGCAGCGCCAGCTGAGTGGTCACCGTGTCCTGGCCGGCGGCCTCGGCGAAGGCGGCGAACTGCTCAAGGTGCCGGCCTGCTCCCTCCAGCCGGAAACCCAGGACGCGGCGGGTCGCCAGATAGGAGGCGACCGCCTCCGATAGCCCGCTCATCGCACGGCTCCCGGCCATGGGCGGGCCACCGCCGACAGCGCGACGCGATCGACCCGGGCATACCGGGCAGTGTTCAGCATGCTGGCATGGCGGAGCACCTGGCCTACCTCGGGCAGGCTCGCGCCGGCCCGCAGCAGGCCGGTTGCCGCGCCGTGCCGCAGCCGGTGGGCGGTCACCGCCGTCACCCCGGCGGCGCCGGTCGGCGTTCACACAGTTGCCCAGCGTGCCCTCGTTGATCTTCATCAAGAAGGACTTCGGCGGTCTGTCGTCGTTCCAGCAGGAACTGGTGACGAGCCTCCTGCTCGTCGGCGCCGTCCTGGGAGCGCTCGGCGCCGGCCGGGTGGCGGACATGATCGGCCGGAGGAAGACCGTCCTCAGCACCGCGGCGGTCTTCGTGATCGGAGTCCTGCTGGCGGCCTTTACCCCCAGCTATCCGGTGCTTCTCATCGCGCGAATCATCATCGGCCTGGCGGTCGGCTCGGCCTCGATGATCGTTCCCCTATACATCGGCGAGGTCGTGCCGCCGCGATTCCGCGGTGGCTTCGTGAGCTTCAACCAGCTCGCGATCACCAGTGGAATCCTGGTGTCCTACCTGGTCGACTACGGGCTCTCGTCCAGCCAGAACTGGCGGCTGATATTCGGCCTGGCTGCTATCCCGGCCGTTCTGCTGTTTGCGGGCATGCTGTTCCAGCCGGAAAGCCCGCACTGGCTCATCACACGGGGCCGGGAAGACGAAGCGCGCGGTGCTGGCCCGGGTCCGCGACACGAGCGACATCGATGCCGAGATCGCCGAGGTGCGCCAGATCAGCCAGCGTCAGTCGAGCGTGCGTGAGCTGCTCACTCCGAAGGTCCGTCCGCTGCTGATGGTCGGTGTCCTCCTGGCGGTCTTCCAGCAGATCACCGGGATCAACACGATCATTTACTACGCGCCCTCGCTGCTTCAGGGAACGGGGTTCGGCAACTCCGCGGCCCTTCTCGCCAACGTGGTGAACGGCGCGATCAACGTCATCATGACGATCGTCGCGGTATGGCTGCTGGACCGTGTGGGCCGCCGGCCGCTGCTGCTGACCGGGACGGCCGGGATGGCGGTTGGCATGGTCGTGGCCGCGCTGAGCTTCCTCGGCGGCTCCCACCTGACGGGCGGCCTGGCGATCGTCGCGGTGATCGGCCTGTTCTTCTACACCGGCTCGTTCGCGATCGGCCTGGGCCCGGTGTTCAGGCTGCTGATCGCCGAGATCTACCCGCTCAAGATCCGCGGTGCCGCGATGAGCGTGGCGACCATGGCCAACTGGGGGGCCAACTTCGTGGTCACCGTCTCGTTCCTGACGCTGCTCAACGCGGTCGGCGGGGTCGTAACCTTCTTCCTGTTCGCGTTCCTCACCATGGTGGCCCTGGCCTACTTCTGGCGCAAGGTGCCAGAGACCAAGGGCCGGAGCCTGCAGGAGATCGAGCGCGACCTGGCCGTCGAACCGGGAGCGGTCGAATCGGTCCCGGCCGCCAGTCGCTGATCCACCTGGCGGTTGCGTCCTGCTGACCCGCTGACTTGCTAGGCTGCCTCTTACCCGCCGGAGCCGCGCGTCGGCTCCCGCGGCGTCAGGCTCCGGAGTCCGTCGAAGTGGAGGGTTCCACACCGTGAAGAAGCTGCTTGTGCTCGTCCTGCTGGGGATTGGGATCTTCGCCATATGGCGGAAGGTGCAAGCCGACCGGGCCGAGATTGACCTCTGGACCGAAGCCACCACGGGCGACGTTAACTAAATACTCTCACCGGACGGCTGTCCGGTGGAGGAGGCAAGCAGGTGAGCGATACACCCCCCGTATCGCTGGTGTGCTGTGACCTTGTGGGAACGATCGCCGCCGATGGCGGCATCCTCGAGAAGGCGTTCACCGAGGCGATCGCGACGCAGGGGGTTGTTCCTGGCACCGCCGCCTATGCCCGGTCCATGGTTCAGGTGGACCGGGCTAGGGGATATCCGCCGCGGGACGTGATGCACACGCTTTTCAGCGAGGATGATGCCAGGGCGCAAGCGGCGTATCTGGCCTTCGAGCGTTCGTACCGCGCGATTGTGGACCGGTTCGGCATTACGACCGTGCCCGGCGCGCAGGAAGCGATATCCAGGCTGTCCAGCTCGCACGTGCGGGTATGCCTGATATCCGGCTTCTCCCGGACCACAGCCGGGCTGATGCTGGACAGGCTGGGCATCCGCCGGCAGGTTGACCTCACGCTCTGCCTTGACGACGTGCCGCGCGGCTGGCCGTGGCCCGACGCGGTGCTCACCGCCGTGATCCGCCTCGGCATCGGGGACGTCGCGGAGGTCGCTGTCGTCGGTGATAGCGAGAACGTCCTCATCGCCGGTCACCGCGCAGGCGCTGGCACCCTTGTCGGCCTCACCGGAGCGCGCACTGGTGAACGGCTGCGGAAGGCCGGGGCGACTCATCTCGTCTGGGCAATCGCCGACCTGCTGGAACTGCTGCTGCGAGCGTCCGGGCCCGTGACCGCGGATGGGAACGAGATAGCGCGGGAGCCATCCACCCGGGACTCGCCAGGGTATCCTCGTCCCGGCGTGGTGCTGCCACAGGTACCCTTGCGGGGGAAGCACGCGGGGCTATAGCTCAGCTGGAAGAGCACCTGCTTTGCAAGCAGGGGGTCAGGGGTTCGAGTCCCCTTAGCTCCAC
>DASQVO010000316.1:0-20082 GCA_035640715.1 Streptosporangiaceae bacterium
CAGTTCGATTCCCGGCACCGCACGCCAGCTCACCGTCGCCGTGAGGTGGGCGCCGTGCGTGACGTCCGGATCATCGCCGGCGTCCTTGACCACGACCGCCTCGGCCTGCGCTACCGCACTGCCTGCCTGGGCCCGCGGGACCAGCGTGCACGACTCGACCGGGAACCCGACGCGCTGCCCGGACGGAAGCGCGATCTCCACGCGGCGCTGCACCTGGCCGGTGCGCAGCGCCGTGGCCGCCGCCTTGGCGGCCGCCGCGGCGCAGGTGCCGGTCGTCCAGCCGGTGCGAAGCGCGCGTCCGCGGACCTTGGCCGTACGGGGCAGGTCAGGCTCGCGCAGCCCGGGGCCGGTCACGATGCGTCACCATCCCGCGCCCGGCGGCCCTGCAGCGCCAGCCGCGCGCCCGATTCGGCCCGGCGGAAGCCGTGAAAATGACCGGGGTGATACAGATGCGAGCGGGTTCCCCCAGCGGCCAGCGACGGCCCAACCAGGACCAGGGTGTGCTTCCAGAGCTTGCGCGCCTTCACGGTCGCGGCCAGGTCATCGAGCGCACAGCGCAGGATCAGCTCATCGGGCCAGGTCACCCGGTAGGCGATCACGCACGGCGTCTGCGGCGGGTAGCCGCCGGCGAGCAGTTCTTCCTGCAGCTGGCCCGAACGTGCCGCGGAAAGGAACAGCGCCATCGTGGTGCCGTGGCTGGCGAACTCCGCCACCCGCTCGCCCGGCGGCATCGGCGTCTTGCCGCCGCCGAGCCGGGTCAGGATCACCGACTGCGCCACCTCGGGGATCGTGAGCTCCCGGCCGATCCGGGCGGCCGCCGCGGTGAAGCTGGAGACACCGGGTATGACCTCGGTCTCAAGCCCGAGGTCGCTGCACCGGTCAAGCTGCTCCTGGATCGCCCCCCACAGCGCCGGATCGCCGGAGTGGACGCGCGCGACCGTCAGGCTCCGCGCGGCGGCCCGCTGGTAGTACGGGAGCACCCCCTCCATCGGCAGCTGCGCCGAGTCGACGATCTCCGCGCCGCGGCGGGCGTGCTCCAGAACGCCCGGATGGACCAGGCTGGACGCCCAGATGACGATGTCCGCCCCGGCGATCGCCGCGGCGCCGCGCAGCGTCAGCAGGTCCGGGTCCCCTGGCCCGGCGCCGACGAACCAGACTTTGCCCGTGCGGCCCGCCCGCGGCGGGGCCGCCTCGCCCGCGGTCACGGGGCGCCTCCGCCCGCGGTCACGGGGCGCCTCCGCCCGCCCGCTGCGGCCCGGCGAGGCTGCTGCCCGTGCCATCCCGGCGGGCCGGCACGATCAACGTGGACAGATAGGGGACGGCGCGCAGGCCGCCGAGCTCGGCGGCGGGCCTGATGTCCTGCCCGGCCAGGCCCAGCCGCGAGCCGACGACGGCCCCGTCGAGACGGCCCATCTCAGCGAGCAGGTCCCGCACCTGCTCCGTCGACGGGCCGGCGGCCGCGCCGAGCTTGTAGCCCACGACGGTGCCGTACCGCGCCAGCGCGTCGCGCAGGGCTCCGGCGCCCGCGGTGAGCGGCAGCAGGATCAGCGACTCGGTGCCTTCGGCCAGCACGGTACCGTCGCCCGCCACGCCAGCCGAACGTGCCGCCAGGTCCTGCATGGCCGTGATGCCGGGCACCGTCTCGACGGACAGGCCGCGGACCATGCCGCGGACCGTCTGGGCGAGATAGCTGAACGTCGAGTACAGGTTGGGATCGCCGATGGTGCCGAACGAGATCGTGGTGGCACCCTCGGCAAACTCGCGCGCGACCGCGCTGGCGGCCGTCTGCCAGGCGGCCGTCCGGCGGGCCGTGATCCCGCCCGGGTCATTCAGGGCGAAGGCGACGCGGCGGATGCGTTCCGGGCCGATGTGCGCCCTGATCGTGGTTTCGGCCCGCCCAGCGCCCGGTGCCCGCTCCCCCGGCCCGGCCATCACGGGGACGAAGACCACGTCGGACTCGCGCAGCACCCGGATCGCCTTGACGGTAACCAGCTCCGGATCGCCCGGCCCCACGCCCACACCGATCAGTCGTCTCATGCCAATGTGCCTTCCAGTGCCGCCGTGCGGCAGGCGGCGGCGAACCGGGCGGCGGACCGGGGATACCCGGCCCAGTGCGTGTGCAGGTAGGACGCGTGCACCGCGGCGGCGACGTGGCCTTCGCGGCGGGGGGCACCCCCGTTGCCCTCGCTGGCCGGAAGCTGCCACGCGGCGCGCCCGCCGCACTCCGGGACGGCGGCCGTACGGTGGAACTCGTGTGCGCGCACCACGTCCCCCGCGGCGGCCAGCACAGAGTCCGAGACAGCCCGGGCCTGCCGGTACCCCAGGGTCAGCCGGCCGGTCATCGAGGCCTGAACGGGGAGGACGCCGCACATGGGCAGCCCGTCAAGTGTCCGCGACAGGTAGAGGAGTCCCGCGCACTCGGCGGCGACCGGGACGCCTCGCGCGGCGGCCCCGGCCACATCCCGCCGCAGCGGCTCGTTGGCCGATAGCTCGGCCGCGTGGACCTCCGGGAAGCCGCCGCCCAATACCAGCCCGGCCGTCCCTTCGGGCAGCCGCTCATCGCGCACCGGGTCGAACACCGCGACGTCCAGGCCAGCGGCGGCGAGCAGTTCGGCGTGCTCGGTGTAGCTGAACGTGAAGGCGGCACCACCCGCGATCGCGACGACCGGCCGCGCCGCGGCGGGCGCGGCGGGCGCGGCGGGCGCGGCGGCGAGGACGTCAGTGGCATCCCAGGCCGTACCAGGGAGTGCCGGGGCGCTGCGCGCCAGAGCGACCAGCCCGGTCAGGTCGCAGGAGCCAGTCACCAGCGCGGCGAGCCGGCGCATCATCTCGGTTGCGGCAGCGGCTCGTTCGGCAGCCGGGATCAGCCCCAGGTGCCTGGAGGGGGCAGCTATCGAGGCCGAGCGCCTGATCGCGCCGAAGACCGGAATGCTGACGGCGGCCAGTGCGTCACGGAGCAGCCGCTCGTGCCGGTCCGAAGCCACGCGGTTGAGTATCACGCCGGCCACGGTCGTCCCCGGGTCGAACCGGGCGAAGCCGGTGGCGATGGCGGCGACCGAGCGCCCGGCGGACGAGGCGTCGATGACCAGGACCACCGGGGCGGCCAGCAGGCCCGCGACGTGAGCGGTGGAGCCGAAGCCGGGCTCACCCGCGCCGTCGGCGGCCCGTGGCTCCGTCCCGTCAAAGAGGCCCATCACTCCCTCGATGACGGCGATGCCAGCCCCCCGCGCGCCGTGCAGGAAGAGCGGGACGATCCGTTCCGCGCCGCACAGGAATGGGTCCAGGTTCCTGGCGGGCCGGCCGGTTGCCAGGGCATGGTATCCGGGATCGATGTAATCGGGCCCGACCTTGTGGCCCGAGACGGCGAGCCCGCGTGCGCGCAGCGCCGCCATCAGCCCGCAGGCAACCGTGGTCTTCCCGCTGCCCGAAGCCGGGGCGGCGATGACCAGCCGGGGGACGGCTACCATTCGATGCCCTTCTGCCCCTTCTGGCCGCAGTCCATGGGGTGTTTCACCTTGGTCATGTCCGTGACCAGGTCCGCGCAGGCGATCAGGTCCGGGTGCGCGTCGCGGCCGGTGATCACCACATGCTGGTTACCCGGCCGGCTAGTAAGCACGGACACGACGTCCGCCACGTCAACCCAGCCCCACTTGATCGGGTAGGTGAACTCGTCCAGGACATACAGGCGGTAGGTCTGCGCGGCGAGGTCCCGGGCGACCTGAGCCCAGCCTTCGGCTGCCTGCTCGGCGTGGCCGCCGGGGTCACGCTGGATCCACGACCAGCCCTCGCCCATCTTGTGCCAGGTGACCTGGCCGCCCTGGCCGGTGGCCGCCAAAGTGCGCAGCGCATGTTCTTCACCGACCCGCCATTTGGCGGACTTGACGAACTGGAAGACCCCCACGGGCCAGCCCTGGTTCCAGGCCCGCAGCGCCAGGCCGAACGCGGCGGTGGACTTTCCCTTGCCGGAGCCGGTGTGCACGATGACGAGCGGCCGGCCACGCCGCTCGCGGGTCGTGAGTCCGTCGTCCGGCACGCGCGCCGGCTGTCCCTTCGGCATCAGGCTGCCGTTCCGCGTGCGGCGCGCACCACCCCGGCCAGGGCCGGAACGCCAGTGCCGCTACGCACGCCGGCGGGTAGCTCGTCCAGGCTGATCAGCGCGGCGCCGAGCTTCGCGGCGAGCGCCGCGGCCAGGCCCAGGCGGATGGGGCCGGTCTCACCGTCGACCACGACGGCCGCGATCCCGGCGAGCAAGGCCGCCGCTCGTGAAAGATCGGCGTCGCTGCCGCTGGTGGCGCGGCCGTCGGTGACGATCACCAGCAACGGGCGGCGGGCAGGGTCACGGAGCTTCTCGGCGGCCAGCACCTCGGCCGCCCGGGCCAGGCCGGCCGCCAGCGGCGTCCGCCCGCCGGTGGCCAGCGTAGCGAGCCTGCGCGCACCCGCGTCCACGGACGACGTCGGCGGCAGGACGAGGTCGGCGCCGGCGCCGCGGAACGTGATGAGCCCGACCTTGTCTCTTCGCTGGTACGCGTCGAGCAGCAGGGAGAGCACCGCGCCTTTCACTGCCCGCATGCGCTGCCGCGCCGCCATCGAGCCGCTCGCGTCCACCGCGAACAGCACCAGGTTGCCCTCGCGGCCGAGGTGCATCGCCTCGCGCAGGTCTCCGGCGGTGAGGATGAATGCCGGGGGCGCGCCGGAACCCGAGCCCACTCCCGAGCCGGGGGCCGCGCCCGAGCCGGCGTGCTTTTCCCTGCGGGCCGGCTGGAACGGGGCGGCGGCCCGGAGCGTCGCGGGCAGGTGAACCGCGGTGAGGCGGCCGGCCGGGCGGCGCGCCCCGACGGTGCGCCCATGGGGCGTATACGCCGGTGACCGACGGCCGGGTGCACCCGCGCCCATCCCGGGCACGGTGAGCAGGCGGGCGCGGAACGGCGGCGCAGCCGAGGCCGGCTCCTGCCCTGCGGGGCCAGGGCCACCATGCTCTCGTCCGGCATGTTCTTGCCTGGTATCTGCCGGCCCGGCGGAACCTTGTTCTCCGGCGGCGCCGCGCTCTTCCGCGGAGCGGTGTTCTCCTGCCGCACCGTCGGCTGCGGCACCCGGCGGCGGCGCGCCTTGGCCTTCCCGTGGCGCCCGTTGAGGCTGAGCAGGCCGCTTACCGTCCGGGGACGCAGAGCCGCGGTCACCGGGCGGCGAGCCGGGACCGGCCGGATCCGGCGGCTCAGGCGGGTCCGGCGGCGGCTGGCGGAGCGCCTCCTCAAGCTCCTGCTCGTCAAGGCCCGGGGCGTCGAACGGATCGCGGCGGCGCCGGTGCGGCAGCGCGAGCCTGGCCGCCTGGCGGATGTCATCCACGCTCACCTCGTCGCGGCCGTGCCAGGCAGCGAGCGCGATCGCCGCGCGGGCGGTCACCAGGTCCGCGCGCATCCCGTCGACGCCGAACCTGCCGCAGACCGCGCAGATCTGCCGCAGCGCCGCATCGGGCAGCACGACCCGGGGCAGCCGATTGCGCGCGGTGGCCACCGCCCGGGCGAGCTGCCGGGTGTCCGCGTCGAAGCGGGCCGCGAAACCGGCCGGGTCGGCCTCGTAGCCGAGGCGGCGGCGGACGACTTCCGCGCGCTCGGCAGGATCACGGCTGGCCGACACCTCCACGGTCAGCCCGAACCGGTCGAGAAGCTGCGGCCGCAGCTCGCCTTCCTCCGGGTTCATGGTGCCGACAAGCAGGAACCGGGCGGCGTGCCGGACCGAGACGCCCTCGCGCTCGACATAGCTGACGCCGAGTGCCGCGGCGTCGAGCAGCAAGTCGACGAGATGGTCGTGGAGCAGGTTGACCTCGTCCACGTACAGCAGACCCCGGTGGGCCGCGGCGAGCACGCCAGGCTCGTAGGCGGTCACGCCTGCCGACAGCGCGCGCTCGATGTCCAGGGAGCCGACGAGGCGGTCTTCCGTGGCGCCGACGGGCAGCTCGGCGAGCGTCGCCGGCCTGGCGAGCGCCGGGGCGCCGGCCGGGTGCGGGCCGTCGGGGCATGCCGGGTCGGGATCTGCGGGATCACAGGAAAACCGGCAGCCGGCAACGACGCGAACCGGCGGAAGCAGCTCCCCGAGGCCCCGCACGACCGTGGATTTCGCCGTCCCCTTCTCCCCGCGCACGAGCACGCCGCCGATGGCCGGCGATACAGCGTTGAGCAGCAGGGCCAGCTTGAGGTCCGCCATGCCGACAATGGCGGCGAAGGGATACAGCGGCGGGCCGGCGGGCTGCCGCGAGCCGTGACGCTCGTCGTCACCGAACGTGACTTCGCTGGCCGTCATGTGCAGTCGTCCTTCCCGGGTGTCCGCGCCCGCAGCCGGCTTCACTTGGCGGCCGGAGTCTCCTGGCTCCCGGATCGGCGCTCTCCCCGCCTTCCCGCCGCGGATTCGCGGCAGTGGCACAGCTGGGTGTCACTCCCCGGTCACAGTTGCGCGACAGCCCCGGATTCTCACCGGAGTTCCTCCGCGCGCCGCCTGCGCCCCAGCATGACACATTTGCCGAGGTGCGAGGACCCCGGGGCGTCCCGCCGGTACACTAACCGGACGAATCTGGCTCGTAGCATTGGCCTTTAGCTGGCTTCACAGCACGCCCCGCGGGTCTTCCCCCAGGCAATCTTCAGCAATGGTCAGTAGCGTGCCGGCGGAGCAGACCGAACCGGATGAGGACTGAACTACACCCGAATGGAGCATGAATGGGGAACGACTCTCGCTCCCGTGTACTGGTGACAGGCGGTGCCGGATTCATCGGCCGTCGGCTGGTCGCCGCCCTGCTGGCCGCCGGGTCCGAGGTCACCGTGGCTGATCTCAAGCCATTCCCCGGCGGCCAGGTGCGGGCCGTCGTCGGTGATCTCTGCGACCCGGGCGTCGCGGAGCAGGCCGTGCAGCCGGAGACGGACACGATCATCCACCTCGCGGCGCGGACGTCCGTCCTGGAGTCGGTCAAGGATCCTCTCGCGACCTACCGGGTCAACGTCGGCATCACGGCCAGCCTGCTGGAGCTGGCCCGGACCCGGGACGTGCGCACGTTCGTGTTCGCATCCACCAACGCCGTGGTCGGCAATTCCGGCCAGGCGGTGATCACCGAGCAGGCGCCGCTGCGGCCGCTCACGCCCTACGGCGCGACCAAGGCCGCCGCTGAGATGCTGATCAGCTGCTACACGGCCTCCTACGGCCTGCAGGGCATACCACTCCGGTTCTCCAACGTCTACGGGCCGGGAATGCAGCACAAGGACAGCTTCATCCCCCGGCTGATGCGGGCCGCGCGCGACGGCCACGGGGTCCAGGTCCGCGGGGACGGCAGCATGATCCGTGACGTCATCCACGTCGACGACGTGGTCAGCGGGATCTTCGCGGCCCTGCGCTCCGACCACACCGGGCCGGCCATCCTGGGCTCCGGCCAGTCGGTCACGGTGAACGAGATGGTGGAGACGGCACGCCGCGTCACCGGCGCCCCGATCCCGGCGGAGCACGTGCCGGCCGCCCAGGGAGAGATGGCCGCCGTCGTGCTGGACATCTCCACCGCCCGCGGGCTCGGTTACGCGCCGACCTACGACCTCGAGGCGGGGATGGCGACGGTATGGCCCGAATTCGCGCCGGCGACGGCCCTAGCAGCGGAGGCTGCCCGATGACGCCCGTTACCCGAACCGACGACACGGCGATCGACGACGCCGCCATCGCCACGATGGCCGGGGCCTACGGCGACCGGATACGCCGCCTGCCGCCGGTCGCGCTGGTGATCGCCGCCTACAACGAAGAAGGCGCCGTCGGCCCGGTCGTGCAGGCGCTCCCCGCCCAGGTGTGCGGTCTGGAGACAGCGACGATCGTCGTGGCCGACGGCTGCGCGGACGCCACCGCCAAGGAGGCAGACGCGGCCGGGGCACTGGTCTGCGACGTCCCGGTCAACCGGGGCCAGGGCGCAGCGCTGCGGCTCGGCTACCGGATCGCCCGCGACGGCGGCGCTTCCTACATCGTCACCACCGATGCCGACGGGCAGTACAACCCGGCCGAGATCGAGCGGCTGCTGGCGCCGATCCTGGCCGGCGAGGCGGACTTCGTGACCGGCTCCCGGCGGCTGGGCAGCCAGGAGACCAAGGATCCGATCCGCACGGCCGGCACATGGTTTTTCGCCACGGCCATCAGCCTGCTGACCGGCCAGCACGTCTCCGACACGACGTTCGGGCTGCGGGCCATGCGGGCGGAGGTCACCGCGGCGGTGCGGCTGGAGCAGCCGCAATACCAGGCGTCGGAGCTGCTCATCGGCGTTATCACGCACGGCTACCGGGTGGCGGAGGTGCCGGCCACCATCCACAGGCGCCGGGTAGGCGAGAGCAAGAAGGGCCACAATCCCCTCTACAACCTGCACCTACCCGGCGTGAACAACCTGTTCTACGGCCTGCGGTTCGCGCGGGTGGTCTTCGGGACCTGGTGGCGGGAGCGTCAGCGGCGGTCCGGCACCCCGTCGTCGCCGGCCGCTGTCCCGCGCTCCGGGACCAAGGCGAACGGCTCGGCGCCGTCCGGCGCCACGGCCGTCTCGCTGGACGAGCTGATGGACGGCTCACCCGCCGATCGCGGCCCGGCGAAGAGGACGTAATGGAAGATCAGGAAGCGCAGCACGAACGTCACGGCGTTCGCCACCAGGTAGAAGCCCTGCGCGATCAGCACATACCCGGCCCCCTCCGTGAAGCCGGCGCTTCTGGCGACACCGGCCCCGAGCTTGGAGGCCAGGGTCAGCACGATGCCCACGCAGATCGAGATCGCCCAGAACGGCAGCGTCTCCTTGAGCAGGTTCGGCCTGCCCTTGCGCTCCCACGCCCAGCGGCTGACGACGTAACTGACGGCCGCACCGGCCAGCCACCCTGCCGCACCGGAGATTCCCGCTGTCTGCTCCGCCGGGCCCATCAGGATGTCATAGGTGACCTGGGTGGCCGCGAACGCGAGAACCGCCGAGGGAGCGAACCTGATGAGGCGCCTGCCGGTGTTGCCGCGTAGCTTGCGGCGCACCGGGGCCGGGAAAACATGCCACACGGCGGAGACGAGGCGATTCGATGCGAGTGCCATTTATATCCTAGGTTACGTGACCGATCATGACAACTACCGATGAGGACCGGGAGAAAGGGTATACAGTGTCGACGCCGCAGACCGACAGTGCCCTGCTAGCTGCGAACTCTCCCGTCCAGCTTCATCGCTGCACTGAAGCACGCTACCGTGCCACACCGGCGGGCGCAGCAAATGCGGCTTCCCGAGGGCTGGGAAAACGCTGAGCGAAACGCAAAAGCTCATCGCCCGCGCCGGACGGCCGGCTAAGGCAGATACTTGACCAAAGCGACACTACGAACAAGGTGGGAAGACCGAGCATGAAGATCTTGGTGTTGGGCGGGGACGGGTACCTCGGCTGGCCGACGGCGCTGCACCTGTCGGAGTCCGGCCACGAGGTTGCCGTGGCCGACAACTTCGTACGCAGGCACTATGACAACGAGCTGGGCGTCGAAAGCCTGGTTCCCATCGAGCCCCTCCAGACCCGGATCGCGGTGTGGAAGGAACTCACCGGCAAGACCATCGGCTGCTACATCGGCGACCTGACCGATGCGATCTTCACCTACCACATCATCCGTGACTTCGCCCCGGACGCGGTGGTGCACTTCGCCGAGCAGCGGGCCGCCCCGTACTCGATGATCGACCGGGCGCACGCCGTCTACACCCAGCAGAACAACGTCGTCGGCAACCTCAACCTGCTGTTCGCGATCGCCGAGATCAACCCGGAGATCCACCTGGTCAAGCTCGGCACGATGGGCGAGTACGGCACGCCGAACATCGACATCGAGGAAGGCTGGCTCGAGGTCGAGCACAAGGGCCGCCGGGACCGGGTGCTCTACCCGAAGCGGCCCGGCTCGTTCTACCACCTGTCCAAGGTGCACGACAGCCACAACATCGAGTTCGCCTGCCGGATCTGGAACCTGCGCGCCACCGACCTCAACCAGGGCGTCGTCTACGGCCAGCAGACCCCGGAGACGGCCCGCGACGAGCGGCTGGCGACCAGGTTCGACTATGACGCCGTGTTCGGCACCGTGCTGAACAGGTTCGTCATCCAGTCGGTGATCGGCCACCCGCTGACCGTGTACGGCACCGGCGGCCAGACCCGCGGCATGATCGACATCCGGGACACCGTGCGCTGTATCCAGCTCGCGTGTGAGAACCCGGCCGACCGCGGCGAGTTCCGTGTCTTCAACCAGATCACCGAGTGGATGTCGGTGAAGGAGATCGCCGAGACGATCAAGACGGCCAGCCCGGAAGATGTGACGATCGAGTACCTCGACAACCCCCGGGTCGAGCTGCCCGACCACTACTACAACGTGACCCACACCAAGCTGCTGGAGCTCGGCCTGGAGCCGCACCTGCTCTCGGACACCCTGATCGAGTCGCTGTTCGAGATCACCAAGCGGTACGCGCACCGGGTCCGCCCGGAGGCGCTCCGCCCGACGGTGAACTGGCGCTCGCCGACCGCCTCCTGAGGTCGCCGGCAGCAGCTTCCCGCCGGGTCCCTGGACCGGGACCCGGCGGGAAGCTGTCGTATGCACGGTGCCTTATTCAGAAGTTCGCGCGGCACAAGCACCAACTACCCGCCGATGGACTGGAACGGCTCCGGCCTTGACTATTTCATGGTCAATGACCCGCTCCCGGCGTTCCACGCGGCGGGCCTGAGCACCAAGGTCCTGGTGCTCGACTATAACTGGAGCAACTACTCCGATCTCGGCTCGGTCCCGATGGGCGATACCACGCTGACTTCCGACCCGCTGTTCGGCGGCATCGCCTGGCATGGCTACGGCGGCGACGTCAGCGAGCAGAGCACTATCCATAACGAGTATCCGAATGCCCCAACCTTCGACACCGAGCATTCCGGCGGCACCTGGATTACCAACCAGCAGCAGGTCAACTGGGCGGCGAGTCGTTCACCTACACGCTGCCCGCGCAGACGTCCGCGACCTTCACCTGGAGCGGCACGCAGAGCGGCACGAGCCTCAGCTCGACCGGCCAGGTCGGCGGCTACAGCGGCATGTGCCTGGATGTCGCGGGCGGCAACGCGACCGACGGGACCGCGGCCGACCTGTACACCTGCAATGGCACGACCGCCCAGCAATGGACGGTCGGCCCGAACGGCACGGTGGAAGCCATGAACAAGTGCCTCGATGTCGTCGGGGGCGGTACCGCCAACGGCACGCAGGTCGATCTCTACACGTGCAACGGCACCGGAGCGCAAGTGTGGCAGCCGCAAGCCGACGGCGCCTTATAACCCGCAGTCCGGCAAGTGCCTGGATGACACGAACTGGTCGACCAATCCCGGCACGCAGCTTCAGATCTGGGACTACACGGGGAACGCCAACCAGCAATGGACCTTGCCGACCGGCTGACCAGCCATCATGGAATCATCTCGTGGGTACGACCAGGCGCAGGGCGGCCACGGCGGCACCGCCGCGCGCCCATTCCTCGAACGGCAGTGGCCGGACAATTATCTTGCAGTCCGCCGCCGCGCCGAATGCCTGTGCCGTGAAGGTCTTGCGTATCTGCTCGGCGAACAGGTCATAGGAGGCGACGCCCTCGCCCGAGATGATGATGAGTTCCGGCCCGATCAGGTTGGCGACCGAAGCCAGGGCGAGGCCCAATGCGTGTCCCGCGCGGGTAAAGATCGCGCGTACCGCTGGGTTCCCGTCGTGCGCAAGCCGGACGGCCTCGGTCATGGACAGCCGCATGTTCCCGGTCGCCTGCCGTGCCTGCTCCACGATCGACTGCGTGGCAGCGACCGCCTCTACGCAGCCGATATTGCCGCAGGTGCACATCCGGTCGGCCCCGCCGACCGGCAGATGCCCGATCTCGCCCGCGACGCCGTGCGCCCCCGGGATGACATGGCCGTTGACGAACAGGCCGCAGCCGATCCCGGTGCCCACGGTCACCACCGCGAACGACGCTACTCCCGCCCCGGCGCCGAACCACTGTTCCGCGACGGTCAGCGCCCGCACATCGTTCTCGATGACAGTCGGTAGGCCCGTCGCGTTCTCCACGAGCTGTGCGAGCGGAACGCCGTGCCAGTTCAGGAACGGTGAATGGTGAACTGAGCCGGTCTCACGGTCAACATCGCCGGAGATTGTCACGCCCAGGCCGTGGATCTCCGCCGCCTGCGCCGCCCTTGGCGCGGCGACCAACGGCCTGACCAGACGGGCGATCGCCCGGACGACACTGTCGACATCCCGCGAGTCGAATCTGGCACGCCGGGCCGCGAGCGGTTTCCCCGTGAGGTCGACGCGCACGCCGATCAGTTCATCCGCCGTGACCTTGACACCGAGGAAGCTGGCGCGTTCGCCGCGGACCGCGACGAGTGTCGCCGGCCGGCCCGCCGGCCGGTCAACCACGGGCCGGGCGAGCTCGGCGATCCAGCCATCCTCAAGCAGCGGCGTGGCGGCCTTCGTCACCGCTCCGGAGGACAGGCCGGTGTGCTGGCCGATCTCGGTTCGGGTGAGCGGGCCGTGGACCAGCACTGTCTGGAGCACATGTGCGACAGCAGGTGGCCGGCTGCGAAGCTCCATGCCTCATCGTAGCCTTCCCAAGGAAGAGAATTTCCCGGCCCGTGTGATCCGCAGGATGACTGCTTACTGCCAGCAACCGGACTGAAATACCCGATAATATATTGACTTCCGAAGGAAACTATGGATACGCTGCCGCCAGTTCGCTCAAGACGGCTCCGATCCGCACAGCACAGGAGCCGGCCGTCCAGCAATGACGCAGCCGATTCGCCCTGCACTGGCGCGATGGCTATGGATGGAGTTGGTTATGGCAGATCCAGGCCGATTCAGCCCTCGCCGCGCGATACGCGCCCGCGGCCTCAGCGCCGGCCGGATGGCTCTTGCCCTCGGGCTGCTCGCGGCGTCGCTGCTTTCCGCAACGACCGTTCATCCCCAAATTGCTCGCGCCGCACCCAAAGACCACGCAGTATCCGGTCATCGCGCCGCACCTAGCGATCGCGCCGCGATCAATGACGTGGGCCAGCGGCCGTACATGGGCTGGAGTAGCTGGAGCCTGGAGTCCACGAACTACCCGGGAGTGAACACGAACGGACCTGCGAGCTGGCTGACCGAGCAGCATGTGCTTCAGGAGGCCGACGTGATGGCGGCGAAGCTCAAGCAGTACGGGTACACCTACGTCAACATCGACGCCGGCTGGCAGAGCGGGTTCGATGCCTATGGGCGGCCGCTCGCCAGCAAGGCGACCTTCCCCGACGGCATCGGCTACGTCGCCAACTACGTCCACAAGAAGGGACTCAAGCTCGGCATCTACCTGGCGGTAGGACTGGACCCCCGGGCCTGGGGCAGCGGCAGCACCCCGATCTACGGCGCGCCAGGCTGCTACACCAGGGACATCGTCTACCCGGACCTGCGCACCACGAATGGCTGGAACAGCGCTTACAAGATCAACTACGCCAGCCCCTGCGCGCAGGCGTATATCAACTCGATCGCTGACGAATTCGCCAGCTGGGGTGTTGATTTCCTCAAGCTGGACGGCGTCGGGCCGGGTTCCTTCCAGGGGGACGCCAACCACGACAACACGGCGGACGTCGAAGCCTGGTCACGGGCGCTGAAGCAGACGGGCCGCCCGATCCAGTTCGTGATCTCGTGGGCGCTCAGCCACAACGAGGCCAGCACGTGGCAGCAATACACCAACGGCTGGCGGATCGACACCGATGTGGAGTGCTACTGCAACACCCTCGTGACCTGGAACAACTCGGTCAAGGAGCGCTGGGACGACGTCGTGCAGTGGATCCCCGACGCGGGCCCGGGACACTGGAACAACCTCGACTCGCTGGACGTCGGCAACGGCGCCATGGACGGGCTGACCGACGCCGAGCGGCAGAGCTACATGACGCTGTGGGCGATCGAGGCAGCGCCGTTGTACTCCGGCGATGACCTGACCAAGCTGGACAGCTATGGCCTCTCGCTGCTGACCAACAAGGAAGTCATCGCGGTCGACCAGGCGGGCAATCCGGCGAAGCCCATCAGCCAGCGTTCGCCTCAGCAGGTCTGGTACGCCCGGAACCGCGACGGCAGCTACACCGTGGCGCTGTTCAACCTCGGCTCCGCTCCGGCGACCGTCACTGCGCACTGGAACGGCCTGGGGATCGTCGGGCCGGCCGCCGTGCGCGACCTGTGGAGTCACGCCAACCTGGGCGACTTCACGGGAAGCTTCAGTGCCACCTTGCCGGTCCACGGCTCACGCCTGCTGCGCATCACCCCGCGCGACATCCCCGCCAACAACCCCTCGATGCCAGCGAACCTGCACGGCACGGATGCAACGGCGTCGACCATCTCGCTGGCGTGGGACCCGTCCTGGGACCATGGGACCGGCGTCACCGGATACGACGTCTACATCGACGGCAAGAAGGCCACGTCGGCCAGCCAGCCTTCGGTGACCCTGAGCGGCCTGGCGCCGGCGACAACCTACCGGTTCACCGTCGCCGCCTACGGCCCCGCAGGCAGGGAATCGGCGCAGAGCAAGACCCTCATGCTGACCACGCCTGCCGCGGGCGGCCCGGCAACATACGAGGCCGAATCCCCGGCCAACACGATCGGCGGCGGCGCCGTGATCGCGCCATGCTCGGCATGCTCGGGTGGCGAGAAGGTCGGTTACCTCGGCGGCAGCGGCTATCTGATCTTCAACGGCGTGACCGCCCCGCGTGCCGGGACGTACCTCATGCGGCTCTCCTACGTCGACGGTGACTCGAGCCGGACGGCGGTGGTGACCGTGGGCGGCCAGCCGTTCGACCTGCCGCTTCCCGGGACGAACGACAACAACTGGGACGCGGTGCAGACGGCCACCGTCCCGGTCCACCTGCACGCGGGCGACAACACCATCGAGTTCGGCAACCCGAACGGATACGTGTTCGACGTCGACAAGATCACGCTGTGACCGCTGGCGAGGAGACCGCTGTGACGACGATTCCCGAGAACGGCTCGTCGGCACCGGAGGGTCGCTTAAGAGGCCAGCGCCACCAGCCCGATCAAGCCGCCGAGGCAGCCGACCGCATGGTCAAATAGCGCGTCTTTGTCGTCCACCACGTTATTGAACTGGCCAAATAGCTCAAAGCTGATCAGGCCGAAGAGGCCTGCCCATGCCGTGAGCGCCCTGATCGCGATGTCATCGGGGACGTCCGGCATGACCGCACCGCGAAGGCGGCCAGCGTCCTCGCTCAGCGATGCGGGCACCGGGGGGCAGCACGGGGGCGGCCTGAGGGCACCGGAACCGTACGCGTCGCTGATGAGCCGCCCGTAGATGACCGCGGCCCGGCTCGCCGGGCCGATGGTGTCCGGCGGCGCCTGGTAGCCCGGCACGGGCGATCCGTAGATAAGCGCGTACTCATGCGGATGCCCGAGCGCCCACGCCCGCGCCGCCCGGCAGGCCGCCAGCCACCGGCCCGCGTACTCGCCGCGGGCACAGGCCTCCTCAGCCGTCTCGACGGCCGCACCGATGGCGTTATAACCGTCGATGATCAGAGCCGTGAGGAGGTCGTCCCGGCTAGCGAAGTACCGGTAGATCGCGGACGAGACCATTCCCATTTCCCTGGCCACGGCCCGCAGTGACAGGGCCGCGGCGCCATGGGCGGCCAGGTGCGCGCGGGCGACATCGGTGATCTCACGTGTGATCTCCGCACGGACCCGTTCCCGCGCCGTCATCCGGGGTGGCACGCCCCCGACTTTAGCAGAGCGCCGGATGCAAATCAGAGCAGTGCTCTTGACAGTTCCGGCCGGACCCGCTAAGGGATGGGACACGTGTTTAGCGCCGCATCATCCCTGGTAACTGCGATGACTATGTCAGATACGAACGGTGATCAGTACGGCCGCGATCCGCAGGACGACTTCGCCGGGGACTCCGCTGAGCCGGAGACATACGCGGACTCCGACGATCTCGTCGAGCCGGGCGAGTTCGCCGAGCCCGGCGAGATCGATGATCTTGGCGGCTTGGAGGAGGACGACCAGGACGACGGCGGCGAAGACTGGCCCGGCTCGCCCAGGGGGCCCGCCGGAGGGTAACCCCGGGCCCGGCCCGGCACACAGGGCCGCCGGCACACAGGGGCCCGCGGGAATGTAACCCGCGGATTCGGCGGCCCGCCCTCGCCGGCCGCCCAGCACCTGCGCCCTCGACCAGTTCAAAGAGATGGCCACCATCGTCTCTGACGTACTCGAAACCCCGGTGCAGTACCAGCAGATCCCCGGCCAGGCGTTCAAGGACCAGCTCACCGGCCACGGCATGTCCGACGCCATGGCCCAAGGCCTGCTGGACATGATGATCGCCAAGGACAACGGCCTGGACAACGGCATCGCCCGCACCCCGCAGAACGCGATCGACACCCCCACCACATTCCGACAGTGGTGCGAAGGCACCCTCAAGCCGGCCTGCAGGCCCGCTGAGAACGACGCGATGCGACTCCGCTCATGCCCTCGGCGCCTGACCGCTGACGGGCATGAGCGCAGATCCAGCACCCCACTCTCACTGGAGGTATGTTGAATGACCGCACCGCCTGCTGACCGTGGCGCAGAAGGCGGCCCGCGGGCTTCCGTTCTAGGGCACGATCACGAGGGGGACCGGTGTGTGGCGTGCCAGGCTGACGGCGACCGAGCCGATCATCCGGTGGGCGGCCTGCGATGAGCTCCCGACGACGAGGTATAGCTTCCCTGCAGAAGGCACGATGGTGCTCATGAGAACTCCAGGGGTAGGCAGCAGAGCCGATCGTAGTACCAGCAGTCCCTCCGGCACCTCATCGGGGAGTCCCTGACGCAGCTCCCGGGAAGTCGCCACTGCCGAGACATCCCCCGCCCGAACAAAACACCAGGCCATGACGGGTGCTGGCAGAGGGACCGGCAAGGCCTGGCCGCTGGCCGACGCTGGCGAGCCCGCCTGGCCCCGGGCCTGACCACACGGCCCCCGGCTGAAGGACCGGTCCCGTCGGCACGACCACACGCACCAAAACGCACATTACGCCCCGAAATAGGTTTTACCGTATGCTGCTCGCCCATCGGGCCTTCACACACGCGGCAGCGACCGAATCCGCAGCGCCGGCGCCCGAATACTCTCTGCCCAGCGGGCAGGACAGATACCAATGAACCGGACAGAGAGCGGCCATGCCTGCAGACAGCCGGCCACCGCCACCCCGGCAGCGGTCCGATGACCGGCGTGCAGACGGGGACGATTACCACGAAGGTACCGGCCCGTCTCGACCGCCTGCCGTGGTCGCGCTGGCACTGGAGGATCGTCATCGGCCTCGGGACCGTATGGATCCTTGACGGCCTGGAAGTAACGATCGTCGGGAACATATCCGGGCAGCTGGGCAAGCCGGGCAGCGGCATCGCAATCAGCCAAGGCCAGGTGTCCGGGCTCGGCGCGGCCATGTACGTGCTCGGGGCGTGCGTGGGCGCGCTGTTCTTCGGCCGGCTGACGGACCGCTTCGGCCGCAAGAAGCTGTTCATGATCACGCTGGGCACGTACCTCACGGCCACGGCCCTGACCGCGCTGTCCTTCACCGCATGGTGGTTCTTTCTCTTCCGGTTCCTCACCGGCTTCGGTATCGGGGGTGAGTACGCGGCGATAAATTCCGCGATCGACGAGCTCATCCCGAGCCGCCACCGCGGCCTCATCGACATCGCCATCAACGGCACCTACTGGGCGGGAGCGGCGCTGGGCGCCCTACTGACCGTTCCCGCCCTCAGCGACCTGCCCGCCGACGTCGGATGGCGGTTGTGTTTCGGGCTCGGCGTCGTCCTCGGCCTGGTGATCCTGCTGGTGCGCCGCAACGTCCCGGAAAGCCCGCGATGGCTGTTCATCCATGGCCACGGCCAGGAGGCGGAACGCCTGGTGACTGGCATCGAAGAGCAGATCCGGCAGGAAACGGGAGCGAAGCTGCCCGGGCCGCGGCAAGCGATCACTATCCGGCAGCGCCGCGCCATCGGATTCCCGACGATCGCGAAGACGATGATCCGCCGCTATCCCCGTCGAACGCTGCTCGGCTTCTCCCTCTTCGTCGGGCAGGCGTTTCTCTATAACGCGATCACTTTCGGCTACGCGCAGATCCTGACGGTCTTCTTTCACGTGAAGACCGATACCGGGTATTACTTCGCCGTCATCGCCGTCGGTAACCTCATCGGGCCACTCGTGCTCGGCCGGCTCTTCGACACGATCGGCCGCAAGCCGATGATCTCGGGAACCTACATCCTGTCCGGCGTCCTGCTCCTGGGTACGGCGGCAGCATTCGAGCGCGGCCTGCTCACCGCCACCACGCTGACCGCCTGCTGGTCCGTCATCCTGTTCTTCGCATCGGCGGGCGCCAGCTCGGCGTACCTGACGGTGAGCGAGGTGTTCCCGATGGAGATCCGCGCGCTGGCCATCGCGTTCTTCTACGCGATCGGCACGGCCGCCGGCGGGATCAGCGGCCCGCTCATATTTTCCAGCCTGGTCAGCACCGGCCGGACCGCCGATACGGCGCTCGCGTTCACGATCGGCGCGGTCATCATGATCCTTGCCGGGGTCGCGGAAATCTTCCTCGGCGTCAGGGCGGAACGGCAGAGCCTTGAGGACATCGCCACGCCGCTGACCGCCGAGGACGCGGGCGCGGCCAGCCCGGGCTCCCCGCAGCCCACCGGGTGAGCCGACCGCGGTGCCGCATGGCGGCAGCCGTGCCGGGAAGAGCTGACCATACGGACATCGGCCCGCCGGGGAAGTGAACGGGTGCCTGACCGTCCGGTGCGGCAGCCGGCCCCAAAGGGCGGATCACAGCCAGAACGGGTCACAGCCATTCGAGGTGACCCTGACTGCTGCAGCCGGCGGTGACGATTCGCTGACTCATATGCCGCTATCCGGCTGGCCTGCCGGGTATGCCTAGGAAGAGCCTGCCGAGTATGCCAAGGAGGAGGTGAGGCCCATGCCAATGGCCGCACCCATGATGATGCCGCTGGCGACTGGCTATCCGACGGACATGTCGGCGGGAGGCCTGGGCGTCATGGTGGCCGTCATTATCGTCTCCCTCGGGGCGCTGCTGATCCCGGTCAATCTTGCCTCACGCCCGCCGCGGCATCAGCGGCAGAGCCGCTACGAGCAGTGGTATGGCCCCGTCCAGGGCGGGATGCACGCCGGCGACCCGCGCAGCGTGGCACCGCACAGGGACGCGCCCGCCGATGAGATTCCCGGGCCTCCGGAATCCGGCGACCAGGAGAAGCAGCCGGCTTCAGGGCGCGGGGAAACAGCCGGCGCTGAGCCGGGGAACCAGCGGGCGGTGCCTCGCACGTGAACATGGAACACGAGAACCAGCCTCCGCCGGGCAGCCCGGCCGCAAGTTAGGTCGTCAGGCCCCGCGCCTGCGGCCATCCGTTCGGCCGCCGGCCGGTTCTCTGTACCACCTACAGGCCCGGCGGGCGATGGCCATGGAACCGGTTACCGGGGCGCCGGCCGGGTAGCCGGATTCCATGGCTGCGAAACGGGACGCTGTCGTCAGCGCATTGCTTGACCGTTACGGCCGAACCTATGCCGAGGATGCCGGGATCCGGCTCACCGACAAGCCCGCGCCGCTGTACCAGTTGCTCGTCCTCGCAACGGTGCTCAGCGCCCGCATCTCCGCGGAGATCGCGATCCGCGCGGCCCGGGAGCTGTTCGCGGCCGGCTACACGACGCCGAAGGCAATGCGCGAGGCAAGCTGGCAAGATCGCGTGGATGCTCTCGGGCGCGCGCATTACAAGCGCTATGACGAGCGGACGGCCACGATGCTCGGAAACGGAGCCAAACTGCTCGAAGAGCGCTGGGCCGGGGACTTGCGCAAGCTCCGCGACGAGGCGGACGGCGACACCAAGCGGATCACCTCACTGCTGGAGGAGTTCCCGGGCATCGGGCCCTCGGGCGCCAACATCTTCCTGCGGGAGGTACAGGCGGTCTGGCCATCGGTCGCGCCCTACCTCGACGACCGGGTGATCGAGGGCGCGCGCCGGATCGGCCTGCCGGCCGACGTCGCTGAGCTTGCCGCCCTGGCAGGCTCGGGCAAGGACC
>DASQVO010000317.1:0-7699 GCA_035640715.1 Streptosporangiaceae bacterium
TAACGGTGCGTGGTTGCCGGATCTTGGGACAGCGGCGACGCTGCGTCGCTAGGTTCCGTGGCCCTGGTCTTGGGGGGAAGGCGAAAGGGATCTGGCCGCGCTGGTCGTCCCGCACGTCGGGGAGTTGCGGGAGACGGGGGATCCGTGGGAGCCCTTCCGGCTGCATGATGCCGAGGGCTCGGTCGTCGGCCCGGTGACCGGCACAGCCACGCCACCGGGCTCGTCAACGACGGCGTCTCGCTGCAGACCATCCGTAAACGGCTCGGCCACCGCAACCTGCAGACCACCCTGCGGTACGCCGAACAATCCGATATCACCGCCGGCAACGAGCTTCGCGCCCGGCAGCGCCGCCGCATGGCCCGTACCGGCTGATAGCAGGTAACCCGCCGGCGAACCGCCCGGCCGCGGTGCGCACGAGCTGGGGAAGTTCCTCCACGCCGAGCGCCCTGGCGACGCGGAGGTAGACGAGCAGGGCCCCGCCGCCGCCGATGGCCACGGTGACGAAGCCGTACAGGGGCCCGGGGCGGAGGATCGCGCCGAACGTGACCGTGACCAGCACCGCGAAGATCAGCGACGGCAGCGCCGCGACGTGCATCCTGGTCAGGCTGCGCACGATCAGCCGCCCGTCTGCTGAGGTCACCGCACCTACGAGAGACCGTCCGAGACGTAGGAGACGTGCGCAATAGTGCTCATAACCCAGCGACGGCAATAACTAAGCCCACGATTTCGTGATCTTGAGACACCGCTGCCACAAATGAACGTTCGGCTCGCTGAGCTGCCACCGCTCGGCCATGGCTGTCTCGGCAGCGGCGCTTTTGTCGGCGACCTCGTCCAGATGGTCGCTGGTCTCTGATCTCCATCTCGTTCGCGTGCTCGGGACACGGCGCGGCAGGCGTGAAGACCACTCGCCGGACGCTTCCCAGATGCCCGGTAGCTGACCGTCCGGACAGCGGGCGGGGCGGCGCTACGGCGCCGCCCCGGAGACCGCCGCAGGCGCTCGGAGATCTTGGCTATGCCAAATACGTGCTGAAACTGCCTTCCGCGTCGATGCCGGGAGAGGGGTAGTCGCAGCTCAGCGGCACTACCGGTACAGCGTGGCGTCTCGGACTCATAATCCGCTGCTCAGGCTCGATGCCCAATGCCTGCCCAAATCAGAGCGCGAGTGCTAATAGGCGCTGCTAGTCGAGTTGGTGGCGGCGGTCTCGGGAACCGCCGCCAGGCTCGTACCGGCCAGTGATGGCTCCTTGTTACATGTTCTCGCCATGAGCATCTCGCGCCACCTGCCGGTGACCACGGCCGCGGCGCTGCCCACTCGCGCGCCATCGGCACCATCGTGAGCGTGCGGCCTGGCCCAGCATAAGCGGACTTCAGCAAAGGATCGGGCTCGTTCACGACGGCCCACTCGTCACCGTCTACCGCGCGGATCGCGGCCGATGAGGACGGGCTCGCAGGGGCCGTCCTTGCGAGGAATAGATCGGGACACCGCCTACCCGCCGACGCGCTGTCATCATGCATGACCGGGCGTTTGACTACGAGGCGTCCGAGCAGCGGCTCCGGCTCGCCGTCACCGCTGCGCGTACGGCGGAAGTGCCGATCGCCTCGATCGCCAAGGCGGCCGGAACCACCCGGCAAACCGTCTACAACTGGAGCGCCGACTACGGCCAGGAGGACGGACTGACCGTCGCGCCGGGCGCGCACCTGGAGGCCCTGCCGGTCCAGCGTCGCCGCGCAGCCAAGAAGGCGCCCGTGCTGATCATGGGGACCCGCCGCAAAGGGCACCTGGTGTGGGACGGCCGCCGTGGCACCGCAGTCGGGTACGCCGTGACAGGCTCGAGGTCTCCGTCCCAGGCAAGATCATGGACGTGATCGCCGAGTCGTGGGCGCTGGCCGGAGATTCCTCCGGCGCGGGCCGCCGCCCGCACATTGGGGACCGGGTGATCTGTGAGGACGGCGTCCTCGCCACCGTCGAGGACGCCCCGGGCGATCGCGGTGACATCCGGGTCGTGGCAGACGGCGAACTCCGGGCCGAAAACTGGTGGGCGATCGTGCTGCCGGGCATCTGACCTGGGGCTCCGGTAGTCCTGGCCGAAAAATCAACGGATATGCAGGTCACAGCCTCGACTGAGAGCCGCCCGAAGCGGCCCGCAAGGGCTCGCTGACCTGCATATCCGTTGGAAATTCCCCGGTACTACTGGGACGCCCTGCAGGGAACCGATCTACATGAGCATTCGATGCCGTATTTGAGCACTACATGAGCAGCGAGCGGGGTAACTGAGCACCGGCGCCGTTTCGGTCACGGACTGTTGCGGCCGGAGCGTAGGCGGCTTGCGGGCTCTTCGCTGTCCTGCCTGACCTGCGCGGGCCGTGCGGGCGGGTGACATGCTCAGCGTGAGCCCCCGCTTCAGGGCGTGGACGGGGAAAGGAGCCCGGCAAGGATTCTGGTCATCGCGCTGTCGAACACGTCCTCCTGGCTCGTGGGGCCGTCGGAGGTGGGCGCCTCGGCGAGCGCGGCGGCCAGGTGGGGGTGCTGGCCCGCGGACACGATTCCGGTCAGGTAGGCGGCCAGTTCGCCCTGCCACCGGATGGCATCCTGGCCGGCGCGCAACTGCTCGACCTCGGTTTGGGCGATGAGCCGGACCGCTCCGGAGAACAGGGCGACAGCTTCCAGCCTGGCCGGTCCGGGCAGGTCCGTGCCATCGAGGGCGGCGAGGGCGTGCTCGATGAACGCTACCGCGTTCGGACCGGGGATCGGCGCGGCCTGGATGTCAAGGAGCCACGGGTGCCGCAGGTAAAGGGCGCGGCCCTCGCGGGCGATCGCGAGCAGCCGGGCGGTTGGCGACCCGTCGGCCGCCGTCGTGTAGTCGAGTTCGCCGCGCGCCTGGTCGGCCATCAGTTCGAGCAGTTCGCCGCGGTTGACGACGTACCGGTACAGCGACGCGGGGCCGGTCCCGACGGCGGCCGCGACCGAGCGCATGGTGACGGCGTCGAGGCCGTCCGCGTCGGCGATCAGGATGCCGGCCGCCGCGATCTTGGCCCGGCTGTGCTCGGGGACCGGACCGCGGGGCGCCCGCTCCGGACGGGTCCAGATGCTGCCGCCGTGCGGCTTGCCTTTCGTCATTGCGAACACTGTACCCAGTAAGCTAGGCTGACAGTACAGCGAACGATGATCGCAGTTACCGCAGGGGCGAGGAGACGGACATGACCGCAACCGGGAGCATTGGCGCCCAGGCCAGCCAGTGGACACAGACCCAGTACACGCGCAACGGGACGGTCGACATCGCCTACGACACCCTCGCCGGGTCGGAAGGGGAGCCCCTGCTGCTCGTCATGGGCCTAGCCGTCTCCCGGTTCTGGTGGCCGGCCGGCCTATGCCAGGAATTCGCCGCCCGGGGGTTCGCCGTCGCCCGCTACGACCAGCGCGACGCCGGCGAGTCGACCCGGATGCCCGACACCGGGAGCAGCAACCCGTTCGCCGCCATCGCCCGCAAGCGGGGCGCCTACACCTCCGAGGACATGACCGACGACGCGATCGCCGTGCTCGACGCGCTCGGCTGGAAGCGGGCCCACCTCTTCGGCGCCTCGCTCGGCGGCATCATCGCCCAGCGCATCGCGCTCCGCCACCCAGACAGGGTGCTCAGCGTCGTGTCGGCCGCCGGGATACCAAGCGACACCTCCGGCCTCGGCGCCTTCCGCTACATACGGTTCGGAATGCTGGCCAGGCTCTCGCGGCTGAAGTTCCCTGAGGGCCGCGACGGCGACATCCAGATGTCGCTCGCGCTCGCCCGCGCCGTCGCGTCGCCGGCCTACCCGTTCGACGAGACTGCCGCCCGGGAGTGGATCGAGCGCGAGGTGGACAGCGGCCCCCGTGACACCAAGGCGCAGAGCAGGCAGGTCGGTGCCAGCTGGCACGGCCCGAAGCTGCGCGAGCTGCGCAAGCCGACCCTGGTCCTGCACGGCGACCATGACCCGCTGCTGCGTGTCAGCGCCGCCCGCAACACCGCGAAGGCCATCGCAGGCGCCCGCCTCGTGCTGCTGCCCGGCGCAGGCCACGACCTGCCCAAGCCATTGTGGGGCACCATCGCCGATGAGGTCAGGCACAACGCCGACCGCGCAGTGGCCCGCCAGGGCTGACCCGCCCGGTTCCCGCACAGGACGTTGAGAATCCCCGAACAAGTGCCGGCCATGGACGCCTCAAGCCAGCCGGTTCCCGGGCGCACCGAGAAGATAACCCGGCTGCGTTCGATCATCGCCCGACGGATGACCGAGTCGCTGGCGATCTCCGCCCAGATGACGAGGGTGGTCGAGGTGGACGTCACCCGCATCGCCCGCCTCCGTGACCGTGTCAAGACGGCCTTCGCTCGACGACACGGCGTCAAACTATCGTTCCTGCCGTTCTTCACGATGGCGACCGCCGGGGCGCTTCGCGTACATCCCCAGCTCAACGCGACGATCGACCTCAAGGCCGGCACGGTCACGTACCACGACACAGAGAACATCTGCATCGCAGTCGACACCCCGAAGGGCCTCATGATCCCGGTGCTGCACCGGGCAGGCGATCTCACGCTGGCCGGTATCGCCCGGGGTATCGCCGATCTGGCGGAACGGACGCGCCCGCCTGGTTGACGCCGGCGACGCCGGCGCCTTCCTGGACACAGTGAAGGAGCGGCTCGAGGAGGGCGACTTCGAAAGCGCGCTCGACATGTAAGGAAGCGAGATGCTGGACGATGCCAGCAGCAATCCGCTTAAGGATGGGAGACAGGACGTGAACATGATCGAGACGGAGGGCCTGAAGAAATCCTTCGGCACCGTCCGGGCGCTGGACGGATTGGACCTTGCCGTACCCGGCGGCAGCGTGTGCGCACTGCTCGGCCCGAACGGCGCAGGCAAGACCACAGCGATCCGGGTGCTGGCCACCCTCACCCGACCTGACGCCGGGTCGGCCCGGATCGCCGGCCAGGACGTCGTCCGGCATCCTGGGCAGGTACGCCGCCGCATCGGCCTTGCCGGTCAGCACGCCGCCGTGGATGATGACCTCACCGGGCGGGAGAACCTGTTCATACTCGGGCTCATGTACCACCTGGGCCGCCGTGGTGCCCGGCAGCGAGCGGACGCCCTGCTCGCGCAGTTCGGCCTGGCGGACGCGGCGGACCGGCTGGTGAAGACATGGTCGGGCGGGATGCGCCGGCGGCTGGACCTGCTGGCCAGCCTGGTCGTCGCACCACCGGTCCTGTTCCTCGATGAACCGACCACCGGCCTGGACCCGCGCAGCCGGGCAGAGATCTGGGCGACTATACGTACCCTCGCATCGGGCGGGACGACGATCCTGCTCACGACGCAGCACCTGGACGAAGCCGATCGCCTGGCCAGCTACGTCGTCATCATCGACGCGGGCCGGGTGACCGCCCACGGCCGGCCCGCCACGCTCAAGGCCGCCATCGGGACCCGCATCGACGTGGTGACCGGCACCGCCGAAGATCTTCCGGTGGCGGTGGCCGTCCTCTCCCGCTGGGCGACACACCCGCCCACGGTTGAGGCCGGGGAGCGGCGCCTGACCGCGCCCGTCGCGGCGGATGCGGTAACCCTGCCCGAGCTGGTACGCCAGCTTGACGCCGCGGGCGTGCAGGCCGAGGACGTCAGCGTCCGCCGTCCCACCCTCGACGAGGTTTTCCTCAACCGGACGGGCGCTGCACCGGCCAGGGCTGCGGGCTCGGAGACGGCCGCGTGAACCCCACAGCCTGGGCCGGTTCAGCCACCGTCGGGATGGCGACCCGTGCCCGCTGGGCCCTGATCGACGGCCTCGCCGCCGCCGAACGCCTGATCACCAAGCTCAAGCACGAGCCGGCCTCGATTGCGCTGACTCTCGGCGCACCCGTCGTCTTGGTGGTCATCTTCGGATACATCTTCGGCAGCGCCATTAAAGTTCCGGACGGCGGTAACTACCGCGAGTATCTGGTCCCCGGCTTGTACGTCACGATCGCGGCCAACATCCTGCCGCCGATGGTCACCATGGCGCGGGACAGCACCCGGGGGGTGGTTGATCGCTTCCGGTCAATGCCGATCAACCGCGCGGTGGTCCCGTTCGGCCAGGCCACCGCCACCGCCATCTACGGGCTGGCGAACTTCCTCCTAATGGCGCTGTGCGGCCTGGCGGTCGGCTGGCGAATCCACCGCGGCGCCGGTTACGCCCTCATTGCGCTGGCCCTCCTGGTCGCCTTCCAGATAGCCATGACCTGGGTCGGCATGTACCTGGGCCTGCTGATCGGGAACGAAGAAGCAGCCGCACAGACCGGAATCGTGATCTTCCCCATCACCATGGTCTCCAATGTGTTCGTTCCCACCTCGGGCATGCCGGCCTGGCTCCGCCTGCTCGCGGACTGGAACCCGGTCAGTGCCCTCGCCACCGCCGTGCGCCACCTGCTCGGCAACCCCACACCCGTCAACCGGGCCTGGCCCCTGGAACACCCAATCGCCGCATCGCTCGCCTGGACGGCCGTCCTGTTGGCCATCTTTATCCCACTGTGCACGGTCCGATACGCGCGCTCGAGAAGATGACCCCAGGTGCCAAGTAGTGAGGTAAGCCAAGCCCCCAGCCTCAGACGCCTGAGGCGCGTTATGTGGATTGGTTATATGAGTTGGAGCCGTAGCAGGGTGTGGGCGGCCAGGGTGGCGGCGACCCTGGTGAGCAGGCCCCAGAAGGTGTGGGCTCCGTGACGGGCCAGCTCAAGACGGTCGGTGATCTCCCCATAGCTGGTCTCGACCCGGTTGCGCAGCGCGGCGACCGGGCGGCGCTGGGCTGTGCTGAGCTGGTGGCGCTGGGCGCGGGAATGGGCAAGTACCACCTGGGTTCCGCGCGCAGCCTGGCCGGCGGCGAAGGGGCGGCCGGTGAACCCGCGATCCAGCAGCAGCCCGGCCGGCGGCCTGATGCCGTCCAGCAGGTCATCGGCGACCTCGCGCTCATTGACGGCGGCCGGCACGATGCCCCAGCCGCGCACGATCCGCGAGCCCAGGTCGGCGCGGATGGCCAGCCGGAACCCGTAGAACCATTCGGCGTGGGCGGCGTCCCGGCCGAACCTGGCGGCCAGCCCGGCCGGCCCGGTCCAGCCGTCCGGGCCGCGGACCCGGGAGGGGTGCCTGACCGGCAGCGCCGAGGTATCGATCTGCTGCCAGCAGTCCTCGGGGAGCCGGGCGGCCAGGTGGGCGCGGAGGGTCTCGAAGGCGCCCCACAGCCAGCGGGCGCGCCGGTTGAATTCGCTTTGGGCCGGCAGGCGCGGGAACAGGTGAGCCCACTCGCGTCTGACCTCGGCCAGCCAGCCGGCCTCGGAGCGCCGGGCGAGCAGGTGGCGGGCCAGCGCGACGGTGAGCACCTCGGCGTCAGAGCAGGCCGGAACCGGCCCGGGGCGGGGCGGGATGGCCACCACCTTGTCAGTGATGGCGTCATCAATCAGCACGTAGATGTGGACGAACAGGTCTTCGGTTGGCAGCATCGGAGCAGGGCCTCCACGGCGGAGACGAGCGTTGACACCCGTTTCGTTGCCGTGGGGGCTCCCTTCCTATCAAGACGAACCCACATAACGCGCCTGAGAACAACAAGGTTGCCGATCTCCGCGCTGATGCTCAACGAAATCAAGACCTCAGCAGAGCACAGATCGACTTGATCTGCGTGTCCCACTCGATCAGCGCCGGAGGTCCTGCGGTCCGC
>DASQVO010000318.1:0-6078 GCA_035640715.1 Streptosporangiaceae bacterium
GAGGCTCGCCAGGCCGGTGCGGCACGCACTGGAGATGGAGGAAGCGAGCGCTCACGAACCACGCGTGGTTACGGAGAAGCGCGGGCGCCCCCTAGCGCGGAGCCGGTCGCCGGCCCCGCCATGGATGCTGCATTAGCGCCAGCTCGCCTGGTTCGCAAGAAAGTGAGTGAGATCCCATGTTGCTAGGGGTCGTTCTGTTGTTCGTAGGCGTAGTGCTCGCCGTGAACGGTATCTGGCTGATCGGTCAGGCACGGGCCGCTCAGGCACAGGCCGCTGCAGTGGTACGGAGGGTGCCGGTCGGCGCATCGGCCGCCGGTCCTCCGGTCGCCGGTCCTCCGGTCGCCCGTCATCCGTCTCCCGAGGAGGTGGCCGCTGAGGCGGCCGCCGGGGATGAGCTTTCCGGGCTCCCGGTGATTTCGGTGCCTAGAGCCGAGGCGTCGCCGATGTTCATCCAGAACCGCGAGGTCGCGATGATCAACATCTTCGCCGGGTTTATCGCGGTGGTGGGCGCCCTCACCGACCTGGTGCTGAGCAGCATCTCCGGTAACCTCGGGCTGGCACGGGCCTGCGCCTTCATCCTCCTGTTCGCGTTCACTTACCTGTGGGTGGCGCTCAACCAGTTCCTCAACGCCGGGGGGCGGGCGTTCGGCTGGTACTGCCTGTTCGTCGCCATCACGGCTATACCGGCAGGTATTTTCACGCTGCAGGCGGCCGCCGGGAACATGGCCCAGATATGGCTGGGGGCCAACTGGTTCGCCTGGGCTGTCCTGTGGGGCATGTTCTGGGCGCTCCTGGTGCTGGAACTGCCGATCGCCCGGATCACCGGATGGCTAGCCATACTCGAGGGCATCGGCACGTCCTGGGCCCTCGCGATTGCTGTGCTGGAGGGCAAGCTGGCGTTCTAACCTTGCGTGAGCAGCCGTGACCGCGAACGGGCGCACGGAAGTCCTGTAGGGCCACACCATCCCGGCCGCGAGTGGCTGACGGTCGGTCGGCGCAGGTGCCGGCAAGCCGGGCTGGATGAAGCGCGGGACCGCCGGTGTTATACAACGCTGTGTTGGATCCCGCCATGACGGTGACGTCAAGCCAGCCATGGCAGCGACTTCAGGGAAACCGCGAACGTGATCGGCATGCGCGGATACTGTATGAGGACGCTGTACGGGGGTGGCCGGAAGAGCGGTACCGCATCGGGCCAGCTCGAAGTGCCATCGGCGGACCGCGCTGACCACATACAGACAGTCGAGGACATGAAAGACGAGCTGACTATCCTGGCCGCATACACCTGCCCAATATGTGACATCCAGGGAAGAGATCTCGAAGTGTCGCCAGGGCAAGTGTTCTGCTGGAATTGCGGCAGGCCGGCCGCGATCACTGCGCGAGTCTCCGATAAGCCCACTTCTGTGCGTGGCCTCTCCGGGTTAGGGCAACCGCCTCGTTAAAGAGCCCGTGGCACGCCCGGCGAGGTGCCATGCCTGCGTGTGCTGGGGGCCGCGAACGCGTTCTCCGGGGCGGACGGGGACGGCTGCGCGGTGGCGTCGGCCCGCGGCCGGGCCCCGGACGCGAACTTCGCCAGATCCGCGCCGCACACCACGCGGGCCGGGAACGGATCCGCGGCCGCCCTCCGGCTCAGCTCGCTGACGGGCAGCAGGCCGCTGCTTCCGGCCAGGATCATGTTGCCGAAGCGGCGGCCGCGCAGCACCGCAGGCTCGGCGACCATGCAGCAGTGCGGGAATACCGAACGGAGGGTGGAGACCTGCTCCCTGGCATGGGCGAGCGGAGCCCCGTCGGCCACGTTAAGGGCGTAGATGCCATCGGGCCGCAGCGCCCGGGCGGCGGCGCTGGCGCACTCCACGGTTGTCAGGTGCGCCGGGGTGCGCGCCCCAGCGAACACATCGCAGATCACGACGTCGAAGCTGCCACCACGTACCGTTTCGAGGATCTGCCGGGCATCGCCGATGCGGATCCGCAGCCGCCCGCCGCGCCCGGCTGGCTGGCGCGTGGCCGGCGGAAGCGGGAGATGGCGCCGGACCAGTTCGGTCAGGGCCGCGTCGGCTTCGGCCACCAACTGGGCCGATCCGGGCCGGGTCGCCGCCACATAGCGGGGAAGCGTCAGGCCGCCGCCGCCGAGGTGCAGCACGCGCAGCGGCTCGCCGTCCGGTGCGGCGAGGTCCACGATGTGCGCGAGCCGGCGGACGTACTCGAATTCCAGGTAGGTCGGGTCCGCCAGATCCACCTGTGACTGCGGCGTGCCGTCGAGGAACAGGATCCACGAGTCCGCCCGGGACAGATCAGGGACAAGCTCCGCCAGGCCCGAGTCGACCTGGCGATGAACCGCGAGCCTGCGCTCGCCCCGCCGCCTCGTCCCGCCGCCCGCCATGCCAGGAGTATCAGCGTCACAGGGCCGCGAAGGCATCCTCGAGAATGGACAGGCCCTCCTCCAGGAGCGCATCGCCGATGACGAGCGGCGGCAGGAACCGGAGCACGTTGCCGAACGTCCCGCAGGTCAGCACGATCAGGCCGGCCTCATGGCAGGCCCGCGCGACCTTTGCCGCGGCGATGTGGTCGGGCTCCAGGCCGCCCGGCTGCACGAGCTCGACAGCGATCATCGCGCCGCGGCCCCGGACGTCGCCGACGCAGGGGCAGGTGCCGGCGAGCTTGGTCAGGCGCGGCAGCATGATGTCGCCGATGTGGCGCGCGCGGGCGGCCAGGTTGCCGGCGGCCATGGTCTCGATCGCGCCGAGGGCGGCGGCGCAGGCGACCGGGTTGCCGCCGTAGGTGCCGCCCAGGCCGCCTACGTGCACGGCGTCCATCAGCTCGGCGCGCCCGGTGACCGCTGCCAGCGGCAATCCGTCGGCGATCCCCTTGGCGGTCGTGATCAGGTCCGGTACCACGTCCTCGTGCTCGCAGGCGAACCAGTCGCCCGTCCGGCAGAAGCCCGTCTGGATCTCGTCCGCGATCAGCACGATCCCGTACGTGCGGCAGAACTGGGCGAGCCCGGCGAGGAATCCCGGCGGCGGCACGATGAACCCGCCCTCGCCCTGGATCGGCTCGATGATGACGGCGGCCACGTTGTCCTCGCCGACCTGGGTATGGATGAGCCTCGTGACGACGTCGAGGGCCTCGTCCGCGCAGGCTGCCGGGCCGCCGGGCCAGCGCAGCGGGTAGGCCATCGGCGCCCGGTAGATTTCCCCGGCGAACGGGCCGAACCCCTGCTTGTACGGCATGTTCTTCGCGGTCAGTGCCATGGTGAGGTTGGTGCGGCCGTGATAGGCGTGATCGAACGCGACGACGGCCTGGCGCCCGGTCGCGTGCCGGGCGATCTTGACGGCGTTCTCGACCGCCTCGGCGCCGGAGTTGACCAGTACGGAACGCTTCTCATGGTCCCCAGGCGTCCGGCGCGCGAGTTCCTCGCAGACCGACACGTACTCCTCATACGGAGTCACCATGAAGCACGTGTGGGTGAACCGCGCGGCCTGCTCGCTGACGCGCTGCACCACGCGCGGTGCGCTGTTGCCCACGGAGGTCACGGCGATCCCGGAGCCGAAGTCGATGAGCGAGTTGCCGTCGGCGTCAATGAGGACCCCGCCTCCCGCGGCCGTGATGAACACCGGGGCCACGTGGCTGACGCCCCGGGCGACGCTGCGCTGCCGCCGTTCGAGCAGCTTCCGTGAGGCCGGCCCGGGGATCTCGGTGACGACGCGGCGTTCTTGGGGCAGCCCCGGGCCGCCGGGGCTGGCGACATGCACGTTCATGGCCTCGACCATACGCTAATCGGTGCAATATGCCATGGGGGGACCGTGCACTGCCGGGATGGCCGCCGGGCCGCCGGGGCACCACCTCTATCGTGGGCGGCGACCGGGGGCGCCCGGCTGGAAGGGCGAGCGGGTACTGGCTGGAAGGAGTGGTGCGAGGTATGCCTGACCGTGCTGAGCCCCGGCGAGAGGACCCAGAGAACCCAGAGGGCCCGTCCGGTCCCGGAACCCGGAGCAGGACCGCCGGCATGATGTTCAGCGGCGTCTTCAGCAGGGGCGGCGTCGACGCCAGCGATCAGGCGTGGCTGCGCGCCATGCTCGACACCGAGGCCGCGCTCGCCCGCGCAGTGGAGCGGACCGGGCTGGCGCCCGAAGGCGCCGGGGCGGCCGTCACCAGGGCGGCTACACCTGCGAATTTCGACGTGGCCGAGCTGGGCGCCCTGGCCGCGCTCACCGGCAATCCCGTTCCAGCGCTGGCCCGCGAGCTGGCCGCCCTGGTGCCCCGCTCCGCCGCCGGCGCCGTCCATCGCGGCGCGACGAGCCAGGACATCATCGATACCGCTGCGATGCTGATGGCACGCCAGGCAATCGACGTCATCACCGCCGACCTGTCCTCCGCCGCGCAGGCCGCGGCGAGGCTGGCCGGTGAGCACCGGTCAACGATCATGATCGGCAGGACACTGCTCCAGCAGGCCGTTCCGGTCACGTTCGGCCTGGTGGCCGCCGGCTGGCTCGCTGCCCTGGATGACGCCTGGACGGAGCTCACCCGGGTGCGTGCCGAGCGGCTTGCCGTCCAGTTCGGCGGCGCCGCGGGCACCCTCGCCTCATTGGGCGAGGCGGGACCGCGGGTGGCGGCCCTGCTCGCCGGGGAACTCGGGCTCGCGCTGCCTGTCTTGCCGTGGCACACCAACCGGCTGCGGGTGCTGGAACTGTCCGCGGCCCTGGCCGGCGCGGCCGCCGCGCTCGGGAAGATTGCGCGCGACGTCACGCTGTTGGCCCAGTCCGAGGTGGCTGAGGTCCACGAAGGCCCGGGCGGCGGCTCGCCCGGCGGTTCCAGCGGCTCTGGGGATTCAGGGAATTCGCCGAAACGCGGCGGCTCCTCGGCGATGCCGCACAAGCAGAATCCGGTTGCCGCCATCGCCATCCTCGGCTGCACCAAGCGGGTCCCGGGCCTGCTCGCAACCGTGGCGGCCGCCGCCGAGCAGGAGCTTCAGCGGGCCGCCGGCGCCTGGCACGCCGAATGGGAACCGCTGGCGGATCTGCTCCGGCTCACCGGCTCGGCGGCATCCTGGGCGGCCGAGCTGCTCGGCGGCCTGGCCGTGGATCCGGCCCGGATGAGCGCCAACCTGGCCGCCGCGGGTGGGCTGCCGCTCACCGAGCACGTCACGTCGCTGCTGGCGGACACGCTGGGCCGGCCGGCGGCCCACGATCTCGTCGCCGAGGCCGGGGCGCGTGCGGTGGCAGCCGGCCTCCCGCTCCGTGATGTCCTGCTTGAGCTGCCGCAGTCCGCGCAGCGGCTGGAGGAGGCGGGGATCACGGCCGGGCAGATCGAGGCGGCCCTGGACCCGGCCGGCTACCTGGGCGCCGCGGGCGAGTTCATCGACGCCGCGCTCGCCGCGCACGCCAAGATCCGGGAAGGCAAGATCCGGGAAGGCAAGATCCGGGAAGGCAAGATCCGGGAAGGCAAGATGCGAGAGGGAAGGCCCTGACGTTCATGGACGATGCCGAACGTGCGCAGCAGGGGATGTCGGTCCGGCGCGAGGTGCTCGGCGATGAGCACGTCGACCGCGCCGTGGCGGGCACGACCCCCTTCACCGGCCCGTTCCAGGACCTCATCACCCGGTATGCCTGGGGGGAGATCTGGGCCCGGCCCGGCCTGTCACGCGCTGAGCGCAGCATCGTCGCGCTGACCGTGCTTGCCGCGCTCCAGCACGAGGGCGAGCTGGCCATGCACGTGAAGGCCGCGCTGCGTAACGGGCTCACCCCCAGGCAGATCCAGGAGGTGCTGTTGCAGGTCGCCCTGTACGCCGGGGTTCCGGTGGGCAACCGCGCCTTCGCGGTGGCCCAGCGCGCCCTGTCCGAAGCTGCCGAGGGCCAGGACTGACCGCCGCCTGCCCGCAAGACGCGGCCGGGCCGGCGCGGGTGGGGCGGCATCGACGCCGCACTGGACGGCCGCTATTGTACGGATAACGAACGAGTGTGCACCCTGCGGTCGTATGCTCGTCCGGCGGGCCGGCGGAGCAACGCGCGACGGGAGCGAAATGGCCGAGATCGTGTCACTGACCGAGGCGGTCGCACAGGCGATCCGGGACGGCGACACCGTGGC
>DASQVO010000319.1:0-5704 GCA_035640715.1 Streptosporangiaceae bacterium
GTCATTGCGCGCTCCGCTAGCTAGGTCTGTCGGCGAACTCGTCTGGCCCCTCGGCGAGGATGAGCTCGGCGAGGTTGGTCATGGATTTGCGCATGTCGGCACGGAGCCCAGGCGCGATGATGGCATGCAGGAGTCGGCCGAGCACGCCAAGCCCGATGCGGTAGCGGACAGCGTAGGTCATCTTGGTGCCCTCGCCGCCGTCATCGAGGGTCACGGGCTCGAAAGAGAAGATGTTGGTCAGGTCGCGCAGCGGGGCAAAGCCGGTACCGGTGTCGACCCGGCGCCTGCCCGGCTCGATCTCCCGGACGGTCCAGGTGGAGCGGGTAGTCAGCGGGCCGAGTGACCTGTTTCGTTCGGAGTAGGTGCGCTCGACTTGGGCGGTGCCGTGGTGGCTGGTGACTTCCAGGACGGTGGGGATCCACTCGGCGTACCGGTTGGTGGCGCTGATCACCTCCCACACTCGCCCGGGTGGTTCGGGAATGATCGCGGTCTCTGAAACCGCGTATTCAGCTGCCATCGCGACGCTCTCCTCAATCGCACGTCACTCGCACGCGAGAACGGCGCGCGCGGTGTCCCTGCCGGAGCGGACCGCGCCGTCCATGTACCCATTCCAGTAGCTGGCATGCTCGGCGCCGGCCCAGTGCACCCGGCCGAACGGGCGGTCACGCCACGCGCCGAGCTCACAGAGCACGCCGGGGCCGGGCACGGACGTGGGGCCGCCGCGTGTCCACTCCTCGCTTGTCCAGTCCTGCTCGAAGTAGCTGGCTGGCTTCAGCGCGTCTTTCCCGGCCGCCGCGGCGAACGCGCGCAGGACGGCGCCGCGTCGCTCCCTCGCCGGCCGGTGCGCCCAGGCGTGGTGCTGCGGGCCGCCGAGGAACCCCATCAGGACGCCGGGACGGCCTTCTGGCGGGGTGTTGTCAAACATGGAGCAGATCGGCGACGGGTGCCGGAACACGCCCTGGCCGTTGAGCCCGTCGGCACGCCAGAACGGTTCGGGATAGACGGCTTCGCATTTCATCAGGGCACCGAAGGCCATCCGCGAAAACAGCGCGTCCTGCTGCGGCGGCAGCAGCGGCCGCCAGATGATCCGGGCGGCCAGCGGCGGCGGGATGGCCACGACGGCCAGCCGCGCGTGCCACGTTCCCGCGTCCGATGTCACCGTCACCGCGTGATCGTCCTGCTCGACCCCGCGTACCGGGGCGTTCAGCACCACGCGCCCGTCCAGCTGCTCGCTGACCCGCTGCGAGATCAGCTGGGAACCGCCGGCGAACCGGGACTCCTGCGCGCCGCCGGTCACGCCGATGCCGCGATCGACGGTCCCCGGCGTGGTCTCGTTGCCGAAGCCCGCGATGTACCACAGGCTGAACAGCAGCGAAGCGTCACCCGCGTGGCCGCCGTAAGCGGAGCCGAGGAACACGTTGACCAGATCCAGGGCTCCGGTGCCGGCGGTGGTCTTCCTAATCCAGCTTTCGAACGTCACGCTGTCCCACCGCCGGGCCCTGACCGCCTGCCACGGCGCGTCAACGGGGATCTTCCTGGCGAGCCGGTTGATCCGCAGCATCGTCAGCCCAAGGTCGGGCAGCGCCAGCACGTCTGGCGGAATGTCGCCGCTGTACCTGCGGGGCCGGCCGCCAACGCCACCACCGCCACCAACGCCGCCGCCCACGTAGACGGCTGACCCCTTGGTGTAGGCGGCGAACGTGTCCACCCCGACCTCTTTGGCCAGCGCGAGAACATGATCCTGAGTCGGCCCGGCGAACTGGCCGCCTGCCTCGACCACCCTGCCGTCGCCCAGGTCGTGGTTCACCGTACGGCCGCCGACCCGGTTGCGCGCCTCGAGCACGACCACGTCCTTGCCCGCGGCCACCAGCTCGCGCGCTGCGGTCAGGCCGGCGAGGCCCGCGCCGACCACCACGACATCGGCGCGATGCATCAGTCCACCGCCAGCTCAGGGGTGGTCGCGGCGAACTTGTCGGCCGCGGAAAGATCGAAGTCGCCGTGGTCGCTGCCAAGCCCCTGCGCCACCAGCGCCGCCGCGGCGCAGCCGAGCACGGCGGCGTCGCGCGGTGTCCTGCCGAGGCCAATGCCGCGCAGGAATCCGGCCGAGAACGCGTCGCCGCACCCGGTGGTGTCTGCCACCGCGACGTCGAAGGCGGGCACGGTGATCACCTCGTCCGCCGTGATGACCTGCGCGCCACGTTCTCCGAGGGTGACCGCGACGCACCCGGCGCCCTGCTCGATCAGGGCGCGAGCCGCTTTCTCGACCGTGGCGGCTCCGGTGAGCCCGAGGATCTGCTGGTCGTTGGGCAGCAGGTAGTCCACGTGGGGCAGCGCGGGCGCGATCCACTCGAGCAAGCCCGGTTCGCCGGGTGCGAGCAGGTCGACTGAGGTCACCACGCCGGCCTCCCGCGCGGGGCCGAGGATCTTCGCCGCGTTCTCGCCGCCCATCAGCTCGGGCCCGCCCAGGTGCAGGTGGGTCGCGCGCGCGATCTCGGCGTACGGGGCGTCGTCGGGTCCGTAGGCGGTGTTCGCGCCGAGCACGTGGAAGGCCGGCCTGCTGCCGTCCGGGCGGATCGGCAGCACGGACGCCGAGGTTTGCACCGCGTCGCGGCGCATCACCAGCGAGGTGTCGACCCCGTACTTGCCGAGCATCGAGAGCAGCAGGTCGCCGATCGGGTCAGTGCCGACCGCGCCCGCGCTGCGTACCGTCGCGCCCAGCTTGGCCAGCGTGACCGCGGTGCCCGCGGCCGTGCCGGCCGGGCCGAACCGGATCTGGTCGACCAGTTGAGCGCCCTGCCCTTCCGGGATGGCCTCAACCGGACGGACCTGTACGTCGAACACGTGGGCGCCGAGCGAGATGACCGTCTGCATCATTGGGTGTCCTCCTCCTTCTCAACGCGCTCAACGCGCCGGGGGCTGCCATAGCCGCGGCTAAGTGCCGCCTCGATGACGGCGGCCTGCTGGGCCTGGCTCAGGACCCGCGGCGTGCCGATCGCCGCGGCGCGCAGGTAGATGCCGCACGCCCACTCCAGCAGCAGCGCGTTGTCCACCGCCTGGTCCAGCGTCGCGCCGAACGCGATCGCGCCGTGGTTGGCCATCAGCGCCGCCGACTTGCCGGCGAGCGCCGTCAGCACGTGCCCGGCCAGCTCCGGGCTGCCGAAGACGGCGAACGGCGCCACCCGCACCGATCCGCCGATCAGGAGCTGCTGGTAGTGCACGCACGGGAGCTCGTCCACGACCAGCGACAGCGCGGTGGCCTGCGGCGAGTGCGTGTGTACAACGGCGCCAGCGCCAAATTCCCGGTAGACGCCCAGGTGGAGCTCGAGTTCCGAAGTCGGCTCGAGCTCGCCGGCGGCCAGGCTGCCGTCCAGCCCCACCACGCTCACCTGTTCCGGCGTGGCGCGCCCGAGCGTGACGCCGGTCGCGGTGACGGCCACGTGGTCGCCCGCCCGCACGCTCACGTTGCCCGCGGTGCCGATCAGCAGGCCCTCGCGGGCGAGGGAGTGGCAGGCCGCCGCCACGGCGCACCGCTCCTCCTCGAGCAGCGGAATCACGTCCACCATGAAAGCCGATGGTAGACTAAACCTGAAACAAAGTCACGTTCAGATTTTGAGGCCAGGGATGACCGCTGAACTCGATCCGGCCGGCTTGGATGTCGACGCGATGCGGCTGCGCCGGACACCGCGCCAGGCGCGGGCACGGCAGAAGCTCGCGCGGGTCCTTGAGGCCGCCGACCGGCTGCTCGCCGGGGAAGGCCCTGAGGCGCTGACGACCACCAGGGTCGCTGCGGCTGCCGGGGTGTCGGTCGGAACGCTGTACCAGTACCTGCCGGACCGCGACGCCATTATCGACGCCCTGGCCGACCGGTACCTGACCCGGCTGGAAGCGCTGATGGACGAGTTCGTGGTCATGGCACAGCGGGAGACCTGGCCGGACCCGGTCGCCGTCCTCGTCGACGCGTTCGCCGATCTGTACCGTTCGGAACCAGGGTTCCGCGCGCTGTGGTTCGGCCGCCACTTCACCGAGCGGACCAGGGAAGCCGACCGCAGGCACAAGCGCATGATGGCGGCCGCCGTGCACCGCATCCTCGTCGCGCAGCACCTGCTTCCCGACGACGAGGCGGCCGCGACGGCCTGCTTCGCCGGGTTCCTTGCCGCCGACGCCGTGACCCAAGAGGCGTTCCGCGCCGACCCCGGCGGTGCGGCCGACCTGCTCGGCCAGCTCAAGGCCATGCTTAGGGCCTATCTCGACCGGCTGGCCCACGAGCGCCCACAGGCGGGCGCGGCTGAAGGAGAGTTACCGAAGGTGAACGAGAAAGTCCTAGTCACTGGCGGGAGCGGGTTCGTCGCCAGCCATCTCGTCGAGCAGTTGCTGGCTCGCGGCTACCCGGTCAACGCGACCGTGCGCAGCCTGGCGAACGCGCCCAAGGCCGCGCCACTGCTGCGCCTGCAGGACAGGCACCCCGGCATGCTTCAGCTTTTCGAGGCCGACCTGCTGCGGCCGGGTTCGTTCGGCGCCGCGATGAAGGACTGCCGTGTCGTGTTCCACGTGGCCTCCCCCTTTCTGATGCCGGAGCGCATCAAGGATGGGCGCAAGGACGTGCTCGAACCGGCCGTGCAGGGCATGCGGAACGTCCTTGCCAGCATCAACGAGACGCGATCGGTAGAACGGCTGGTTCTCACCTCGACGGTCGGCGCGATCTTCGGTGACTACATCGACGTGCTGAGCATGAAGGACCAGACACTGTCCGAGGACTATTTCAATACGACCAGCACGCTGGAGAACAACCCGTACCACTATGCGAAGACGGTGGCTGAGCGCGAGGCCTGGGCCGCGGCGGGGGAGCAGGACCGCTGGTCGATGGTCAGCCTCAACCCGGGCCTTGTCCTGGGGCCCTCGTTCACCCCGGCGTCGGATTCAGGGAGCCTGTTCCTGCTCGATGAGCTGCTGCGCGGCTACTTCTTCTACGGCGCGGCGAACTTCAGCTTCACGGTCGTCGACGTCCGGGATCTGGTCCTCGCGCATATCAGCGCGGCGGAGGACGGATCGGCTTCCGGCCGCTACATCGTGGCGCACCAGGAGATGTACTCGTTCCCGCAGATGGCCAACATCATCAGGGACAAGTACCCCAGGAACTACCGGATTCCGCGCAACACGGTTCCCGACTGGGTGGTGCGGATCCTTGGTCCCCGCTTCGGCCTGACCCAGCAGTACATCAGCAACCACCTGGGCATCCGCTTCGCCGTTGACAACAGCCGGAGCATTAAGGAGCTGAGGGTGTCCTACCGGCCCGTGGCGGAGACAGTCCTGGACCACTACGCGTCGTGGCGGACCAACCGGTCGCGGGTGCCCGCCGCGACTAGCTGACCGTCCGCCCCTCGCCTCTTTTCAGTTATCCCGAACAGATCCGGTCAGTTATCCCGAACGGATCCGGCCGTCTCCCGCCCGCCCGGCCACTGCGTTGCAGCGATTCAGCCCGGAGCGTCGCGAGTCCTCACGGGACACGACTACTGGGCGTTTAGCCGAGTACGCCGGACGCCAGTCGCGCCTGCGGCCGCTGGGTGTCAGGTCCAGCAGGTTCCACAACGGCCAGATCAAGTCGACGTGCCGGTCATCGCGGCCAGGTCCGGCGACGGACTGCTCGGTCGCGTAGAAGTGGCGGATCTGCCCGTCGCCGCGGGTGAAGACGTTCATCCGGGAGACC
>DASQVO010000320.1:0-7029 GCA_035640715.1 Streptosporangiaceae bacterium
GAAAGCGGCAGACGCCACCCATCTGGCCACTGCCGTAGGCATGGGCGCCGACCGTTTTATCACCAACAACCAGCGCGACTTCCCGGCAACGATCACAGAGATAACGGTCACCTACCCCGCCGATCTTGCCGACGCCACCCCTTAACCCAGGGCGACCAGTGCACCATCAGCCGAGCGGGGGCTCGTCTGGCCCGCGGGAGGCCAGCGGGCCAGTCGTCGGCGCCGAGTACTCGCCGATCCACTCGTCTTTCCAGGCCTGGTCGTACTGCTGGGTGTTGCAGCGGGGATGGTAGATGGCGATGAGCTCGCGGGCGATCTGCTCCCGGTGCGCCCGGCCGCCGCCCGGCACCTGGTAGGTGCAGATGTACAGCTTCCACCGGGAGCCCGCGCGCTGGACCCAGCAGTTCGCGCGGGGATGCCGGAATGGGAATCGCTCGGCGGCCAGGTCGTCGCAGTGGCCGACATAGATCACCGCGTACCGTTCGGGCTTGGCATCGGGTTCCGGCTTGTAGACGACCGCATAGACGGCCGGCACGCTCGGCGGCGTCCACCCGGCCAGCAGGCGCGGGCCCTCGAACGGGTACCCGGCGAGAGACCCGAGCCGGATCACCAGGCCCCCCGGGCGCTGCGAGCCTCACCAGCGCCGCCTGGCGGGCGGGCGGCCGGGACGGGCGGCCTCACAGCTCCTCGTCCTCGCTGACGGCCTCCACCCGGATCACCGGGTACACCGGGAGCCCTGCCTTCGCCACTGCCCGCTCGAACTCGCCGGTGGCTTTCCTGATCGCCTCGTCACGGCTCCCGGCCTGCACGATGAGCTGGGCACCGTAGCGGTTGGTCCCGATGCCGGTCGCGATGCCGGAGCTCGCGGCGACCGCGTCGGCCAGCTCGACGATCTCCTCGTGCGCCAGCACCCGGTCACCCTCGGCCTCGATTCCCACGCTCCATCTCATCGCCGGATGCTCCTACGTCAACGCCGGCAACAGCGCCGCCAGCTCTTCCAGGCTATTCAGGTCGTGGCCGGACAGCACCAGGTCGACATGCGGGGCGGCCACCATCATCCCGAGCGTGCTCGGCGTGAAGGCCGGGTTGCTGCCCTTGTGCGGGTTCATCCATACCAGCCGGTGGCACTGCCGGGACAGCCGCTCCATCGCCGTCGCGAGGACTTCCGGGTCACCGCGGTCCAGGCCGTCGGAGCAGATCACCACGATGCCGCCGCGCGCCAGGCCCCGCCGCCCCCACTCCCGGGTGAAAGCATCGAGCGAGTCACCGATCCTGGTCCCGCCTTCCCAGTCGAGCACCGCCTTTCCAGCCCGCTCCAGCGCCTCGTCCGGGCGCCGTGTACCCAGCGGCTTGGTGATGCGGGTGAGCCGGGTGCCGAAGCAGAACACCTCGACCCTCGCGGAGGCCCGCTTCGCCGAGTACGCGAATTGCAGCAGCGTGCGCGAGTAGTCGGCCATCGAGCCGGAGATGTCGAGAATCAGGATGAGCGGCCGGAGCTTCACCTTGCGCCGGCGCCAGCGCAACTCGGCGAGCTCACCGTGCAGGCGCATCGATTCCCGGACGCTGCGGCGCAGGTCAGGAGTTCGCCCCGTCCGCGCGGCCCGGGTACGCCGGGTGCGCCGCTCCGGCGGTGTGAGCCGGATCCTGGCCATGATCCGGCGCAGTGCCGCCAGCTCCTCTGGTGTGCAGGCGGCGAACGACTTCCGCTTGAGCGCCTCCACATCGGAGGCCATCAGGCCGAGCTGTGCCTGCTCTTCCTCTTCTTCCCCGGGCGGCTCGGTGGCCGGGACGTCAAGCACCGCACCCTCGGCCTGGGCCGTCACCCGCGCGCTGACCATCAGCAGTTCCCGGGCCGGGTCCTGCGCGGTGAGGAAGTACGCGCGGAATGCCTGGTCGTAGACCGGGATGTCGTCCTTGCGGGTGACCAGCGTCGCGCGCCCCGCCCAGTACAGGTCGAGCAGGTCGGTCGGGTCCAGCGGGACCATCGCCGCGCAGTAGGTCAGCAGGTCCCCCGACCCGACGGCGAGCCCGGCGCGCCGGAGGGCGCCCGCGAAACCCACCAGAACGCTGACGAAGGGCGCCTCATCAGGCACCGGAGGTGATCTCCTTGAGGCTGTCGCGCACGAGGTCGAGGTCGTCGCGCTCCTTCACCACGGCGCCGAGGGTGTCGGCTGCCGTGTCTTCGTCGAGGTCAGGTTCGCCGAGGACCTCGAGGGTCCGGGCCCAGTCGATGGTCTCGGCGACGCCGGGCGGCTTGGCGAGGTCAAGCTCGCGGAGCCGGTGGACAGCGGCGACAACCTTCCGCGCCAGCGCGCGCGAGACGCCGGGCTCCCGGACGAGGACGATTTCCAGCTCCCGTTCGGCAGAGGGATATCCGATCCAGTGGTAGAGGCAGCGGCGCTTGAGCGCGTCGTGCAGTTCGCGGGTCCGGTTGGAGGTGAGGACGACCAGCGGCGGGCTCGGCGCGGTGATCGTCCCGACCTCGGGGATGCTGATCTGGAAGTCGGAGAGCACTTCGAGCAGGAAGGCCTCGAACTCGTCGTCGGCGCGGTCCACCTCGTCGATGAGCAGTACCGCCCGGTCGCCCGCCCGGACCGCCTCCAGCAGCGGCCGTTCCACCAGGAACTTCGGGCCGAACAGCTTCTCCACCGCCGCGTCGTCGGCGAGCTGATGCTCCGACAGCGCCCGGATATGCAGCAGCTGGCGGGCGTAATCCCACTCATAGAGGGCCTGGCTCACGTCGATGCCCTCGTAGCACTGCAGCCGGATCAGCCTGCGGCCGAATACGGACGCGAGCACCTTGGCGGCCTCGGTCTTGCCCACCCCCACTTCACCCTCGAGCAGGATGGGGCGCTCCAGCGACAGCGCGACGAACAGCGCGGTGGCCAGCCCCCTGTCGGCCAGGTAGCCGCCCTGGCGCAACAGCTCCGTCAGCTCGCCGACGCTGCCCGGACGGTCCATTCCGCCGCTCTTCCCGGCGTCAGCGGTCACCGGTCAGCGCGCACGCGGAGGGCCGAGGACGAGGTCCCTGATGCTCGCGCCGCCGGCGTTCAGCTTGCCCTCGCGCTCCAGCCTGGCCCGCCACGCGGCGCGGAGATCCTCGTCGGTGTCGCCGAAGCCAACGTCCGCCATCCTCTTGCAGGATTTGCCGTGACCACCGTGACCGCAGGCCTCGTCCAGGTCCGCGCGGCCTTGCCCCTGCGCGCTCCATATCCCGCGCAGCACTTCAAGGGCCTCACCCGGCTCATTACTCATGCGCGCGTCCCTTCCGAGCCGTCACCGTGCTGGTCCTGACTGTAGTTCGCCCCGGCTGGCGTGGCGACCATGGATTAAGAATTCGCTTATCCCGCGCAGCACTTCAAGGGCCTCACCTGCCCGATGGCAGGCCCGGCGATGACGGACGAGCCCACCGTCACCCCGGAAGAGATCCGTGCCGGCCTGGACCCGCTGCTCACCGGCTGAACTGCGCCCGCGGCAAACGCGCGGTTAGGGTTAGCCGCTCGCTGGCGAGTAGGTGACGAGCGTCTGATCGGGATTGTCGGCGATCTGCAGGACGACGTGCGAGTAGTCGACCGGGCCGAGCCTCGGATGACGCAGCTTTTTCGATCCGCTGCCCACGGCTGTGACGTCGTGGCGGGGCCACCAGTCCCGGACGTGATCGCTGTCGCGCCGTAGTTCCGCGATCAGGGCCTCGAAGTCCGGATCCTGCGGATAGCGGGCAGCTGCGAGCCGGAACCGGCCGAGCATCGCCCGGGCCTCGGACTCCCATTCGCAATAAACCTCGCGGGCCCGGTCCGTCATGAACATCCAGCGGACCAGGTTGCGCTCATGGGCGGGCAGCGTCTCCCAGTCGGTGAACAGTTCCCGTGCGGCCGGATTCGAGGCCAGCACGTCCCAGCGGCGCCCTTTGACGAACGTCGGATAGGGATCGAGCCGCTGGACCAGATCGACCACACCGCTATCGATGTGCTCGGGCGGCGGCATTACTACTGCCGTGCCGGCGCTGGCCGTGCCGTCGCGTCCATAGGCGAGCACCTGGAGGTAGCGACGTTCGGCAGCGGACATTCGCAGCGCGGACGCCAGAGCGTCCAGCACCTGAGCTGATGGCCGTACCGGGCGCCCCTGCTCGAGAAACGTGTAGTACGTGGTGGAGAGGTTCGCCAGCAGCGCGACTTCCTCGCGGCGCAGACCGGCAGTGCGCCGCCGGCTTCCGGGGGGCAAACCAACATCGGCCGGGACGAGACGCTCGCGACGCGACCGGAGCATCTGCCCCAGCGCTTGAGGATCTCCGCCAACCGTCATGTCATCCAGCGTACTCATGCCAATACCAGTAAAGAGCGGCTCTGGTTACCAGTGCTGTTTGTCCCCAGGCTGGAAGCATGACGATCACGAACGCAACGGTTCAGGTTTCCGTCGCCGACGGCACCACCATGCCGGCCTACCTCGCCCGCCCGGCGGCCGGCGAAGCCCCGACCGGGGTGATCGTGGCGCACGAGCTTTTCGCGGTGAACCCAGATATCCGCGGCGTGACCGAGAATCTGGCCGAAGCCGGCTACCTCACGATCGCGCCCGAGTTCTACCACCGGGATGCTCCGCCCGGCCACTGGCTTGAACGCGACGATGCCGGGCGCCAGAAGGGATTCTCTCTCCTGCACCGGCTTGGACGCGAGCAGGCGCTGGCCGATGCAGCAGCCGCTATCGGCTGGCTGAGATCACGGCCGGCCATCGAGCGAATCGCCATGATCGGCTTCAGCGCCGGGGGCCACCTCAGCTACCTTGCGGCATGCCGTCTTCCGGTCAGCCGGACGGCCGTTCTTTACGGCGGCTGGCTGCCCACGACCGATATCCCTATGAGTCAGCCGTCACCGACACTGGACCTGACCCCTGGAATCAGCGGCCGGATTCTCTACCTGGTCGGCGAGGACGACGCCCTGATTGACGCCGGGCAGCGCGGCCAGATCCAGAACGCCCTGCGGTCCGCGGGTATCGACCATGAACTGATTAGCTATCCGGGCACTGCGCACGCGTTCTTCTGGCCCGGCACGCCGACGTTCAGCCCGAAGGCCCGCGACGATGCGTGGTCCAGAATCCTGACTATGCTCGCCTCCTAACTCAGGCGCGAGATCCACCGTTTCGTTCCCAGGCGGTGCGGCTGGGCCGACCCCAACCTCTCCACTCGCTCTGCATCCTCATCCTCATCACGAGTAAGCAGAAAGTAATGAGGTGATCTCAGCGAAATAGGTTCGGGCAGTCGGGATTTCTCCTGCCCAGGCGGGGACATCCGGGCAGACACGCGGACAAACCGGACTGCCCGGACATGGGCGTGGAGCCCCAGCAGAAGAGATCTCACCACAAGATCGACTTCCGCTGGAAGGCTCCACGTGATCGCCTATCGTGCCACGCTTGATGTCCTGAGGGAACTGGCCTGGTTCGTTGCGAAGCTGCTGCTGGCGGAGCGCTGGCGGCGCGGGACGCCCAAGGGCAGCCGGGTGCTGTCGTGCTTCTGGCAGGCGGTGCTGGGGCTGCGGTGGTTCCGCGACCGCAAGATCATCCCGGCGGACCGGTGCCGGGAGAAGACCGTCAGCGTTCAGGGTGATCTCATCGACGTGTGGTACTCCGGCAAGGCACACACCCACGGCGGCATCATCCAGGCAGTGCTCGCTCCCGATGGGTTCCCGCTGTGGGTATCGGAGGTGGAGCCCGGCTCGGTGCACGACCTCACCGCCGCCTGCATCCACGCCCTGCCCGGGCTGTACTGGGCCGCCGCGATCGGGCTACCCGCCCTTGCCGATCCCGGCTACGTCGGCGCGGGCATCGGCGTCCACATCCCGGTCAAGCAGCCCGCCGATGGCCGGGACCTCGATATCGGCACCGCACCCGCAACGCACTGCTCCGCTCGCTGCGCTGCCTCCTCGAACGCGGGTTTGCGCTGGTCACCGGCCTCTGGCGCACCCTCCAGCACATCACCGTTAGCCCCAGCAAGATTGGCGACATCGCCCGCGCCGCGCTCATCCCTACCCATTTCGAGCACGACTACATCAAATGAAATCGCTGAGATCACCTCAATGATCGAAGAGCCGGTGCACCAGCCTCTGATCGGCCTCGGTGATGGCGTATTTGAGGAACAGAGCCTCGGCCGGTGACGGTCCGGGTGTGAGCTGCGCCTTCAGTGCTCTACGGTCGCGGTGCGAGAGTTCCGGGTTATCCATTACCTCACTTAGCAGCCCGGCCGCGTTGCTGGTGTGCATGACCGCGAGTGCCCTGAATGCGGCGATCCGGTCGCCGAGGCGGAGCTTGCTGTCCTGCGCCCACCCGGCGAGCAGACGTGCGGCACCCGCATCGCTGAGATCGGCGGCCTGCTTGATGGCCCAGTCGTAGTTGACGTCGCCATGGCGGGAACGCAGCCGTGCCACCTCGTCTTCGAGCGCGGCGGCTGCGGCTGGGTGGCGGAGTTCGATCAGCTCGCGCAGTTTCCATTCGCTGTCGTTGGACCACCAGGCTCTAGGGTCGGCCAAGGCTTGGTTGCCGGCAAGCCATGCCGCGCGTGCGTCGCGGTCGGCGGTGAGCCAGCCTGCGATGATGTCGCCGGCGCGCGCGTCACCGCGCGCGTTCAGTTTCCGCACGACCGGCAGGCGGTTCTCGTCGCGGACCACGGAGGGGGCAAGTTCTGCCAGTTGATCCAGCACACCGGCGCCGTCTAGCTTGGTGAGGTCCAGGATCGCCCTGACGCGCTCGTCTTCCGGACGGCCGGGATCACGGGCACGCTCGGCCAGGTACGGGGCGGCGGCCGGGTTCCTCCCGGACACGAGGACGCTGACCAAGATGTCCCGGCCCCGTGAGTGCTCCCAGGCGCCCGGATCTGGGTCCTGGCGAAGCAGGAGAACGGCGAGTTCCATCGCACGCGGGCGATCCGAAGCACACAGCGCTTCTACCGCACGGGACCGCTGCGCAGGAGTAAGTACAGCCGACAACGCCTGATCGGCGAATAGTCCCCCGCCCATGACGGTTTCTGGCGCCGCTAGAACGCGG
>DASQVO010000321.1:0-35815 GCA_035640715.1 Streptosporangiaceae bacterium
GGCTGCCGACGCCAGCGCGGCCAGCCCGGCCACGATGCAGGCCGCAGGATGGCCTGACGGAGGGCTCTCCGCCCTCCCGCCCGGACCGGTCCAGCCGTCGGTCATCAGTGCGGTGAACCGGGCCGCGCATTTCCCGCGGCCGGCCACATCATCAGGCGCGGGAAAGTTCAACGTCGCAATGCCCCACTCACCGCAAGTGCTTCGCGAGCTATCCGGCCCGCTGAGCAAGACCGGCCGGCCCGGCCAGGCGGCCACCCCGGCGAAAACTGCCACACCCGGCCAGACCGCCGCCCCGGCACCCGGCAAGACCGCCGCACCCGCCTCGACTCCGGCACCCGGCAGCACAGCCACTGCCACTCCGGCACCCGGCAGCACAGCCACTGCCACTCCGGCACCCGGCAGCACCGCCACTCCAGCGCCGGGCAGCACCGCCACTCCGGCACCCAGCAGCACCGTCATTGCCACCCCGGCACCGGCCAAGACCGCTACCGCTACCCCGGCACCCAGCAGCACCGCCGGAACGAACAGAATGGCCCTGGCCGCGCCCGCCGCGACGACCCCTCCGCCATCGTGCGCGTCGGGCGCGATGCCGCAGGGCGTAGACGTGTCGGCCTTTCAGGGCGCCGTCAACTGGACCCAGGTCGCTGGTAACGGCTGTAAGTTCGCGTTCATCAAGGCCACCGAGGGGAACTACTACTCCGCCACCATCGCCCCCTCCGGGGTGCAGCCCAATACCTACTACCCCTCCAACGTGAAGGGCGCCAAGGCCGCCAGCCGCTACGTGTCCAGCTACCATTTCGCCAACCCCCATGTCAGCAGCGGGATCAACCAGGCTGACTTTTTCCTGGGAAACAGCATCCACACGGCCGACGGCCAAACGCTGCCACCGACGCTGGACATAGAGCCCGATCCGTACAGCACCGACCCCTGCTACGGCCTCACGCAAAGCCAGATGGTGTCCTGGATCAGCGCGTTCAACGGTGAGGTGCAGCGCGTGACCGGCCAGGTGCCGATCATCTATACGACCGCCAACTGGTGGAAGACGTGCACCAACAACAGCACCGCATTCAACTCCAGCCAGCTCTGGATTGCCTCCCCCGGCGCTTCCAGCCCCACGCTGCCGACGGCGTGGCCGAACTCGAACTGGATGTTCTGGCAGTACACGAGTAGCGGTAGCGTCCCGGGCATCACCGGCAACGTGGATCTCGACTACTTCAAGAACAGCAGGGTCGACCTCATAGATCCGGGGACCCAGCGTGACGCCCCGGGCACCACGGTGTCCCCCCTCCAGGTCAACTCGCTGAACGCCGCGGCGGGGCAGTCGCTCAGCTTCGATACGACTAACACTGGCCTGCCAGCCGGGCTGTCGATCAGCAGCACCGGCCAGATCACTGGCACCATCTCAGCGCCGCCCGGCGCGTACAACGTGAAAGTCACGGCGACGAACCCCTCGTCCAGCACCACCGCCCCCGGGTCTGTCAACTTCCTCTGGGAAGTGCCGGGAACGATAACGGTCACGCCCCCGCCGAGCCAGAGCACGGCCATCGGCAGCTCCGCCGATCTGCAGGTGTACGCGACGGACACCGCGGCCAAGTACACCCCGACCTTCACCGCGACCGGGCTGCCGCCCGGGACTTCCATCACCAGCAGCGGCCGGATCATCGGGTGGCCGACCGCGGCGGGAACCTACAACGTCACCGTGACCGCGACCGATGCCCTGCAGGCCTCCGGGTCGACGACGTTCTCGTGGACCGTGAGCAACGCGCCAAATCAGGGCCCGGCGGGTCAGGTCTGGCTGCAGAACGGCGGCAAGTGCCTCGATGACCCGGGGGGACGGACGGCCAACAGCACCCGCGTGCAGATCTGGACCTGCCTGGGCAACACAAACCAGCGCTGGACGGTAGTGCAGGACGGGACGCTGCGGGCCCACGGGACATCATCATGCCTGGCGGAGGCCGGGACGGGTAACGGCGCGGCCGTGGTCCTAGACGCCTGTAACGGAAGCAGCGCTCAGCGGTGGCAGGTCGGCACCAACGCCGAACTGGTCAACACGGCCTCGGGCCGATGCCTGGACGACACGGGAGCGCGGACGGCCAACGGCACCTTCCTCCAGATCTGGGCGTGCGGCGGCGGCACCAACCAGCACTGGATCCCGGCCGCGGCGCCGGTCATGTCCGGGATTCCGGGCAAGTGCGTGGACGACACGGGCTTCAGCACCGCCAACGGCACCCGCCTGCAGATCTGGGCGTGCACCGGCGCCAGCAACCAGCGCTGGACGGTCGAGCCGGACGGCACCATCCGCGTCTCCGGTAAGTGCCTGGACATAGTCGGCTATGGCACCACCAGCGGCAGCTCGCTCGATCTCTGGACGTGCACCGGCGCCAGCAACCAGCACTGGAAGATCGTGCCGGAGGGCCCCTTCGGAAGTGAGGTGGTCAACCCGGTATCCGGCAAGTGCCTCGCCGACGCGGGCGACGCCACGGCTAACGGCTCCAAGCTGACGATCCAGAACTGCCAAGCCCAGGATCCGGGAACCATCTGGCACGTGCTGTAACGGGACCGGGCATCGGCCGGGTGGCGCCAGCCGCATGCCGCGCCGGCACGGTAGCAGCCCGTGACACGGTACTCCTGCGCCCGACGGGCCCAGGGTTAACGATTGTGTTTTTTCGTGCAGACGATATGCCTGGTACGCTTCCCCGGTGACTACGGTAAGTAACTGTATGTATGCAGAGCGTACGGCGCCGACTCAGGTTGAGCTGGCGCAGCCGCCGGATCCCGTTGCCCGGATCCTGGGTGCTGCATGATCGCGAGGAGCAGTCGTGGGAAGAGCACCGAGAGACGCCGGCTGGCCGTGGCCGCCGTCGCGGTCATCGTCGCCGCGTTCGGCGTGACCGGTGTCGCTGCCGCGCGCTTGGCGCCCGGGCACCCTGAGGCCACGCGCCTCCCGAGCGGGTCAGCGCCGTTGTCCTCCGCCACCGTACGGATGTCCCGCCCGGTGGCCGGCACGCCGGACTCGGTCATGGCCGCTTCGCGGCCGGGCACGTCATCGGCGGCCGGGCGGTTCAATGCCGGGGCCGCGCACTCGCCGCAGCTTCTTCATCAGCTGTCCGGCCCGCTCGATGGGACCGGCCGCATCAGCCGGGCAGGCACGAGCGCCGCGCCGGAAAGGCACGCCGTTGCCTCACTCGCCGCCACCACGGGCAGCGGGTCAGGTGCGCTGCCACAAGGCGTGGACGTCGCGTCCTTCCAGCATCCAAACGGCGCCCCCATCAACTGGACGCAGGTCGCTGGCGCAGGCTATAAATTCGCGGCGATCAAGGCCACCGAAGGGAACTACTACACCAACCCCTACTACGCCTCTGACATGGCGGGGGCCGAGGCCGCTGGCCTGTATGTGGCCGGCTACCACTTCGCCATCCCGAACGTCGGCACCGCCGTCGGCCAGGCTGACTATGCGATGCAGAACGCCGGTTACGGCACCCCCAGTGGCCCCACCCTGCCACTGATGCTGGACATGGAGTACGACCCCTACACCAGCAGCGATAAGACCAACAGTTGCTATGGGCTCAGCCCGGCGAGCATGGTGTCCTGGATCAGCGCGTTCGACGGTGAGGTTCAGCGCGTGACCGGCCAGCTGCCGATCATCTACACGACCGCCAAGTGGTGGAACACATGCACCGGAAACAGCACGGCGTTCAGCTCGGACCCGCTATGGGTCGCCGCCTACTCGGTCTCCAGCCCGCCGTTGCCGGCCGGCTGGCCAGGCTGGACGCTCTGGCAGTACACCAGCGCCGGAAAGGTTCCCGGCATCGCCACCACGGGCGGGGTGGACGTCAGCTACTTCAACGCCAATCTGGGCACCCTGCAGAACATCGTCGGCAGCGCCGTCTCCGGGTGAACTCGCTCAGCGCGCTGGCCGGGCAGACGGTCACCTATACGGCGGCCGGCCTGCCGCCGGCCCCGGCGCTCAGGACCCGCCGTCGGGCGACGTCGGCGGATCCTGAAGCGCCGCAGTCCGGTCGACCAGCCGGGACATCACGATCACGCTTCTTGTCCGTGCCGTGAACGGCTCGGCCCTGATCCGCTCGACGACCTGCTCGAAGTGACGCACGTCAGCGGCCCGGATCTGCAGCAGCGCATCCGCCTCGCCCGTGACCGTGCAGGCGCTGACAACCTCCGGGTACCTGCTGACCGCCGCCCTGATGTCGGCCGGGGACGTCTGGCCCCGGCAGAAGAGCTCCACGAACGCTTCGGTCGTCCAGCCAAGAGCCGCCGGATCCACCCGCGCGGAGAACCCCTTGATCGCGCCGGAGGCGCACAGCCTGTCCACCCTGCGCTTGACCGCGGGCGCGGACAGCCCCACCAGGCCGCCGATCGTCGCGTAGCTCGCGCGCGCATCCTCGATCAGCGCCGCGACGATACGTTCGTCAATCCCGTCCAGGCTCATGTTCGCCGGGCTCCCACCGCTGCCGCGGCCTTGGCCGCAGCCTCCGCCGCTGCCGCGGTCCTCGCTGTCGACGTCACCGTCACCCGGACATCCGTACATCTCACAATGTCCGATCATGACACTGCCCGGGAGGTAACTGACCGGTGTACTGGTGGACCGGCGCGGCGTATGGCCGGGTTGGAAGCGAAGATCATGGGGGCGGCTTATAACGGCAGTGGGCCCGCCACGGCCGATTATTCGGCCGTGGCGGGCCCTCGCTCCGAGCGCCATCTCGGGCAACGGCTCCACCGGTGGTGAATGGCCAGCAGGGAGCCGGATGAAAAGTGAGGCCCGACGTCCCGCTTTCGCCGGGCCTCATAAGTGTGACGCGGGACCCCGGCACCGGGTTTACAAGAGCCAGACGCAATTTCATCGTCGGCCCGGATTGCCCGTCACGGACCAGCAGACCGGCCGCCAGCAGCGGGTTTCCAAGGAGATCACCGGGACCGCCGTGTAGGCCTGCCGCAGCCGCGCCGACGCGCGTACCTTGACGTCGTGGACAGGGTACGCGTCCCCAACGGGGCAGCACGGCTGCGCAGCGCCGCGGCGGTGCGCGGCCCGCTGGGCATCGGGCTGGCCGACGTGACGCTCACCGCCGCGGTCATCACCGCGATAGAGCTCAGCGTGGTGGTCGGGGGCGGTTACGGCGCCCAGCCGCTTAACGCGGAGGCGTATCTGCTCGGCGCCCTGCTGGCCACGCCCATCCTGCTGCGCAGGCGGTGGCCGTTCCAGGTGCTGCTGGCCTGTTCCGCGCTGATGTTCCTCTATTACATGGTCGACCGGCGGAACATCTCCCCTGCTCCCCTGCTCTGCGTGCCGCTCTTTGACGCCGCGGTGGCCGGCTACCTGGCCTGGGCGATCGCCATCCCCGTGTTCTTCATGGCGACCGGGCTGGTCGTCGTCGGCGCGAGCACGGCCGAAAGCTTCGTCACGCTCGCGAACAACTTCCTGCCATCGATCGTGATCTTGATACTCGCTGTCATGCTCGGCGAGGTGGTGCGCAGCAGGCGGGCCCTGGCCACGGAGACGGCGCACCGGCTGCACCTCGCGGAAGAAGAACGCGAAGCCGAGGCGGCCCGGCGGGTCGCTGAAGAACGGCTGCGGATCGCCCGCGAGCTCCACGACACCGTGGCACACAGCATGGCCACGATCACCGTCCAGGCGGCCTCCGCGCTGCACATGATCGACGCCGTCGACCGCAAGAATGACCTGCGTCAGGCGCTGACCGCCATCAGGGCCACGAGCAAGGACACGCTGACCGAGATGCGGGGGACGCTCGGCCAACTCCGGCACGCCGACGCCGGGCTGGGGACAGGGGCAGGGCGCGGCACCGACGCCGGACCGGCCACCGGCGCCAGGCCGGGAATGGACAGCAGCCGGGACGTCGGCATTGGCCGACTGCCCGCGCTGCGTGAGGCGCTGGCCGCCGCCGGAGTGACGGTCGACCTGCAGGTCGAGGGCGATCCGGCTGCCCTTCCGCCGCCGGTGGACCACGCGGCCTACCGGATCGTGCAGGAATCACTGACGAACGTGCTCAAGCACGCGGGCCCGGGGAGCACCGCCACGGTCCGCCTGCGCTACCAGCCTGGCGCGGTGGACATCACCGTCGCCGATGACGGCGCCGGGAATCCTGCGGTCCCGCCCGGTGGGACCGCAGGCGATGGCGTGGCGCGCGGAGGCGGGCACGGGATCACCGGCATGGGTGAGCGGGCCGCGGCGGTCGGCGGCACGGTGAGGGCGGCCCCGCGCCCCGGCGGCGGCTTCGAGGTGACCGCCACGCTCCCCCTCGACAGCGCACTCTGTGTTGATCGCGGGGAGTTGCCCACCGTATAACCCTGGTGTTGCTGGTGGGGACGGCCGCTGCGCACATATCCACCACGGCCCGAATCCCCACTCCATGACGGCACCCACCCCGGAAGACTGGCAGGCGGTACCGTTACACCGGCCGACGCCCAAGCGCCAGGAAGAGGTACCTCACCATGCTGCGATACCGCAGGGTTGTCGTCAAGCTCAGCGGCGAAGCACTCGCCGGGCCCGTAGGCACCGGAGCCGACCCGGCCAGCCTTGCCCACGTCGCAGACGAAGTTCTCTCCGTGCACGACCTCGGCGTCCAAGTCGCGGTGGTCGTCGGCGGCGGCAACTATTTCCGTGGCCGGATGGCCGACGAATGGGGCATCAGCCGCGCCGAAGCCGACAACATCGGCATGCTCGGCACCATCATGAACGCGTTCATGCTCCGCGGCGCCCTCACCGCCCGAACCGACACCGACATCCGCGTCATGACCGCCATCCCCATCCACAGCGTCGCAGAACCCTTCATCAGGCTCCGCGCCGCACGCCACCTCCAACGCGGCCTCATCGTCCTCCTTGCCGGCGGCATCGGCCAGCCCTACGTCACCACCGACTACCCAGCCGTCCAGCGTGCCCTCGAACTCGACGCCGACGCCCTCCTGGTCGCCAAACAAGGAGTCGACGGCGTCTATGACGCCGACCCGCACACCAACCCCGCAGCCACCCGCTACACCGAACTCACCTACGACCAGGCCCTCACTGCCGGGATACGCATCATGGACACCAGCGCGTTCGTCCTCGCCAACGAACAAGCCCTCACCATGCATGTCTTCGACGTCGCCGCCACCGGCGTCATGCGCCGCATCTGCCAAGGCACCGACCTCGGCACACGCATCACCGCCAAGGGCTAATCCACTACGCCGACCGCCGACCGCCTTCAGTTACACGTCAGCACCAGGGCGGGCGTGGCGGTCAGAAGTATGTGCGGATGGCCTCGGTGACGTTGTAGTCGTCGTCGACCAGGTAGAGGACGCGCCACTTGTCGAAGGTGGTGCACGGATGCGACGGCCCCAGCGCCACCAGGTCGCCGACCTCGACGCCGTGGCCGGGCGGGACCGCGACGTGCGCGTGCTGGTCGCTGGCGGCAGCGATCCGCCAGCCGGACTCGCGCAGCGGGCGGCGCACGTCCGAGCCGCGGCGGACATGCGTCAGCGCGACCGGGTTCCCGGCGTCCTGCCCGAAGTCACGCCGGCCTGCCGAGAGGATGACGAGCTCGGGCTCGGGAACCGACAGCACCTGCGCCCACACCTCCATGGCGGGCTCCAGCGCCGGCTCATCCGACCCCGTGCGCCCGTGCAGATCGGCTAGCAGCCGCTCATACTCGCCCCAGTCCTGCGTCAGGTAGCAGCCGCTGCGCAGGATCACGCGGGCCGGGCGGCGTAGGCGAGCCGCCGTCAGCCCCGCGATGACCAGGTCGTAGAAGGCGCTGCCGCCGGCGCTGAGCAGCACGTCATCGCCGTCGAACAGGTCACGGCCGTCCAGTGTCTCGGCGATCTCCACGAGGAACGCCAGGAACGCTCGCGCATCGGCCTCGCGCCGGCCGGCTTCACGGGATCGCACCAGCCCCTCGAACCCCTCGACGCCCACCAGTGACAGACGGTCCCCGGCGGCCCGTACGGCCTCGGCGACCCCGACCGCCGTGGTAACGTCACGCACCCCGCATCGGCCGCCGGCGAGGCCGGCCTCCACCAGCACGCTGAGCGGGCGCCCGGGATCGGCGCGCGCGACACGCTCGGCAAGGAGCCGGACGCCGGCGACGGAATCGACCAGGCAGTAGAACTCGAACCCGGGATCCCGCCGCAGCTCGCCGCAGACGTAGCGGATATCCGCCGCGCCGACGAGCTGATTCGCGTAGAAGACACGCTGCACGCCATGCCGCCGGGCGACCTGCAGCTGGTGGCAGGTGGCGAACGTCAGGCCCCAGCAGCCCGCGCCGAGCTGGCGGCCGAACAGGGCGGGGCTCATCGACGTCTTGGCGTGCGGGCACAGTAGCACGCCGCTGGCCTCGCTGAAGCGCTGGAACCGCGCGATGTTGCGCTCCAGCACACCGCTGCGCAGCACGCACACCGGCAGCGGCAGGTCCTCACGCAGTACGTTCCATCCGGCCGCACCCGCCTGCTGCGCCGGCATCGCCTCGATCTCGCCCGGCACTCCCTTGTCCAGCCCGTACAGGGCCGCCCCGAACGTCCCGCTGCCTGCACGTACAGCCGCCACCACGCCCTCCATCCGCCTGCTGATCACCTCACCCGACCGTAGAGGGGAACAAGCGCCGCACCAAACCGCGGCGGCTGCATGCCGCCCCCGTCGTACTCCCCGGGAAGTACTCGGGGGCTGCATCGGGTGGCCAACTGCCTCCCCGCGTACGACGACGTTTCGCCCCCCGGCCGGGAGCATCGGTGAGGACAACATCCGGCCGCCTTGAGGAGACCTGAGATGCGGCACTCACCCGACCTGAACCCCCCGGCCAGCGCGGTCAGCCAGACTAGCCAGGCCAGCCCTGGCATCCTCGGCAGCCTCGGGCGCGCCTGCTACCGGCACCGGTGGCTCACGCTCGCCGCCTGGATCGCCGGCGTCGCCTGCCTCATCGTCTTGTGGATGCAGTTCGGCGCCGCCGCCAACAACAACTTCGCCGGGAACGACCCCGGCCAGTCCATCCTCAACCAGCATTTCCCGCGCCAGTCCGGTGACACGCTCACCCTCGCGATCCGGTCGGCGCAGCCCGTCGCCTCCACCGCCGTGCGGGACCAGGTGACCAGCGCACTGGCCCCCTTCAGCCGCGCCGCGCACGTCACCTCGGTCTCCGACCCGTACACCACGCCGGGTCACATCTCCCGGGATGGCCACATCGCGTTCGCCTCCGTGCAGTTCAACGTGAAGAACACCAGCATCCCGAACAGCGAGGCACTGGCGCTGATGCAGGACGCACGGGCCGCCTCCGGGCACGGCGTTACGTTCAGCCTCGGCGGCGACGTGGTGGACCAGGCGGAGACGCCCTACGGCGGCTCGTCGGACGGGATCGGCATCGCCGCCGCCGCCATCGTGCTGCTGATCGCCTTCGGGTCGTTCCTCGCCATGGGGCTGCCGGTCGTGACCGCCGTCTTCGGCATCGGATCGGGCCTGGCGCTGATCGCGCTGCTCGGCCATGTCTTCCCGGCCCCGTCGTTCTCTCCGATCATCGCCTCCATGATCGGCCTCGGCGTCGGGGTGGACTACGCGCTGTTCATCGTCACGAGATTCCGCGAGGGCCTGCACGCCGGCCTGACCACGGAAGACGCGGCCGTGGTGGCCATGCGCACCGCCGGGCGTTCCGTCCTGGTCGCCGGGACCACCGTCGTCATCGGGATGATGGGCCTGCTGGTGCTGCGCCAGTCGCTGATGAACGGCGTCGCGGTGGCGGCCGCGGCCACGGTCGCGATGACCGTTCTCGGCTCGCTCACCCTGCTGCCCGCGCTGCTCGGCTTCACCGGGACCCGGCTCGCGAAGCCATCCCGGTTCAGGATTCCGGGGCTGCGACGTAACACACGCCCTCGTCCGGCGGAAAATTCATCGCACGCAGCGGAACGCTGGGCCAGGGTCATCAGCCGGCACCCCGTCGTGGCCGCGGTCGCGGCGGCCGCCGTCATCAGTGTCCTTGCCGTCCCGGCGCTGAGCATGAAGCTGAGCATGCCTGATGAGTCCGCGCAGGCCTCCGGCACGATGGGGCGGGCCAGCTACCAGACGATGGCGCAGGGCTTCGGGCCCGGGTTCGACGCGCCGCTGATCGTCGCGGCGGAACTCCCCTCGCCGACGGCCAGCCCCGCGAGCACCGCGAGCACGGCCAGCACCGCCCGGCTGGCCAGCGCGCTGGCCGCCACGCCGGGGATCGCGCGGGTCACGCCGCCGGTCATCAGCCCGGACGGGAAGGCGGCCATGCTCATCGCCTACCCCACCACGGGTGAGCAGGACCCGGCCACGAACGCCCTGGTCAACCGGATCGGCAACACGGTCCTGCCCCAGGCGACCGCGGGCACCGGGATCACCGCCCACCTCACCGGGCCCAACGCGGGCAACGTCTCCTTCGCCAACATGGTGACCCAGCGGCTGCCCTGGCTGATCGCCGTCGTCGTCGTGCTGTCGGTGCTGCTCCTGCTGGTGGTGTTCCGCTCGGTCGCCGTCGCGGTCAAGGCGGCGGTGATGAACCTGCTGTCCATCTCGGCGGCGTACGGAGTACTCGTCGCGATCACCCAGTGGGGCTGGCTGCACCAGTTGTTCGGATTCCCCGAGCGCGTCCCGGTGACGACGTGGGTGCCGATGTTCCTCTTCGTGATCCTGTTCGGCCTGTCCATGGACTACGAGGTGTTCCTGCTCTCCCGGATACGGGAGTTCTACGACCAGACCGGGGACAACTCGGCATCGGTGGCCCGCGGGCTGGCCAGCACCGCACGGGTCATCTCCGCGGCCGCAGCGATCATGGTGCTGGTGTTCCTGGCCTTCGTGCTCGGCGCGGACGTGTCGGTCAAGCAGATCGGCCTCGGCCTCGCGGTCGCCGTGCTGATCGACGCCACCGTCGTGCGCCTGGTGCTGGTGCCCGCGGTCATGGAACTGCTCGGCCGGGCCAACTGGTGGCTGCCGCGGCCGCTGGCCCGGATACTTCCGCAGGCCCCCGCGCTCGACGGAGGTCCCGACGCGCCGGTCACCGTGGCCGCCGGCCGCCAGCCCTGATCACGGGGGCGCGGAGCCTCCTGGACCGGACCGGTCCAGGAGGCTCCGCCTCGCTAAATAGGCCGGCTATCGCTCTGAATGAGAACAAATTCGCCTCATCTATAGTCGTTAACATGCTCGACGTCACCAGGCTGCGCGTCCTGGTAGCGGTGGCCCGGCACGGTTCGGTGACCGCCGCCGCCAAGGAACTGAACTATGCGCAGCCTTCGGTGAGCCATCACCTGGCGCGTCTCGAGGCGGAGACAGGGGTGAGGCTGGTCCAGCGCGCCGGGCGGGGCATCCGGCTCACCGGCGCCGGGCGGCTGCTCGCCGACCGCGCGGCCGAGGTGCTGGGCAGGCTGGAGGCCGCCGAGAACGAGCTAGCCGCGCACGCCGGACTGCGGGCCGGGCGGGTGCGGCTGGCGGCGTTCCCGTCGGCACTCGGCACCATCGTGCCGATGGCGGCCGCCATGCTCAGGGCCGAACATCCCGGCATGGACCTGCGGCTGACCGAGGCCGAGCCGCCGGAGGCGCTGCGCATGCTGCGTGCCGGATATGTGGATGCCGCCCTCGTCTTCCGGCACTGCCAGGAAAATGCGCCGCCTGCCTCGCCCGGCCCGGAGGAGGAGGGCACCCGCGGCCGTCTCCTGCTCGACGAGCCCATCCACCTTGTGACTCGCGCCCACGCGGCACCGGGTGCGACGGGAGGACCAGGCGCGGCCGGTCCCGCGGGGGCGCCGGGCAGCCTGGGTGCCGGGCGGGACGGCGTTGACCTAGCCCGCTACGCCGGCCACCGGTGGATCGCCGGCTGCGACCGGTGCCGCGTCAACCTCATCACCCAGTGCTCACTGGCCGGCTTCACGCCGAAGATCGCCTTCACCACCGACGACTATGTGGCCGTTCAGGCACTCGTCGCCGCTGGGCTCGGCGTCGCCACGCTGCCCGACCTGGCACTTCGAGCGGCCAGGCACCCGGCGATCCGCACGGCCGAACTTCCCGGGGCGCGCAGGCACGTGTTCGCGCTCCTGTACGGGGAGCCCCCCGACCCGCCCGTGACGATGCAGCTCATCGACGCCCTCAGCGCCGCCGCCGGAGCGCTCGCCACCGGGGCACCGCGTTCCCAGCCAGGCCCGCCCCCGGCGGCGCGGGACGCAACGGCACCAGGTCCGGGCCCGGCCCCGGGTCCAGCGTCCCCCGGCACCCTGACACGGCCCGACCTGGTCGCCCCGGCGCCCTGACGGCAGATGCGCGGGCCGGTGCGCTCGGCGGCAGCCACGCCCGTGATGAACGAGCTCTTCCGCCGGCCCAGCGGGGCCGGCGGGCTGGCCGGACCGACGTGGATCTGGTCAGATGGGTACATGGTGTACATAACCCGGCATACCGGGCGATGGACCGTCGAGGATCAGTTCGCCTCACCGTGGCACTATCTTCCTGTCGAGGTGCCCCCCGGCTCGTACGCCTTGCGGGCGGAACTCGACTACGAGCGCCCGGCCGGGGTGCTCGACCTCGGCTGCCTCGGCCCTCGTGGTTTCCGCGGCTGGTCGGGAAGCGCGCGGGACAGCTATGTCATCGCGGCGGACGAGGCTACGCCCGGTTACCTTCCCGGCGAGATCGAGGCGGGGCTGTGGCACGTGATCATCGGCGTGCACCGGATACCTCCCGAGGGGCTCCGCTACCGGGTGACGGCCGAGATCACCCAGCTGCCCCGCCGCCAGCTCAAGCCGCTACCGGAGCCGCCGCCCCCGCCGGAACGCGCTTCCCGCCGCCGGCTGCCGGCCAGCGACGGACGGCGCTGGCTGGCGGGTGACCTGCATACGCACACGCTTCATTCGGACGGCGCGCTCACGGTCTGCGAACTGGCCCGCCTGGCCGTCGAGCGGGGCATGGATTTCATCGCCGTCACCGACCACAACACCGTCAGCCACCATCGCGAGCTCGCCGCCGCGGGCAGCAGGTACGGCATCACACTGCTGCCCGGTCAGGAGGTGACCACCAGCTACGGTCACGCCGGCGCCCTGGGCGACATCGGCTGGGTGGACTTCCGCCAGCGTCCCGACGGCTGGCTCGAGGCGACCCGCCAGCGCGGCGGGCTGCTCTCCGTCAACCATCCCATCGCGGGCCCGGTGAGCTGGATGCACGCCATGCAGGGCCGTCCGCCGCTGGTCGAGGTGTGGCACTGGAGCTGGCTCGACCTGAGCTGGACGACACCGCTGTCGTGGTGGCTCGCGTGGGACGCGGGGGCCGTCCCGGTCGGCGGGAGCGACTGGCACCGGGCCGGATCCGATGCCCCTCCGGGATCACCCACGACATGGGTGGAGTGCGCCAGCGATGATCCCGCCGGCATCCTGGCCGGCCTGAGCTCCGGCCGTGTCGCGATCTCCGCGGGCCGCGATGGCCCGGTGCTGCTGCGGGCCGACGGCGAACTCGTTGCCGTGGACGCCGATGGCGCCATCCTCGCCGGCCCGAACGGGCCGTGCGCACGCGTGCGCGGGAACCTCGCGAGGTTCCGCGGCACGCCCGGGTGCCACCGGCTGCTGAGCGGAACCGGAGCCACTCTGGCCCTGACGCCCTGACACCGCCACGCGGTCCGGACCGCGGGTGGCCTGATGATTCCCGGCCCGGCCGCCCTGCCGCACCCGGCCCTGGAACCGCGGGGGTCCCGCACCCGGATCAGGCGCGGGATCCCTCGGTTTCCCTGCTGGAGGACGCCGGCCGTAGCCTCCCGCCGCGCTGGCGTTATCGGCGGCGCGGAAGGCGTGGAAGGGGCATGCCGTCCGGCCGGATGTCAGGAACCGCCGAGCAGCTTCGTCGCCTGGTTCACGGCACCGGCCACGCCGCCGAGGGCGGGGATCTCACTGGTGGCAGAGCCGAGGTTGCCGGTTATGTTGCTCACGTTGCCGAGGCTGGGGATGTTCCCGGCGGCCGGGAGGGCGTTACCCGTCCTGCTGGTGACACCCGGCACGGTGGCGCCGCCGGGCTTGGTCAGGCCCTGCGCCGCGCCGGTTATACCGGACACAGCCGGGATTGCACCCGTCGCGTCGGACGCCGCCCAGCCCGCCGGCGTGGCGCCGATCAGCGAGATGGCGGCCGGGGCAGCCAGCAGGGTGCTGATCACGCCGAGCGCCCCCGCTGCCGGGCCGCTCGGTATCAGCGAGCTGCCCGATATCGGGGCGCTCAGGGGCAGCGAGCGGGAGGTAGCGGAAGGCGGGGGCGGGAACTTCGGCGTGCGGGCCGCCAGTGCCGTTCCTGCCGTGAGCACGCTGGATGCAAGGATGGTCGCCGAGGCGATACCCCCGAGGAAAATTCGCCGTTTATACACGACACACTCCATTTCGACTGTGATATTGGGGGACTCTGGGGCTAACTTGGTGTGACGAGACGACTCCGGGACCATAACACACTCAACGTGACCATCGAGTGACTCTTTGGAGTATCGAGATCGGGACCACGCCGGGCAGCTAGCCGGCGGGCTCGACCGTCACGCTGTCCAGCAGGCCTTCATAGACCCTCAGATTGACCGTTCCCGATATGTCAGCGGCGGCGGCCACCGCGACCGCGTGCCGGAGCAGGTCCGGCCATGACCAGCCGAGCAGCAGGCCGGGCACGAGGCCCGCCACGAGCGCCCCGAGCGATCCCGGCGCCGCCCCGGTGCCGTCGCCAGTGCCGGGCGCCGCCAGCGATGCCTTCCACCGTCCCGCCTTGGTGACGACCCGCAGCCGGCTCGCCGACGGGGTTGCCACAGCCGCCGCCCCCAGCCGCAGCAGGGCATCGTCGGGGCTGACGCCTCCGGGCGCATCGGCATCGCCGTCAGTATCGGGAATCACCAGGTCAGGGTGGCGGGCAGCCGCGTACCGCAGCGCGTCGCCCCCCGCGCTGAGGATCACCGGGACGCCAGCCTCGGCCGCATAGGTGGCAAGCGATCCGTAGATTTCCGGCGGCAGGCCCGCCGGAAGGGTGCCGCAAAGCACCACCGCGGTCGCGTCGGAAAGCATCCGGCGGTAATCGCCCGCGAAGCGCCCGAGTTCCTCGGTCGTCACATAGGGCCCGGGCTCGCGGAGCCGCATCATGCGGCCGTCTGCCTTGTCCGTAACTTCCAGGACCCGGCGTGACTCGCGGCCGATCGCCGTGAACGCGACAGGGATGCCGGACCGGCTGAGGTCTTCCCTGATCAGCTCCCCGGTCGCACCGCCGGCCAGCCCAGCCGCCACCACGTCGTGTCCGAACGTATGCAGGACCCGCGCCACAGCCACACCGCGGCCGCCGGCCCGGAACCGCACGCGGGAAATGTCCCGCGTCGACTGCCAGGACAGGCCTTCTGCCTCATAGGCCACGTCCAGGGCGGCGTTGAGCGTGACGGTTACGATCACAGGACGTTCCTCACCGTGTGCGCACGCCAGCCACGGCGTCTCCAGCAGGTGAAATGCGCGGCGCATGCCGCGTGCGCATCATATGCGCCCGGAGGCGCACCAGGCCGCAGCGTAGTTCAGCGGGTGGCAGCGCGGCAGAAGCAGCCGGCCAGGTGGTCGTTGACGATACCGCAGGCCTGCATGGTCGCGTACGCGGTGACGGGCCCGGTGAACGTGAAGCCATGCCGCCGCAACTCGGCGGCCAGCGCCTTCGACGCCGCCGTCTGGGACGGGATGTCAGCCAGCACCCGCGGCGCCGTCGCCGGCTCGCCCGCGTACTTCCAGACCAGCTCGCTCAGGCCGCCGGGCACGTCCAGCGCGGCGCGCGCGTTGGCGATCGCCGCGGTGATCTTCGCGCGGTTCCTGACAATGCCCGTATCGGCGAGCAGCCTCCGGACATCGTCAGGGCCGAATGCCGCCACCGACGGTATGTCAAATCCCGCGAAGGCGGCACGGAAGTTCTCGCGCTTGCGGAGGATCGTCAGCCAGGACAGGCCGGACTGGAAGGCCTCCAGGCAGAGCCGCTCGAAGATCGCCTGATCACCATGGAGCGGCCGGCCCCATTCGTCGTCGTGGTAGGCGAGATACTCCGGGCTCCCCAGGCTCCACGGGCAGCGCCGCTGGCCGTCCGGGCCGGCCACCGCGGCGCCGTCACTCACCGGCCTCATCCTCCTGCGGCGGACTGCCATTGCAGCCGGGCCCTGCGTGACCGGAGAAGTGCAGTGCGGTGCGCTGCGGCGGCCCCGCGTGTTGCTGCTCCGCTGCCACGCGGTCCTGGTTGCCTTGCCCGGGCGCCTGCTGCTCCTGCCGCGACTTTTCATTGCGCAGGTCGGCAACCTGCTGCTGCAGGGCCGAGATCCGGACGTCCCGCTCGGTCAATGCCTGCGCGATGCGTTCCAGGGCCTCGTCGGTGAGGCGCATGTTGTACCCCCACGCCGCAGATGGCGGGCGGAACAGCGCAACGTCGGCCGCCGTCACCGGGCCGAGGTCAAGCGGGGGATAGTCAGGATACTCATGAGCCATCTCCCCGCCGCGACCAGAGGCAACGATGACGACGCCCGCCAGGATGGCGAGAGCCGCGAGAAGCATGACCACAGGCACGATATGAATCGTGCCATGTTCAGCGCGTGGAGTGGCAACCAAGGTACACATCGCCGCGAACCGGCACATCGCTAGCGAGCTGGAGGGGCAGTGAAGGGGGATGGGGAGGCGGGTGGGGCCCCGGAAGCGAGCGGGCAACACCGCGCTAGCCACAGCGGACGCGGCGGTGCGGGGGAGTCAGCTCGCCGTGACGGAACTTCAGCCGTCTATGCCGCTGGCGAAGCCCTGATCGTTGTGCGCCTCTTTGATGATGCGGACCACCTCGTCGGCATCATCGGCCACATGGAGCAGTTCCAGGTCGGCGGGCGAGATGTTCCCCGCCGCAAGCATCGTGGCCTTGAGCCATGACAGCAGGCCTGACCAGTACGAGCTTCCGACGAGCACGATCGGGAACTTTGTGATCTTGCCAGTCTGGACAAGGGTGAGGGCCTCGAACAGCTCATCCATCGTGCCGAAGCCGCCGGGAAGGACCACGAACGCCTGCGAGTACTTCACGAACACGGTCTTGCGGACAAAGAAGTAGCGGAACTCCAGGCCGATGTCGACATACTGATTGAGCCCGATCTCGAGGGGAAGCTCGATGCCGAGCCCCACCGAGACGCCGCCGGCCTCCGCCGCGCCCTTGTTCGCTGCCTCCATGACCCCGGGGCCGCCGCCGGTGATGATGGCGTAGCCTTCCTCAGCCAGGCCCTCCGCGATGTGTTCGGCGAGCTGGTACTCGGTGCTGTCCCGCAGCGCCCGGGCCGACCCGAAGATGGACACCGCTAGCCCCAGCTCTGCGAGCAGGCCAAAGCCCTCGACGAACTCGGCCTGGATGCGCATGACCCGCCACGGGTCGGTGTGCACCCAGTCGGTCGGGCCGCGCCTGTCGAGAAGCCGCTGGTCCGTCGTTGTCGCCGGGATCTGCTTGCCGCGCAGCGTGACAGGTCCCTGGCGGCGCTCCCGCTGGCGTGAGTCGGAATTCACACTCATTGTCCCCCCACGGTAATGCTCCAGCGGGCTATTTCGTACGCTCTCCCCCGTCAGCACCGCTGTCGTCCTCAGGCGTTCACTTACTGTCTTCAGGCGTTCACGCCATGGTCGCGGAGGATTTCGTTCAGAGCGGCCTTGTCGTGGCGATCCCCTTCGGCCAGGCGCCTCAGCACCAGCACGCAGGGCATGCCGAAGTCGCCGCCGGGGAAACTGCGGGTCCGGGTACCGCTGACGCAGACCGACCAGGCCGGCGCCTCGCCACGGGGCAGCTCCTCCCCTGTCTGGGCGTCAATAACATGCGTGGTCGCCGTGAGGATGACCCCCGCGCCCAGCACGGCACCGCACCGGACCCGCGCCCCGTCGACCACCATGCACCGCGAGCCGACAAAGGCATCGTCTTCGACCACCACGGGTACCGCATTGGGCGGCTCGAGCACGCCGCCGATCCCGACGCCCCCCGACAGGTGCACGTTCTTCCCGATCTGGGCGCAGGAACCCACCGTAGCCCATGTGTCCACCATCGTGCCCTCGTCCACGTACGCGCCTATGTTGACAAAGGACGGCATCAGTACCACGCCGGGCGCGATGTAGGCGCCCCACCGGGCGATCGCGCCCGGCACGACGCGAACCCCGTCAAGGCGCGTCTTGAGCGGGACCCGGTCGTGGTAGCGGAAATCACCGACCTGCGAGCGGACCATCGGCAGCAGCCGGAACGCCAGCAGGATGGCACGCTTGGCCCGCTCGTCCACCACGACATCACCGGAGTCCGGCGCGATCCGCGCAACCCTGGCCTCGCCGGAGTCGATCTGGTCTATCGCGCCGACGATCTCGGTACGCGCGGCCGAATCATCGGGCGTCAGCCTGGTGCGCTGCTCCCACAGCTCATCGATACGGGCCGGCAGCGGCGAGGCCGACGTAGCCGCAGGCGCCGCGGACCCGGGAAGTGACTCATCCATGGCGACGGAGCCTACTCCCGCGCCGCTCGCGCGCCGGCACGCCCCGCCGCAGGTGGCCCGGTCCAATCCGGCGCGCTTTTGCAGAGGACAGGGCGCGCCGACGGTACGGTCTGATGATGTGCCGACCAGACGTGCGCGGCGGAAGGGCGCCGCTGTCATCACCAGCCTCGTCGTGGGGGTGCTCGCCGTCGCCGGCTACTTCGCCTACTCGGCGTACCAGCACGTCACGCCGTACATCACAGGTCCCGGCTGCCAGGCGGGCAGCGGCACCAGCGCAGTCTCGCTCGACACGCAGCAGGCCAGCATCGCCGCGACCATCGCCGGGGTCGCGGCGCACGAGAGACTCCCGGGGCGTGCCCTCACCGTCGCATACGCGGCCGCCATGCAGGAGTCGCATATGCACAACCTTGACTATGGCGACCGGGACTCGGTCGGCGTCTTCCAGCAGCGGCCGTCGGAAGGCTGGGGAACCACCAGCGAGCTGGAAGATCCCGTCTACGCCACTACCAGGTTCTTCGCCGCCCTCACCCGGGTACCCGGTTACCTTCAGCTGCCCGTGGGCGAGGCCGCCCAGGCCGTCCAGCACAGCGCCGACGGCTCCGCCTACTCGCAATACGACCTGATGGCCGCCGCGCTGACCAAAGCGTTCACCGGCCAGTCGCCGCGGGCCGTGTGGTGCTGGTACACCCCGGGCCCGCAGCCGAAGACAGATCTGGCAGCCGCCGGCAAGGCGCTCGCCGCGACGTTCGGCGCGCCGGGAGAAGGCAGCCCCGTGATCAGGTTCGCCACCAATCGTTCGGCTAAATCCCCGGCTGCGGCCATGCGGGTCCAGCAGGCGTCGGCCTGGACGGTAGCCTCGTGGCTGGTGACGCACGCCCAGGCCTACGGGATCAGCGACGTGCGCTACGACGGATACGAATGGAGCACAGCGGACGGCAACCAGGGCTGGCGGCCTGACGCCGGCTCTGTCAGCGGAAGTATCCTGCTCCACTGAGGCAAACCATGCCCCGAACCGCCATACTGATCGCAGACGGCAATATAAATGGCGACGACCGCGGTTAACCGCGGCGTGCTCCGGATCGGACGGCAGGCGAGGACGGGGCGCAACCAGTGAGCGTTATTCAAAATCCGGCCCAGCGGGCATGGGCCTTGGGCCCGTGTGAGCGGCCGGTGCCAGTGGCGGCGGGAGCAGCTAACGCGCGTCGTTGAATAACGTGAAACGTGAAGAGGACACAGCGAAAGGCCCGGGCCGCGGCCTGCCGAGCCCGGACGACAGAGGAGTTCAGACGTGACCTACGTCATCGCGCAGCCCTGCGTTGATGTGCTTGACAAGGCATGCATCGAAGAGTGCCCGGTCGACTGCATCTACGAGGGTGAGCGCATGCTCTATATCCACCCGGACGAGTGCGTGGACTGCGGGGCGTGCGAGCCGGTGTGCCCGGTCGAGGCCATCTACTACGAAGACGACGTTCCCGACCAGTGGAAGGACTACTACAAGGTCAACGTCGACTTCTTCGAGGATCTCGGCTCGCCGGGCGGTGCGTCGAAGACCGGAAAGATCGGCAAGGACCACCCGCTGGTGGCGGCTCTGCCGCCGCAGGGAGAAGAAAGCTGACCCTCGCACCGAGGCTGCCGGCGTTCACCTGGGACCGGGTCGCGCGTTACCGCAAGGAGGCGGAGCGCCATCCGGGCGGCCTGATCGACCTGTCGATCGGGGCGCCCGTCGACCCGGTACCGGAGGTGGTGCGTTCCGCGCTCGCAGCGGGGGCCGACGCCCCCGGGTACCCGCTCACCCGGGGGACGCCGCGACTGCGGGAGGCTGCGGCGGGATGGCTTGCGCGCCGGCACGGCGTGACGGTCAGCCCCGACGCCGTGCTGCCCGTGATCGGCACCAAGGAGTTCATCGCCTGGCTGCCGGTCATGCTGGGCTGCGGGCCCGGCGACACGGTCGTGTACCCGGCGGTCGCCTACCCGACCTATGACGCCGGGGCCCGGCTGGCCGGCGCCACCGGGCTCGCGGCGGACAGCACGGCCGCCGTGGGCCCGCAGCGGGTCGGCCTGGCCTGGGTGAACTCACCGTCGAACCCCACCGGCCGGGTGCTCCCCCCGGGGCACCTGCGCAAGATGGTGGACTGGGCCCGTGAGCGCGGCACCGTGCTGGCCTCGGACGAGTGCTACATCGAGCTGGGGTGGGAGGCCGAGCCGGTCTCCATCCTGCACCCCGAGGTGTGCGGCGGCACCCACGACGGCCTGCTGGCCGTTCATTCGCTGTCCAAGCGCTCCAACATGGCCGGCTACCGCGCGGGCTTCGTCACCGGCGACCCGGCGCTGATCTCGGACCTGCACGAGATCCGCCGGCATGCCGGGATGATCGTGCCCGCGCCGGTTCAGGCCGCGATGACCGCCGCGCTCGGCGACGACGAGCACGCGGAGGAGCAGCGGTCGCGGTACCGTTCGCGGCGGCTGGCGCTCCGAGCGGCGCTCGAGGCCGCGGGCTGGGTGATCGACCACTCAGAGGCCGGGCTGTACCTGTGGGCGTCGCGTCCCGGCTCGGACTGCTGGGACTCGGCCCAGATCCTGGCCGAGGCGGGGATTCTCGTCTCCCCCGGTGAGCTCTACGGGGCCGCGGGCACCCGGCACATCCGGGTGGCGCTGACGGCGACCGACGAACGGGTCGCCGCCGCGGTGGCCCGGCTCACCGCCTGCCGGTAAGTGGGCCCCGCTCCGCCTGGCCCGTCCGTGGCCGGTTTTCCGGCCGAACAGCCTGGTTTCCGGTACGCCGCCGCCGTCTGGCTGTTTGCTCTGCGCCGGATGGCACCAGGATCGCCTGTCTCTACCGCGGCAACCTGTGGATAACGACGAATTTTCGGGTTTGGCACGTCTCCCTATGCTGGGGAAACTCTGCCAGTTGAGGGATTTACGGCCTTCCGTGACGGTGAGAGGCGGGGGCGCGCAGCTCCCGTAGGGTGAGAAGGGTGCTGAGGCTCTATGATGCGCGGACCCGGCGGGTGGAGCAGATCCGGCCGGGCCACGCCGGTGAACTGCGCGTCCTCGCCGTCACGCCGGGCGGCGGGGCCGAGCCGGATCTGGGCGAGGCCCGCGGCTGGCTGCTGCCTGACCTGATCAGCCGGTATGCGGAACGGCGCGGGCTGGCCGCGACGGTCTGCGAGATCATCGGCCCGGCAGCGGGCCCAGGCCCGGCGGTGAACTCCGGCCCGGGGCCGGCCCCCGGCAGCGCGGCGACCGGCCCGGTGGGAAGCCCCGGTGGTGAACGGGGCCGCGTCGGCGCGGCCGCCGCCCCGGAGGCGGCCCGTTCCCTGGCGGTGCGCGCGATGCTGAACGTTCATCCGCCCGCGCGGACCGCCCCGGCGGGTGAGCCGGTGGAGCGGTCGGCCGAGTTCGTGTCACCCGGATGGGCCGGCACCACGCCGGGCAAGGTACCCCCGTTCGACATCGGCACGGGGGACACCGGCTGGCTGGCCGGCCGCCAGCTCACGCGCTACCTGACCGCGCCGCCCGGCGCGGTCACCGTGGATGGGCGGAAAGCGGGCGCGGACGGGGTGCGCGTTCCGTCCGTGGCGGAGGTCGCCGCCCGGGGCCTGGACCCCCTCGCGGCCCGGCTGATCTTCCTCGGCCGGCGCTACCGTGACGACCTCGACCTGAGCTGGGAGGGGCTGTTCGCCGCGGGCAAGACCCTGCTCCGCTGGCGCGAACACGTCGCGGCGTGGGCGCTCTCACCGAGCGCGCCGATAGCGCGGCGTTACGCGGACGCGATCAGCGCGGCGTTCGAGGACGATCTGGACATCCCGGCCGCGCTGGGCGAACTGCACGCGCTTGAGGGGGACGCCGGCGTGCCGGACGGGGCGAAGTTCGAGACGTTCGCCGCCATGGACCGGCTGTTCGGGCTGGATCTGGTCCGGGACGTCGGCAGGTGACCGCTGCTCGCCAGCCCTGAGATCCGGCCGTACAGCCGCCTCCCCAGCTAACTAATGATTCGTCGTTTGCATGGCATATCGTGCAACGATTTGGCGTTATTACGCATGGATGGCGCATTATCTGTTGTCTGCGGCGCCTCTAAACTTAAGTTCTGCGACGTGACGATCCGCACCGGCGGGGACTGGCGAGGCTAGAGGAGGGCTCAGGTGACGGTGACCACAGTGACCGGGCAGGCGCTCACGCCGGAGACGGCCGCGCCGGAGCAGATGTTCACGCCGGATGAGATGCTCCTGCCCGGCACGGCGGAGCGCACGGCATCGGCGCGCAGCTACCTGATGTGCCCGCCGGCTCATTTCGCGGTCACCTACGCCATCAACCCGTGGATGCGGCTGGACCAGCCGGCCGACGCGGACCGTGCCATGCGCCAGTGGGAGCGGCTACGGCAGATCTACCTGGAGCTCGGCCACACGGTGCGGCTCATCGACCCCGTCCCGGGCCTGCCGGACATGGTGTTCGCCGCGAACGGCGCGACCGTGGTCGGCGGCAAGGTGCTGGGCGCCCGGTTCCGCTATCCCGAACGGGCCGCGGAAGCAGGCGCCTACCTCGACTGGTTCCGGGCCGGCGGGTTCCGGGAAGTGCGCGAGCCGCGGCTGGTCAACGAGGGCGAGGGCGACATCCTCTACACCGGGCGCGTGCTGATCGCCGGGCACGGGTTCCGCACCGACCCGGCGGTGCGTGCCGAGCTAGAGGAAACCTTCGGCGTGCCGGTCATCAGCGTGCGGCTCGTCGACCCGCGCTTCTACCACCTCGACACGGCCATGTGCGTCCTCGACGCCGACACCGCGGCCTACTACCCGGATGCGTTCGACGACGCGGGGCGGGCGGCGCTGGCGGCGCAGTTCAGCGAGCTGATCGAGGCCAAGGACTCCGACGCCGAGGTGCTCGGCCTGAACGCGGTCAGCGACGGCCGCCACGTCGTCCTGCCGGCGCAGGCGACCGGGCTGGCGGCACAGCTGGCCGAGCGCGGGTTCGAGCCCATCGGTGTGGACCTTTCGGAGCTACGCAAGGCCGGCGGCGGCCCGAAGTGCTGCACGCTCGAGCTCCGCGGTTAAGGAGGCCGGGATGACGACGAACAGCCTGGCCAGGAGCAGCGAACTGGCCACAAGCGACATGCTGCTCGCCCAGACCCGCCAGCACAGCGCCCGTAACTACAACCCGCTGCCGATCGTCATCGCCGATGCCGAAGGCTGCTGGGTGACCGATGTGGCGGGCCGCCGCTACCTCGACATGCTCGCCGCCTACTCGGCGATCAACTTCGGGCACCGCCATCCCCGCCTCATCGAGGCAGCGCGCCGCCAGCTTGACCGGGTCACGCTGGTCAGCCGGGCATTCGACCACGATCAGTTCGGCCCGTTCTGCGCCGAGCTCGCGGAACTCGCAGGTCTGGAGATGGTCCTGCCGATGAACACCGGCGCCGAGGCGGTGGAGACGGCGATCAAGGTCGCGCGCAAGTGGGGCTATGAGGTCAAGGGCGTCCCGGCCGGGCAGGCGGTGATCGTGGCGTTCAGCGGCAACTTCCACGGCCGCACGACGACGATCATCAGCTTCTCCACCGATGAGGACGCGCGCGCCGGGTTCGGGCCGTACACGCCCGGCTTCCGCATCGTGGGCTACGGCGACCTCGATGCGCTCGCCTCAGCCGCCGCGGAGCTCGGCGATCGGCTGGTGGCGGTGCTGGTGGAGCCCGTGCAGGGCGAGGCCGGCGTGGTCGTCCCGCCGCCCGGCTTCCTGGCCGGGGTGCGGCAGATCTGCTCGGAGCACGGCGCGCTGATGATCGCCGACGAGATCCAGTCCGGGCTCGGCCGGACCGGCGCCACGTTCGCCTGCGAGCACGAGAACGTTGTGCCCGATGCCTACCTGCTCGGCAAGGCGCTCGGCGGTGGCATCGTGCCCATCTCCGCGATGGTGTCGAGCCGGGAGATTCTCGGCGTGCTGCGGCCGGGGCAGCACGGATCGACGTTCGGCGGGAATCCGCTGGCGTGCGCGGTGGCCCGTGAGGTGATCGCGATGCTGCGCACCGGCGAATTCCAGCGCAGGTCAGGTGAGCTTGGCACGCACATGCATGCGCGCCTGTCCGCGCTGCCGGCGGACGTGATCCGTCAGGTACGGGGCCGGGGCCTGTGGGCAGGCGTAGAGTTCGTCTCGCTGCCGGGGCGTGCGGCGTGCGAGCGGCTCGCCGCTCATGGGCTGCTGGCCAAGGACACGCACGGCAACGCGATCCGCCTCGCGCCGCCGCTGGTGATCAGCTCCGGCGAGCTGGACTGGGCCATGGACCGCGTCGAAGAAGCCCTCCGCGCCGGCTAGCGAGTCCGGGCCTCCATGCCCGGCGAGCGGCCGGTGTATCGGCCGGTACCGGCGCAGGCTACGGACAGGCGATCGTTACCGGCCCAGCGAGTCCGGGCCTCCGGCCCGGCGAGCGGCCGGTGTATCGGCCGGCACCGCAGCAAACTGACGGGGGGTTCCGGGGGGTCGCCCCCCCGGGCTAACACTGCCTCCCGGGCCAGCACACGCTGCTGGATCTTGCCAGTGACAGCCCGGGGCAGGTCCTCGACGACGTAGATCGCCTCGGGCAGTTTGTAGCGGCTGAGCTGCGCGGAGCAGCGCGCGGAGAGCAGGTCCAGCAGTTCCTGCAGGCTGTTGGCTGTCGCGGGATCCCGGGCCGGGATCACGTAGGCCACCGGAACCTGGCCGAGGACGGGGTCGGGGCGGCCGACGACAACCGCATCCCGCACGGCGGGATCGGCGATGAGCACCTCCTCGATCTCCCGGGGGTACATCATCTCGCCGCCGCGGTTGATCACGTCGTCGCTGCGCCCGGCGAGGAACAAGAAGCCGTCCTCGTCGAGGTATCCGAGGTCGCGGGTGTCCAGCCAGCCGCCGGCATCGAACCGCCCGGCACCGCGCCCGCCCGCGTAGGCGTCGATGACACCGGCGCCGCGGATCCAGATCTGCCCGGTCGTTCCGGGCGGGACCGGCCTGCCGTCGGAGTCCCGCACCTGTACCTCGGCGCCGACGGGCCGTCCGCACGAACCCGCAGGGGCGGAACCGTCCAGCGGCGTCGCAGTGATCTGGCTGGCAGCCTCGGTCATGCCGTAGCTCTCGACCACGGGCGCACCCGTGAGGGCCTCGATCCGGTGCCGGACAGCGACCGGAAGCGGGGCCGAGGCCGAACGAACGAAACGAAGGCGTGGTGGCCGCACCGGGACGGGATATCCGGCCAGGATGGTGAGGATCGCGGGCACGAGGTTGATCCAGGTGACATCTCGCTCGGCGAGCGCCTCCCAGAACCACTGCCGGTGGAACCGGCAGTCCAGGAGCAGCACCGCGCCCGCCGTCAGGGTCGCCAGCAGGGCGACGACTTCGGCGTTGATGTGGAACAGCGGGAGCGGGCTGAACCCGCGGTCGTCTGGCGTGAGCCGATTGTGCCTGGCCACGGCGCGGGCCACGTGCAGCAGCCGGTCCTCGGTCAGTTCCACGGTCTTGGGAGCGCCGGTGGAACCGGACGTGAGGAGCAGGACGGATCCCGGTGACGGCTCTCGCCGGGCGTCAGCGTCGCGGCCGTGGCCGGCCGGGGTGCTGTGACTGGGCGGGACGCGGTGGCTGGAGGGGAAGGCATGGCTGGGCGGGACGGCGTGCAGGACAGGCAGGCCCAGGCAGCGGGCCCGGTCCGCCCAGTCCCCGATTATCGCGGCCGGCCGGACCGCCGTGGCGGTCCGCTCCAGTTCGGCCACTGGCGCCTGCGGGTTGACCGGCACGGCACACCGGCCTGCGGCGATCACGCCGAGGTAGGCCGCGGAGAACTCGATGGGATCCGCGACATCGATCAGCACCCGCGCACTGGGCGGGATGGCGGCAGCATCCAGCGTGGTGCGGCGCTGCCGGACCAGGTCGGCCAGCCGGGCGTAGGTCAGCGCCCGGCCGCCGTGGATGTCCTCAAGGAAGGGCCGGCCTCCGCATTCCCGCGCCCGCCGGGTGACCAGCCGCGCTAGTTCGCTGCCAGGCAGCACGTTCTCTTGACTCATGCTCAGCAGTGTCGCGTTACTGCCTGAGCGCATCAGGTGGTGCGGGTGAGGATTACCTCAGAGCCCGTGGAAGCCGACGCAGGATGCACAGGCCGCCTGCAGCCGCTGCCGCAGGCCGGCGGCCAGCCGTTCGGCGATCCACCGGCGGCCGGCGGCGGTGGAGTGCAGGTGATCACGGATCCGCGGGAAATGCCAGTGCCCGGTGAGCGGATTGAACACCAGGACCGCCGAATCGGCGTGGCTGGGAGCAATCTGTGCGTGAGCCGAGGAACCCGGGAGGCGGGGGAAGGTCAGGCGTCACGGAGGCGGCGGTAGCGGCCCGCGTGGTAGATCAGCGGGCCCCGCACGTCGCCGGTGGCGGCCGGCCCGGTCACGGCCAGGACCTCGCCCACCACGATGGTGTGGTCTCCCCCGTCGTGCACCGCGTGCGTCCGGCATTCCATCGCGGACAGCGCAGAATCGAGGATCGGCGCGCCCGTCGCCGGGCCCAGATGATGCGGATGCCCGTCGAGCTGCCCTTCGAGCGGGCGCCCCCGGGTCGCGAGCCAGCGCGCGGTCTTCTCCGAGTCCTCGTCGAGCACCGACACTGCCCAGGTCCCGGTGGCGAGCAGGGCGTCGTGGAAGCGCGCGGCCTTCTCCACGCAGACGAGCACCAGCACCGGGTCCAGCGACACCGAGGTGAAGGCGCTGACGGTCATCGCGTGCGCGACACCGTCCACGGTGACCGCGATGACAACGATGCCGGTCGCGAACTGCCCTGCGGTACGGCGGAAGGCCGCCGGATCAACGCCCGTCACCGCGCCGGCTTCGTGCCCGACTGCGAGCGGATCCAGATCGCGAACGCCGCCGCTACCCCGATCGCCGCGCTGACCGCGCCGCCATACAGATACCACTTCCCGGGCGGCGTGTTCGTGATGATCACACTGCCCTGCGCGTCCGGCATGGCCAGGACGAACGACACGATGATCCAGCCGAGCGCCGGCACTATGGCGCCCGCGAGGGACTGCATCGCCCAGCCGGCCAGCAGGCAGGTGAGAAGGATGGCCGCGCAGCACCCCAGGGCGGCTGCCGGGACCGGGCCTGCCATCCAGCTGTACTCGAAGGAGCCGATCATCGCCTCGACACCGCCGAGCAGGAGCAGGACGCCGTAGACACCGCCGGTGGCAAAGGCATCCCCGTGCTCCGCTGGGGCGCTCACGGCCGGCACCGACACCTCCTGCCGCTGGCCTTCTGGCCGCCCTGGCCTCGATCCCATGTCAGCCAGGCTACCCAGCAGATCCCGCGGCGGCATTGCCCGGGATGTGCCGGGCCGACAGCGGCGAGGCCGTGTGCCCGAACAGGTCGTCCTCGCGCCCCCGGGGGCCGGTGGCCGGACCGCGAGGCCCGGCCAGCAGCGTGTAATGCTCGACTCCGGATGCCCGCTGCGCCACATTGTTCGACAGCGCGAAGAACGCGCCGGCCACGGCGATCTGCGTGGCGTGCGCCCGCATGGCGGCCAGCTTCGCCTCCAGGAAGGCCGACGCGTCAACTTCGGTCGTCACCTGCTCGTCCGGCACGCCGAAGGGGAGGTCGGCCGTAGAGGCGGGCACCTCGAAACCCGCCGGCACGGGGCACTGATCGCTGGCCATGCCGCCGCGCATGGCCTTGATCGCCTCGGCGAGTACGGATCTGGGCGTTGCGGTGGCATAGAACTTGCTCACCCGCCACGGCGGCGCGGACGGCGCCGGGCTCCCGCTGGCGGCTCCGCCGCCAGCGGGAGCGACCCTGACGCAGGGATCCCCGGCCAGCCGGAACGCGCGCCATGCGACGCGGTGCGCCTGGATGTGGTCGGGGTGGCCGTAGAAGCCGTTGTCGTCATAGGTGACCATGACCTGCGGGCGCACCTCGCGGATCACGGCGGCGAGTTCCCGGGCGGCCTCGTCGACGTCGGCGCGCCAGAAGCAGCGCGGATCATCATTATCGGGCGTGCCCATCATCCCGGAGTCGCGCCATCTCCCGGGGCCGCCGAGAAACCGGTGGTCGGTCACGCCGAGCGCCTCGCACGCGGCGGTGAGCTCGCCGATCCGGTACTCCCCCAGCTTGTCCTCCCGGTCGGCGGCCAGGTGCGCCAGCTCCGCCGGGATGATCTCCCCGAGCTCCCCGAGCGTGCACGTCACGAGCGTGACATGGGTGCCCTCGGCCACGTATTTCGCCATCGTCGCTCCAGTACCGATCGACTCGTCGTCGGGATGGGCGTGTACGAGCAGCAGGCTGCGGCGGTCTAGCTGCGAGGGAGAGGCCAGTAGTGAGGTCACGCCAGGCGAGGGTAGCTGTTGCTGGCAGGATCTAGTCCCATGACCGAGAGCTTCCCCCGGCAGCAGGCCCGTACCCGGCGGTTCACGCTCGGCGTGCCGCGAACGTTTCGCATCTCACCCGACGGGAGCAGGATCGCCTTCCTGCGCAGCAGGAGCGGGTCGGATCCGCTGACCTGCCTGTGGGTCCTCGATCTGGCGAGCGGTAAGGAGCGCCTGGTCGCGGACCCGGCGGCGATCGGCGCAGATGAGGCGGACCTGCCGCCGGAGGAGAAGGCGCGGCGGGAACGGGCGAGGGAGCAGGCAGGCGGCATCGTGTCGTACGCGGCCGATTCGGCCCTGCGGACCGCCGTCTTCAGCCTGTCCGGCCGGGTGTTCGCCGTGGACCTTTCGCTTCCCGCGGGCGGGGCCGACGCAGAGCCCGCCGGGCCGCGTGAGCTCGCGGTCCAGACGCCGGCCCTGGATCCGCGGCCCGACCCGGATGGCCGGTGGCTGGCCTACGTGAGCGGCGGGACGCTGCGGGTCGCGAGCCTGGGCGGAAACCCGATCGGCGCTCCAGGCGCCGGGGCAGGGGCGGACGCTCCCGGTGACACGACAGCCGCCGATGCGGGGGACCGTGCCGTGGCCAGCCCTGGGGACGCGCCCGGCGTGACGTTCGGGCTCGCCGAGTTCATCGCGGCCGAGGAGATGGAGCGGACGCGCGGCTACTGGTGGGCGCCGGACGGCACGGCGCTGCTCGTGGCCCGCGTCGATGAGACACCGGTCATGCGCTGGCACATCGCCGACCCGGCCAACCCCGAGCGTTCGCCTGCCGAGATCGCATACCCGGCCGCGGGCACGCCGAACGCAGACGTCTCACTGGTCCTGGCGGATCTTGAGGGCAGGCACACCCCGGTGAACTGGGACCGCGCGGCGTTCCCCTACCTCGTCACGGCCTGCTGGGAGGACGAGGCCACCGGGCCGGACCCGCTCATTGTCGTGCAGAGCCGCGACCAGCGCCGGATGCGCATCCTCACAGTCAGCAGAGCCACGGGCGCGACGTCGGTGCTGCGCGAGGACACTGACCCGCACTGGCTCGACATCGTCCCCGGGGTCCCCGCCTGGACAGCAGGGGGCCGGATTGCCTGGACCGCTGACGCCGATGGCGCGCGCCGCCTGCTGGTCGCCACCCCCGCTGAACTCTCCGGCCACACGGCCCAGCCAGTGACTCCACCGAGCCTTCAGGTGCGCGAAATCCTCGGCGTGGACGGCGATACGGTGCTGTTCACGGCGTCGGCTGAGCCTACCGAGATCGGGCTGTGGAGCTACGGCCCCAGTGGTCTCGCCGAAATCTCGGAAGGTAAGGGCCTGTTCGCTGGCCGGCGGGCCGGCGGCACGACCCTCATCACCGGCCGCTCGCTCGACGAGGATGGCGTCACCGTCCAGGTGCTGCGCGACGCGGACGGCAAGGGCGTCACCGCGGCCCGGATCGCCACGTTTGCCGAGCGCCCGAACCTCCCGGTTCCCCGCCCCGTCCTGCTGTCGCTGGGGCGGCGCGAGATCCGCGGGGCGCTGCTCTTCCCGTCGTGGCATGAACTGGGGTCCGGCAAGCTGCCGGTGCTGCTCGATCCCTACGGCGGCCCGCATGCGCAGCGGGTCCTCGCAGCGCGGGACGCGTACCTTACGTCCCAGTGGTTCGCCGAGCAGGGATTCGCCGTGCTCGTCGCGGACGGCCGGGGCACGCCGAGCCGGGGACCGGCGTGGGACCGGGCCGTGGCCGGTGATCTGGCGGGCCCGGTCCTCGAAGACCAGGTCGACGCGCTGCACGCGGCAGCGGAGCACTCCGGTGACCTGGACCTGTCGCGAGTCGGGATCCGCGGCTGGTCCTTCGGCGGATACCTGTCGGCGCTCGCCGTGCTGCGCAGGCCCGATGTGTTCCATGCCGCGGTGGCCGGCGCACCGGTCACCGAATGGCGCCTCTACGACACCCACTACACCGAGCGATACCTGGGCCACCCCGACAGCAACAAGGATGCCTACGACGCATGCTCACTGATCGAGGAACCCGAACGGCTGGCGCCCGCTGGCACCCCCGGCAACCCGGCACCTGGCCAGGGCGGGACGGCCGCCCCGGCCACCGGCGGCCCTGGCCATGTGGCATCTGGCCCGGGAGCCGGGCGAGCCGTCCGGCCGCTGATGCTGATTCACGGGCTGGCTGACGACAACGTGGCGGTCGCGCATACCCTGCGCCTGTCGTCCGCCCTGCTGGCCGCGGGCTACCCGCACACGGTCCTGCCCCTGTCCGGTGTTACCCACATGACACCCCAGGAAGTCGTCGCCGAGAACCTCCTCCTGCTCCAGCTCGATTTCCTCCGCAGGTCACTCGGCGTCGCCGGCGTCCAGGCATAGGCCGCGCTCAGCCGGACTGGCTGGACGGGTTTTAGGCCGACAGGAATGAATACGATTCCGCAACGAATAAGCGAACTAAACCCCGTGGCGGCGCCATCCTGCTTGACTCACCGCTGGCGGCGTCATCGTTCGGCGCGGTCATGGCGAGCCATGTGCTGCACCTGATGCCCACGGCCCCTGCTTCTTTGCTTGACAGCTATTGAACCGGCCGATACCAATGTGCCGTACTCAATTGACGAGCCTGACCGTACGCCGCGTGGCGCTGAGACGGGACTGTTAACCACATGGGACGCCCAGCAGATTGGACGCCGCTAGGCCTGGACTCCGACCCGGTGCCGGGCGACCCCGCCGCGATCGGCCGGGAATCGGCCTACCTGGCGAGCGTGGCCACCACTATCAGCCAGGAGATCGCCGCGCTGCAGAAAATCGCGGCTGGCGGCGCGGACGGAGCACTGAAAGGCCAGTACGCGACCAAGATCCACTCGGCGGCCAGCGATCTGGCGAGCAAGCTCGGCGACGTCGTCGGCCGGTACCAGAAGGTCTCTTCCGCGCTCAGCCAGTGGGCGCCGGACCTGGAGCAGGCGCAGGCACAGTCGGTGACGGCGCTGGACGACGCCGAAGCGCCGTACCGCACGATCAGCCAGCAGGTGGCCTTGCCCAGCGGCAGCAACCTGACCCCGCAGCAGAAGCAGCAGATCCAGGACTACCACACCGCCATGAACCGGGCGCAGCAGCAGCTTGACGCGGCAAAGGCGCTGCTGGCCAAAGCGGTCAGCTTCCGGGACAATCGGGCCAGCCATTACGCCGGCCTCATCAGGTCGGCCATCGACGATCGCGTCAAGGACTCCTGGTGGCAGAGCCACATTCTGGATAACGGTCTCATGCAGTGGGTAGACCAGCACGCGGACGCCCTGACTAAAATCGCCGACGTCCTGGGGTGGATCGCGACCGCCGTCGCCATCATCGCCCTTTTCATCCCCGGCCTGAACATCCTCGCGTTCGCCCTGCTGGGCGCGCTCCTGCTCATACACACGCTGCTGGCCGCGGACGGCAAGGGGTCCTGGCTGTCGGTGGTGCTGGATATCGTCTCGATCGTCACGCTGGGCATGGGGCTCGCCGCGGCGCGGGGGCTGAGCACCGCCGAGCAGACGGCGCAGGGCGTGCTAAAGGGGGGCGCCGACGAGCTGGGCAGCCAGGCCTGGACGAACATGGCCACCGCCACCAAGGCGGTTCGCTCCGCAGCGGGAAAGGTCTTCGCCAACGACGCGCTGCGCGGCACCCAGGAATGGACCAACGCCCAGAGCATGGCCAGCACCGCCATGAAGGCGATGTGGGGCGCGAAGAATTCCGCCATCCGGGACGCGACGCAACTGGCTCAAGCCGAGTTCAAGCCGGGCTTTGTGCAGAGTTACCTGGCCGGAGGCCAGGAGGCGGCCGGGATACGCCAGTTCTTCACCAAGGCGGCAGCACGGTTCCCGGGCTACAAGCCGCTCGCCGACGCGATCGCCCAGGGCATGCCCGAGTTCAACCTCGGCCAGCGGCTGTTCCTCGGCAGCTCAGGCGTGGACTACACCAACCACATCCTCGGCGGCAGCCCGGTCATCGGCTGGTCAGGCTTCGACTGGTACAACAACGCCACCACCATCGCGGTCTCGGAATGGTGACCATCGTGCGGGGGGACGTGCTGGAGCGGCGGTTCGGCGGGCTCACCGTGGCGGCCCTGGCCGGCGCCCTCGGCATGATCGCCGTCTTCATCGGCCAGGGCGCCATCTCCGGTGGCCACGCGGCCTGGGCCGTCGCGATCGCCACCCTGTACGCGGCCGCCGTGTCCGTCCTGGCGGTGGCGCTTGCCCTCCGGTACTGGGCATCGCGCGAGTGGCACTACCTGTGGCGGTGGAGCATACGGCAGGTCCATGGCTCCGTGCCCGCCCAGACCGGTGACCACGGCCGTCTGGCGTTCCTGGCCGAGCGCATCCTCTGGGTGGCCGTGGTGTTCTGCGCGGGCGTGGGCCTGGTGGGCTGGGCCGCGCACGTGGGGCCGGCCGCCTGGGTGGCTGCCGTGGCCGGCTGTGCCGCGGCGCTCGTGATGTTCGCTGCGATGATGCGCGACATGGTGGACGCGATCCGGACCCAGTTCCGTAAGCCACAGGCGACACCGCCGACCGGGGCGCCCGGGCGGAGGCCGCGACGGTGAACACGGTCCCCGAGCCGAGCGACAACTGGGCGGCGATCGAGGGCGCGCCGCCCACGTGGATTCCGCTCATACCCGATTTCACCGGGACACCGTGGGCGGATCGCGCCGGATACGCCCGCCAGGCCGCCGAGTGGGTATGGCTCGCGATCGGCTCACAGCAGCCGCAGGACGCTGCGAGCCGGGAGCAGCACGTCGAGCGGCTCACGACGGTCATACTCGACGCGTACGAGTCACTGTCCGGCAAGGTGCTCGCGCACCAGACCTTCCTCTATATCCCGGGGCCGGAGGCCCCGCCGCTGCCGGCGCTGCTGGGTATCTGGAAATCGGCGGGGGCCAGGGACGAGCGGCTGCGCTACCTCGCGGGCGCAGACGGCCATGACGCGATCCAGCCTCCGGACGTGGAGGAGTTCAGCACCGAGCACCTGGGCAGCGGCCTGCGGGTATTCAGCGTGTCCAAGCCAGACGAGGACTCGGCTGAGCTGATGGGGACACTTGCCTACGCCTTCCGCTCCGAGGCGTACCAGACCGACATCCAGCTGCGGGCCCCGTCCTATGACCTCGGGCTCCTGCAGGCCTGCGCGGATGACGTGGATGAGTTCGCGCGGTGCATCTTCGTCACCCCGGCCCCCGGCGCTGCCCGCGGCTGATGGAATCGGTGGATCAGCAGCCCGGGCCGTGCGCGCGGGCCGTCGGCTACTCGGTCATCCTGCCGCCGAGCTGGGCGAAAATCCCGCTCCGGAACGGCACCGACGCGGCGGTGCGGCGGATACTCGACCGGTCCTTCGCCGGATTCAGCCGGGACCAGGTCGCACAGCAGCGGCACGAGCTGAGGGAACGGCTGGGCAAGCTGATCGCCAGCGCGAAATCCAACGCCGGGCTGGACCTCTACCTGCCTGTGGAGCTGATGCGCGGCCTGGCTGTCCCCGCCTCGTTCCTCGTGTCGGAAGGGGCGTTTGACGCGGGGCCGGAAACGCCGCCGGAGGAAATAGTCGCGGTCCTCGCGGCCCGCGGCGCCGACGCGAGCCTCACCGAGGTCGACGGGGCCATCGGGGTCAGGCAGGACAAAATCGTCCCGCCCGATCGGGCCCGGGACATCCAGTACGGTTCCCGGCACGTGGACTACACACTGGCCGTCCCCGGTGATACGCGGCGGTGGCTGGTCATCGCGTTCAGCACGATCGGCGCGGGCGATCCCGGCGACGACATCGCCCAGTTGCTCACCGGGCTGTTCGACGCGGTCATGACGACGTTCCGCTGGCGGCACGCACAGTAGCCGGTCCCGGCCGGGCCACCGGATGGCCTCACGCCGTGGACGCGACATTGATGATGTAGACGATCGAGGCGCGCTCATCGACTTCGCTGCACCGCGCCCATGGGGACGGTGCAGTGTAGCAAGAGTCACAGATCAGAACTCCCCCCGGGGGCAGAATTCACGGATGGACTGGCATAGGTTCGTGAACAAACAACGCCCGCAAGCGACGAGGCATGACCGAGGCGGGCGCGCAAGTCATAACAAATGAGGCAGCGAGGACGTCGAGGATGACGCAAGCATTGGAAGCGCCCGCGAAAACACGGGCACAGATTCCGGAGCGCACGCTCCGCAAGGACCCGTGGTGGCGGCAACCAGCCATCGTCGTCACTCTGCTGACCATCTGGGTCCTGTACGCGACCGTGCGCGTCTTCATGGGCCATTACTACTGGGTGCCGGCCTACCACTACCTGACGCCGTTCTACTCGCCCTGCATCAGCGGAGAGTGCGTGGCCGGGTCGAGCAGCCTCGGCCACTGGTTCCCGCCGGTGCCGCCGATCATCCCCTACGCCCTGGTGTCGCTGCCGCTGGTCCTCGGCTTCCGGCTGAGCTGCTACTACTACCGGCGCGCCTACTACCGGGCGTTCTGGCGGGCGCCGGCCGCCTGCGCCGTCCGCGAGCCGCACGAGCGCTACACCGGCGAGACCAGGTTCCCGCTGATCATGCAGAACCTGCACCGCTACTTCTTCTACGCCGTCATTCTCATCTCGATCCTCAACACCTACGACGCGATCGACGCGTTCCACGGCAAGACCGGCGGGATCGGGTTCGGCCTGGGCACGCTGATCATGCTCGTCAACGTCGTCCTGCTGTGGGGCTACACGCTGTCCTGCCATTCGTGCCGGCACATCACCGGCGGCCGGCTGAAGAACTTCTCAAAGCATCCGGTGCGGTACTGGGTGTGGACCCAGATCTCGAAGCTGAACGCGAAGCACATGCAGCTCGCGTGGACCACGCTCGGCACGCTGATGCTGACCGACCTGTACATCATGCTCGTGGCCAGCGGCACCATCAGCGACCTGCGATTCTTCAATTAAGGGCATTGCCATGACCGACATTCAGCGCTTCTCCTACGACGTCGTAGTGATCGGCGCGGGCGGCTCGGGGCTGCGCGCCGCGATCGAGGCCCGGCAGCGGGGAAAGAAAACCGCGATCATCTCCAA
>DASQVO010000322.1:0-15232 GCA_035640715.1 Streptosporangiaceae bacterium
ACATCGGTCCCTCATCGGATACCGGGCCGGGCACCTGGGCCGGGCTCACCCCAGGCGAGGCGCGGCAACTGGCCGCCGCCCTGCTCGCGCAGGCGGCCGCCGCCGATCACCGCGGCGCCTTCGAGAGGTAGCCACACCTCGCGGCCCATGACGGGCTGAACGGCTGATCCGCCCGGACGGCACCGGGGCGTATTCCGGCGGCATCGACGCCGTCTCGTGACGCGGGACCGCCGCCGACCCGGCCCAGATGGAACGCTCCGGAGGCGTACTGTACTGCCACGATCGGCATGCTGAACGGCTTTCTCACCGAGGTCCGCGACGCGGTTCTGCCCGGCCGCGACCCGAAGCATGGCCCGCTGCCGCCGCTGCTCGTCGTCATGACCATGGTGACGGGGCTGGTCGACGCGTTCAGCTACCTGGTCCTCGGTCACGTGTTCGTGGCCAACATGGCCGGGAACGTGGTGTTCCTGGCGTTCGCGCTGGCCGGGGCGCAGGGATTCTCCATTCCCGCCTCCCTCTTGGCCCTCGGCGCCTTCGCCGTCGGCGCTCTCGCCGGAGGGACCCTGAAGACCCGCTTCGGCGGCCATCGCGGGCGGCTGCTCAGCGCTACCACCGCTGCGCAGACGGTGCTGTTCATCGCCGCGCCGGTCATCGCCGCAGTGACCGCGAACCCAGTGCCGACCGGCTACCGCTACGGCCTCATCGTCTTGCTGACCTTCTCGCTGGGGGCGCAGAATTACGAATGGATGTTCTGGGACATGGGCTACCGGAAGGAAACCTGGCCCGCGTTTCCCTGATGACCAGGCGGGCGTGAACAGCTCTCCCACCGAGATCCGCGAAACTAGCGCCACCACATCCGGCTCAGCGCAAGCGGCACGTCCCGTAGCCTGCGGCGCCCGCAACGTCAAAGCAGTTGAACGAATTATGGCCACCGCTGACGGTTGGTGAATACGTCGCCACTTTCCAGCTTGCTGTCGTCCCACCGCAGCCGACGTGCAAAGCATACGGCTCTGGTCTGGGAAGGGTGAACCACCAGTCGGAGGTTGAACCGTTTCCGAGTCCCTGCCACGGCGCGAAGCCCGATCCCTTGGCGGCCTGTACCCACACTCCCTCTACCGAATTGCCGGATACGCATGAAACCTGGCCGGTGATGAAGAAGCTGGTAACCGCCGTTTTCCGTGGTGCAGGCGCAGCGGATTGCGGTGCCGCCGCGGAGTGCGGTGCCACCGGGGCTTCAGCAGCCACGTGCCCGCCTTGCTGTGCGACCGGCACGTTACTGGGCAAGTAGCCCGGCACGTTACCGGGCGAGTAGCCCGGCACAGATGCGTCCCGCCGTACTGCCGCGCCCTTGGGGGCTTGGGCTCGGGCCACTGCTTTCCCGCTGGACGCGGGCGTGGCGGAACGCAGCGGAGTCCCGCGACCAAACGTGGCCGCCTGGGCGGTCTTCACAGCCGCGCTGGACTTATGCGACACGGCCGCGCCCACGCCGACGGCCCCGCCCGCGAAAACCACAACCGCCACCGCAACCGCAACCATGTAGCCTTTTTTACGCGGTGCCGCGCCGCCGTGCACGGCCGATTCAAAGGCCTTTGCGAATCCCTGCCGACCTGCCTGCTTGATTTTATCGTCAGCCATTGTTAACCACCCTGTGGTATCGGACGATGGCCGTAACGGACGTCCATCTCAATCAATGTCCTCCTCGAGGAGATCGTCCCCGATGAGTACCTGCACGAGAGCTTTCTCCTGTCTGCGCCGTACCAGGACGCCACGTCCAGGTGGCATCTCAGCCCCGCGCTGATCGCCAAACAGGACTCCCTCACGCGCATCCGAGGAGAGAATCAGCGCCGCGCTTCCGAGTTCGCGGATTCGCGAAATTACCGGATCCGTGGTCAGCGCCCTGGCCATTCCGCCCGAACGGCGAGCCACTACGATATGAAGGCCGATCTCTCTGCTATGCGGAATGTAGTCGATCAACGGCTGCAGGGGCGACGGGCGGCCGGGCACGGCGACCATGTCATAGTCGTCCACGACCAGATAGAATTCGGGCCCCGTCCACCAGTTCCTCCGCCGGAGGTCGCGTGGCGAGATGTCGCGCGGTGGCAGGCGCTCGGCGAGTTTAGCCGCTAGCTGCTCGGAGTATGCCTGGGTAGCCTCTGCGTCGCCGGCGTATGCGCCGATGTAGGGCGCAGGTACGGCGTCTATCAGCGCCCGGCGATAGTCGACGACCATGAATCGCAATTGCTGCGGCGGGTACTGCGCAGCCAGCCCGGCCATCCAGGTCCGGATGAATGTGGACTTGCCCGCGCCGCCGTCCCCGATGACGGCACAATGCTGGTCCGGGCCGGTGAGGCTGAGAAAGACTGGTGCGAGATCCTGCTCGCCGATGGCAACAGCCACGCCATCGCCGCTCGGGGCCTTCCTCGCTTCCGGCACGTCGGCGAGAAATATCTTTCCCGGCAGCAGCCGGATCGGCGGTGCGCTTTCTCCCTGCCATGCCGTAATGATCTTGCTGAGCACCTCATCCTGGGCGTCGCCCAGCCCGGCGATCATGTTCCCGCCGTCAAGCCGCGGCAGCGCGGTCTGGAACAGAAGGCCAGGCGGGGCCAGCCCTCGTCCGGGCACGCCCGGCGGCAACAGCCGCGATACTTGCCGGTTTACCTCTGATTCGGAGGCGTCGTTCAGCCGCAGTTCCAGTCTGGTGCTCACGCTGTCGCGGAGGTTCATCCGGATGTCGCCCCACCGGTTGGCGGCCATCACAAGGTGCACGCCGACGCCCGGACCGCGTGCCGCGATGTCAAGCGCGAACGCATCCGCATCAGGCACCTCATTGCGCAGCACGCCCCAGCCGTCGATGATCAGAAAGACGTCCGCGGCGGAGGCATCGATATCACCGCTGTCACGCAGATCGCGGAAATCGGCAATCGACCGGATCCCCTTGTCCCTGAAGAGCTGCTCTCGCTTCGAAATAAGCTGCTGAATCTCGTTAAATACCCGCGTGGCACGCGGTGTCTCCCCTCGTGCGACGACGCCAGACACATGCGGGGCCCCGGCCACGGAGTGCAGCGTTCCCCCGCCGTAGTCAAGGCAGTAGAACTGCATCTCGCGCGGCGTGTGCGTGAGCATGGCGGACACGATCAGCGTACGGAGGAATGTGCTCTTCCCGGACTGCGGCGCGCCGACGAGCAGCAGGTGCGGATTCATCTGAGCGAAGTCGAGAAACAGCGGCCGCTGCTCCTGGTTCTGGGGCAGATCCACGACGCCGACCGGGATCCGGAGGCTGCCGCCGGGCGACCACATGCTCGATTGCAGCCCGCGGTCGTCCTGCACGATGAGCGGACCGAGCAGCAGGTCCAGCGGGATCGCGGCCGGCATTGGCGGCAGCCACACCTGGTGCACCGGCTGCCCAAACTGGCGTAGCTGGCCGACCATGACCTGCATCTGAGTCCTGCCGCCGGGGACAATCGGGGTTGGCCGGGCACTTTCCGCTGGCTCTTCCGGCATGTCCGGGCCTGGAGCCTCGCGGAGGCCGAGTACGGCGATCTCGGCGGCCCGGTCCGGCGGTTCATCGCCTGGCGCCTCACCGGCCTCCTGGTAGGGCGCGGAGACATGCGCGACGCGGAACCGCTCATACACTGATTCGCCCACCTTCAGGAACGCTGAGCCAGGCAACTGCGGCAAGTAGTAGGCGTCGGGCGTGCCGATTACTGTACGGCTTTCCGCGGCGCTGAAGGTACGAAGGCAGATCCGGTACGACAGATGAGATTCAAGGCCCCGCAGCCGCCCTTCCTCCAGCCGCTGCGTGGCCAGGAGCAAGTGGATACCCAGGCTCCGCCCGACCCGGCCGATCTGCACGAACAGGTGGATGAAGTCGGGCCGCAACGACAGCAGCTCACCGAATTCGTCCACGATCACGAGGAGGTAAGGCAGTGGTTCCAGCGGCCGGCCGTTCACATCGACGCCACCGGCCGCCTGCTTGGCCTGATACTCCCGGAGCGAATCAACGTTGCCCGCGTCACGCAGCAGGCGCTGGCGCCTCTGCTGCTCACCCATCAAGGCGTCGCGCACCCTGTCCACCAGGGCGAGATCGTCTGCCAGATTGGTGATCAGCCCTGCGACATGCGGCAATTCGGTCATGCCAGCGAATGTTGCGCCGCCCTTGAAGTCCACCAGCACCATGCTGAGCAGGTCTGGCGAGTGCGTCATCGTCAGCCCGGTCAGCAGCGTCCGCAGCAGCTCGCTCTTACCCGAACCGGTCGCCCCGACGACCAGCCCGTGCGGTCCCATGCCGCCTTGTGCCGACTCCTTGAGGTCGAGCGTGAGGTAGGTACCGTCGCTGGCGACACCCAGCGGAGCGCGCAATACCTTGTCGTCCCCAGGCTGCACCCATACGTCCCGCGGATCGAAATTCGCCAGGTCGCTGGCCCCGAGGATCTGCGACAACGACACCGTGCTGTCAAGCGTGTCCGTCTGTTCCTCCGTCAGCATCAAGGGAGCGACCGCGCGCGCGGTGGCCTCACTGAGCTCGACCGGGCACTGGTCGGCGACCGCTTCCACAACCGGGCCCGCCAGCTCCGGTTGCCGGGGCTGAAGGTAGAGACGGTCATGGTCGCTGAACCCGATCCGCACGTCCACGCGTGATGGTTCTTCGGCGGCGTCCCGCACGAGGGCGACGACCGTAATGCCGGTCTCGGGTCCCGCGGCTTCGACCAGCCGCCGGGCCAGCGGACTGCGCGCCCAAGGTGAGGCGGGATGAAAGGAGTCGATCACGACCACCACGGACCGCGAAGGGCGGGTATTCGCCCGCGCGAGAACACGGTTCTGCTGCTGGGATTTTTCGGTGAGCGCACGGGACAGTTCCCGCTCGACCGCGTCTTCCAGCCCCTCGTAGCCCGTTGCCACCAGGCTATTCCGGGCTACGTCGCGCGCCTCCGGGTCACGCGTGTGGGGAAGCCAGGTCGTCCAGGTCCACGCTTCGTCGTCGCCGCCGGTGCTCACCATCATCAGCACATCGTCGGGGGCGTGCAGCACCGTGACCTGGCCGATCAATGCCCGGCATGTGGCTTGCGTGAGCTCCCGCGGACCGATGATACTCACCACGCCGGCGCGATGCAGGTCTACGGTCGCCGGTTGCCCGCCAACCGTGCCATACATCTCAACAACACGATCTGCGGCGTTCTTCAGCTCGGGGTCATATTCGACCGTGGGGTCGATCCGCGTGTTGAGCTGGAGCGGGGCGGCAAGTGGCCCACGCCCGGAACCGACACGGACATGCATGAAGTCAGGGTCGGCCGGACGGCGCTCCCATACCCGGCGACGGGCCTGCGCGATGGCCCAGAGCCGCTCGGGGCTCGGCCACTGCCAGGCGGCCGCCGCACGCTGCGCCGCGGCTACCGCCCGCGCGGACTCTTTAACAGTCGAGAGATGATCAAGGTAGCGGGTGCGCTGACGTTCCCTGTTCCGCCGGCTCGCCGACCTCATCTGCCCGCGGACCACGGCAGTGACTCCGACCGAGAGCACGACGATGCCGACAGCCAGGACGGTCAGCAGCGCCTTGCGATAGGCGATCATGTATCCGGCGATGCTGATGCTGCTGAGCATGGGCAGCAGCGTCGAGAGCCACGCTGATCCGCCTGATTGCGGAGGAAGCTGCGGCGGCGGTGCGATGACCACCCGTTCCGTGGGCAGCGCTGGCGGCGGTATCCTGGCCGGCCGATGCCAGGAGATCCTGCTCATTGGGGCAGGTCCTCGGGCAGCACTGAAATGAGATCCTCAGTGGACGAGGTGGCCAGATCCACGACCCGCTGCGCCTGGCGCTCGGTCATCTGCTGGAAGACCTGGCGAGCCGTCCGGCCGTTCCCGAAACCTTCCCCCCGTTGCAGCACCTCGAAATGCGTGCGAAGCGCGTTAAGGGTGTTCTCCCCGAGCGTGTACTTGTGCTGCTCCGCCTGGCGCTCGACGATCCGGACCAGTTCGTCGGGGCCGTAGTCCTCGAAGGTCAGTGTGCGGGTGAACCGGGAGGCGAGGCCGGGATTGGACACTATGAACCGTTCCATCTCCCGTGGGTAACCCGCAACGATCACCACGACGTCGTCGCGGTGATCCTCCATGAGCTTGACGAGGGTGGAGATCGCCTCCTGGCCGAAGTCGCCCGGCTGACCGTGCGGCACCAGAGCGTACGCCTCGTCGATGAACAGCACCCCGCCGAGGGCCCGGCGGAAGGTCGCCTGGGTCTTCGGCGCCGTGTGACCGACGTACTCTCCGACCAGATCGCCGCGATCGGCTTCCACCAGGTGACCCCGGGATAGCAGGCCAAGCGCGGCCAGGATGCGCCCATAGAGCCTAGCCACCGTGGTCTTCCCCGTTCCCGGATTACCCGCGAAGACCAGATGCCGGCTCAGCGGAGGCGGCGGAAGACCCGCCTCGTGCCGCAGCTTCACCGTTTGCATCAGCTTGACCAGCGTCATGATCTCCTGCTTGACGCGGTCGAGCCCGATCAGGTTATTCACCTCAGTGAGCAGGTCGCTGAGCGCCTCCTGCGGCGCCGGGTTGTTTCGTTCGCCCGTTTGCGCGCCAGCCGGCGCGGCCGCTACCTCACCGGGCCGCAAGGCGAGCCGTGACCGAGTGCCATCGTCAGCCGGCCAGGCGGATTTCTTCACGTCGGCGACCCGGCAGTTCTCGAACACCGGCGCAGCGTGCTCACCCATGCTCAGGTCCTCGTCGGTGTCGTGGACAAAGCAACGGCGGAGCACAGGCGTGGCGGCCTTGCCAATGAACAATGCCGGATATCCCGTCTGGAATATTTCACAGTCGTCGAATTCACCGGCTGCGCTGTCCTCCAGGTAAATGCCATTCTTGGTGCTGGGCCCGATCGTGGTTGCGCGGACCCGTGGTGCCGCTGACATCCGGACGACAAGGCCACTGCCGCCGGCGTCGGCTATGGTGCAGCCGGAAAGCCGGGGTGCGGCACGCTCGCCGACAAAGACTCCAGCGGAGCCCGCTTGGTGGATCCGGGTATCTTCGATGAGCGGCTCTGCCTCGGCGCCGATCTCGATCCCGGCCTTGACCGTGTCGCGCACATCGCAGCCGGTGATCAGCGGATGATGCGCGGTGTGCACCGCTATCCCGGTCGTGGCACCGCTGATCGTGCAGTCACGGAGCGTCAGGTCGCCGTCGCCGTCAACGAAGACGCCGGACAGGCCGGCCCCGGTGACGCGGCTCTGCTCGCCGCGGGCGACGGCGTGCTCGGTGACGTGGATGCCGTGCTCGGTCACATCATGCACGGCACAGTCGTGAAGTACTGCGGACGCGGTTCCGGCCGCATGTACCGCTGTGTAAGTGGTGCCAGAGATATTGCAGCCAACCAGCGTGACCGTGGCCTCGCCGGTGGCGTAGACACCGTTCGCCCCGGCCCGGGCGAAGCTGCCGCCGCGTACCCATACCTGGGCATGGCCGGCGACGGCCAATGACGTACCTCCCGTATCCCGTACCTGGCACGCGGCCAGCACCGCTCTGGCGCCGTTGCCCGCCACCACACCTGCGGACCCGGGCCCGGTCTCGGCGATCTCGCACCGGTCGAGCATGACGGCCGATCCTTGATGCGGCTGCGTTCCGGAGCCGAGTGCTCCCTCGTCGTGGGAGTCGGCGGCCTGGCCTGGTGTCTGGCGCGTGGGTGGTTGCGGTATCGCGCCGTTCAGCCAGACGCCGTCGGTGTGATTCCCGTGGATCCGGCAGCCACGAAATACCGGCGTCGCCGCACCGTCGACCAGAACCGCCGACCGTGCCGACCCCGAGACCTCGCACTCGACCAGAACGCAGCGTGCGCCACCGCCGATCCGGATGCCGTGGCCGTCACAGTCGCGGACGAGCACGCCGGCCACTTCCCCGGCCGAATCACCAGCAATGACAATCCCGTCCCCGCTGACATCGCGGACGGAACCGCCCCGGACGACGACCCGGCCAGTGCTCGACAGCCGCAGTCCGTATGCTCCCGACTCGTGCACTCCGCAGTCGATCACTGATGTCGCTGCGTCACCAACAAGCTCTATGTGCCCGCCGCTCACCTCGCACTGGCGCAATGTCATGGCCCCGGTATCGGCCAGAACAGCCGCCTGGCCACGCTCACCCTCGATCACAAGGCCGTATATCTCTCCAGCGGAGGCCGCCAGACGCAGCGCGGGACCATGCGCCGCGACCAGCCTGACCGTACCCGGGCCCCTCTCCGCCGTCAGCGTCACGGGCCTGTCGAGAACGAGATTCTCGTGGTAGATGCCGGGCATGACCGACACGACCGCATGGTCCGACGCCGCGCGCAGCGCCGCCGCGATCGTGTTGTGCACGCCCCAGCCCTTGGACGCGACACGCTCGCGCCCAAGGCTACTGCCGATCATTCCGCGCACACCATGTCAAAGCCGATGTCCTAGAGACTGGAGGTGGCTAAATACTCCGAAGACGCCCAGTGCGAGCGGCACCGACAATGCGCGGAACGTGGTCGCGAGAAAAAGTTGCGCACGTGGCCGGCTCACGGTCTCGCCGCTGGTGAACGATTGCGCCATCCCGGCTGCCAAGATGCCGAGGCCGATCGCTGTCGCGGCGAGCGGTCCAGCCCATGCCCCGGAGGGCAGCCGCCGGGGAAGTTCAAGAGCCAGGGCGAGCAGCCCGGACGCGCCCGCTACCACGTTCGGCATGACCTCGGTGAGGTACCGGTAGGCACCGGCGCCCAGCAGCAGCGCAAGAGACCCGGAGCCCGCCAGGGCCTGTGCATACCAATTGGGGAATGTGGCCAGCCAGGCCAGGTCCGCCGCACCTATCAGCCCCAGGAACGTGGTCCACATCGCGACCAGCATGTGCGCGCGCCGGACATAATCCGACACGGTGCCGGCTTCGGCGGTGCCACCGGCGGACTCGAACGGTGAATAGGCGACCAGCCTGCCTATTGACTGCGGTCCCAGGCTCGCCAGGGCCAGCACAATCACCGCGATCACCGAGGCATCTTCCATCGCATCCGCGTGCAGTGCCGAGAGCGCACCGGTTACGGCAAGACAGATGCACGCAGCAACCACCAGTGCCGCTGTCACCGTCTCCGGAACGGCGATGAGGGTAGCGAGAGACCCCGCAACCGCGCCTGCGGCGAACCCCACGGCTGATCCGTGCCCGCCCAGGAGGAATCCGCCGCCGACTGCGAGTTCGGGGACCGCCGACAGGCCCAGTGCCAGGCAGGCGGGACCGGGTATCGGCCAGTGACGGCGAGACACGACCGCAGCAAACGCAGCCGATAGCAGGCCAGCCGCGATTGACAGGCCGCTCAGTTCTCTCGGGCTTCCGTGAGCCACGCCGAACGCCGCCGCCAGCAGTGCGGCGACAAGCCACAGGGCCCCGACGACCAGTCCCGTCACCGCACGGCTGTGGGGAGTCCAGGCCCACCAACCGAGCCGCTCGGCCGCGTCACTCACTGCCTCGTCGAGGTCAAGCACGACCGGCTCGTCGGCCTCTCCCGCCGCGATATCCCGCAGGTAGAGCACCTGGCCGTCGGTCACGCCGGCCTGGTCGAGCGAGGCGGCCAGCGGAAGCGGCGCACGACCTGCCACGGCAAGCGACCATACCGCCGGGAAGGCAGCCTCATTCTCTTGCTCGCACAGCTCGGCCAGCGTCGCGGCGTACTCTGCGATGGGCGCTCTCGCCGGAATCATGAGATTGACACGCCGGGTCTGGCCGACGACCGTGACACGGCAATGCTGGTCGGCCACAATCCGCCCCAAGTCGACGTCAGCCGCGCGGTCAGCTCTGCCAGGTGCGGGTGTTGGCCCACTCCGCGTCGCTGTAGTTGCTCCAGTTGACGCCCATGGCATAGGCAATCTGGCCAAGGACCCCGTCCGGTGCGAAGAGGCCCGCGGCGGCGATGTTCCACTCGTTCTGCAGGCCCTCGTAGTAACCCGCGGCGCTGCCCTTCCAGGTGCTCTTCAGTGGCTCAAGCTGACCCGCGAGAGCACTGAGTTCATCTGCGATCGCAGCAGCCTGAGCGTTGAGCTGAGCCCCAACGTCTTGGAGTGACTGTGGAACGGCAATCGATGTCGATCCGACATCAGGCATCAGAGAATTCTCCCTCGTGTCGACGAACAGAAGGCAAGCTATGCACGAGCGATGTTCAGCTGAAATTCGCTCCGGGGATAGCCCCGTTCACCTTCTGAAGATTGCTGATGTTCTGCTGCTCGGCGTCCGTGTAGTTCACGTAGTTGCCGCGCAAGCCGCTCGCGATATCCGTCAGCGCGTTGTTGAGCATCTGCGCGAAGACATCATAGTCGTTCATCAGCGACTGGAACGCCGTGGCGGCAATGCCCTGCCACCCTGCCTCGAATGATTGGACGTAGCCTTTGAGCGCAGCCAACTGATCGGCGATCTCGTTCGCCGTGTTGGTGGCCGCCGCAGCCGCCGCAGAGATATCGTCCGGCGTCACACTGTAGTCGCCGCTCGAGGTCGTACCCGTATTCCCATCCGGCGTCGCGGACATGATCCTCCTCACCAGATTGTAAAGCTGCCCCGAGATCAACCACGAGGACCTCGGATCTGTGTCGCACTGCAGACAGGGCAGGCAGACGCTACGTCCCCGCGTCGCGTACGTTATTGTTCACGATCGAGCCGGGACGGCTCCAGTCCCCGTTCGGGTGTCCCCCATCCTGGCGGAACCAGTCACCGCTCCTGATAAGGGCCGGCCCCGCGAGATCCGCGGTGATCTTTTCCTGCGCCTACACGTGCGGGTCCTCCGACGCCGGCGCCGGGAAATGCCACCCCGACGGCGTCTCAACCCCGCCGAGCTCACTCTCCTCCCGGACCGGACTCCGCGACGGACCCTCACCCAGCCCGCTAACAGGAGGCCGGCTGCCAGAGTCAGCCCCGCCGGACGCCTCGCCATGCTCATCCGGAGAACGGTTTCCTCGCACGGCGTCCGTGAGAGCCTGGTACCCGGTCGGGACATCACCGGGCTGCGGCGCCTGCCGCCGGGGCCGGTCGGCGCCGAACCTCGCCGGATCCTGCTCCAGCATCTTGTAGGAGCCGTATTCCGCCAGGCCGTCGAACGCCTCCTGCTTGAAGGCCTGGCCGAGGAGCGGACCGCTCTTGCCCAGCGGGCCGTCCTCACCCAGCGACATCTTCGTGAACCGCTGCCGCCACTGCGCCCGCTCCTGCGACACGTCGGGCTTCAGGTAGGGTTCGCTGACCCGGCCCCACACGGTATCCGCCGCCCCGGCCCGCCGGTAGGTGCCGGTGATGTTCGCGGTCTGGATGTCCTGGTGCATCGCGAACGCGTCCACCTGCGTGTCACCGCCCCACCGGTTCCCCGCCCACTGCTGCAGGTAATGCTGGGCGGCGACCAGGGACTTGCCGGACTCCGTGTAGTCGATCAGCACCACGTTCCGGCCCGGCTCAATATGCCCCAGGAACTCATCGAAATGAGCGTTGAGCATCTCCTGCTGCTCGTGCGTGAGGCCCGGGACAGGGCGGCCGTCCTCATCAACCAGGGCACGGGACAGGATCGATCCCGGGTCAGAGGGGCCGGGCCGGAACGACGACAGCGGAACCGAAGCCGCCGTGTGGCCCTTCGCCTGCAGGCTGGCCACTACCGCCGCCGGGCTCCGCCCGAGCCCGACGTACACGTACTGGTCCGGCGGGTAGTTCTCAGTGATGTGGTCGGCCAGGTCGTTGACCGCGTCGGCCACCTGCTCCTGCTCGCGCAGGTTCGCCTCATAAGCCCGGTTCTGCAAGGCGGCGACGAAACGGTGGGCCTCGTGGATGTCATACACGTCCACCGCACGGCCAGCCCCGGCATCAGAGCCGCCATACAGGTAGTCGTTGATCGCCGCCCCTACGCCTCCCTCCGGGTTCGGAACGCCCTGGTCCTCCAGCCAGTTCCGGACCATCCCGGGAGTCAGGCCGACCGTCGTGTCATCGTCCTGGCGCAGGCGCACCACTTCTGAAGGCTGGTGAGGCACGAACTTCATCTCGGTGACCCCGGGATGAAGCCCCGGCAGCACCCAGTGGCCATCCTTCTCCTTCTGAGGACGGTAGGAGGCGATAATCTCCGCCGGCGACCTGTCGGGAGCATCATGCCAGACCTCACCGTCATCACTGACAGACCCGGTCTCGGGGTCCCCATCCGGCCGGGACACCAGCCCGCCACCAGCCGACGGGAGCGGCGCCTTCAGCCCGCCGTCATCGCGCGCACCGCCCGCCTCTGGCACGCGCGTCCCCGATGCCTCCGCTTCCGTCTCCTCCGCGATAGGCTCCAGCCGCTCCGGAGCCTGTCCCCGCAGGCGGCCCGGCAGGCCCTGGCCATCCGCACCCCGCACCGCAGACGGCACGCGCCCCGCGGACACGCCAGAGACACCGCCGCCCGCACGGATACCCGGCGCGCCGCCATCACCCGCGGAACCGCCGCCGGCACGCTGCGCAGGCGGCGCCACGCCGGCACGCTGCGCAGGCGGCGCCACGCCGGCATGCTGCGCAGGCGGAGCGGGCCGGCTGCCGCCCGCCGCCGGCGCCTTCGGCCCGCTGCTGTTGTCACGCGCACCGCCCGCAGCACCCTGAGCCGGAGTCATCGCGTTCGGGAAACGATCGGTAAGGGCACCGCGCACGTTCTCCGGCAGGCGCTGCCAATCCGCGGCCAGCTGAGTCACGCGGTCAGCGGCGGAATCCGGAAAAGTACCGAGGAAGTGACTGATGGCCGCTTCCCACGCGACGGGACGCGAAGCCTCGGGCAGCCGGTCGATCGTGCGGGCCGCGCCAGGCAGGTAGATGGTATTCGGGTGAGTGATCGCATCCCGGTGCAGGCTGGTGACCGCCCCCACGACCGCATCGGCGATCACATGCGGGGGCGCGTGCTCCGGAACCGCCTCCGGGGAAGCGGAGCCGGCATGAGACGCCCCGCCCGGCCGGGGCGGAAGCCAGCTACGGCCGGACACGACTCCGATGGCATCCTCGGGAATCTCCGGCAAGTCCTTACCCCGACGCACGCCGAGTGCATCGGCGAGATCCTGCCAGCGAACTGCAGAAGGCCCGGTGCGGACCAGCACCTCAGTCCTGACGGCGCGGTCCGAAGCGTCGCGGTTAACCTCGTCGTGGTCGGCAGCATTGACCTGGCCAAGCGTCCCCCGGCCCCCGCTCTTCATGAGCCCGAGGCTGGAGTACGGCTCGCGGTAATTCCCGCGCAGCACCTCCAGGTCCGCACGCGTACCCCGCGAGCCCGCCGCAGCCGATATCGCAGCGTTCGACGGCCGGGTGTATTCCCTGATGAGGGCATAGCCAGGCTCGCTGTCAGCGGCGGCCTGCGCGGCCCTGGCCAGTCCCCCCGGCCTGGCCATGTCATTGTCACCGTCGGAATAAACGCCGCCGAACCGGTTCAGGATCTCAAGCCGGGCCAGATCGCTGGCAGACGCCCAGCCCACCGGATTGCCGCGCGCCCGCTCAGTGCGCGCCGGGCCGTCCAGCGTCATCGGATGATCAGCGCTGAAGACCTCATCGATATTGACCAGCCGGATCCCGTTCCCCCTGGCCCAGTTCACCATCTCCCCCACCTGGCTGGCCCGGGTCCCGGCCGGGGCAGAACCGTCCAGCGCAGCGGCGATTTCACCGCGCGGCACATCGGTCCACGCCACGAACGTGAAATCAGGCGCGGCCGCCTTAGCCGCGGCGAGATTGTCCATGAACAGCTTGCGGCTACCACCGTCATCGTAGAGCGGGCCGCCGAACCAGATGGAATGCGCGATGTGGGGGACTCTCTGAGTCTTCGGGAACATGCTCGGTCCGCTGTTACGCGGCACGCTTCGTCCCGAGCTGACCGGGCCTTTCCGTAGTGCCCCGGGACGCAGGTCAGCCGCGGAAACCACGGGCCCGCGGACCATGTCCATCCGATCGAAGAACGCCGCCCGCTGCCCCGCGTGCAGTTCCCTGAAGTCGTAGCCCGCGAGAAACGCCGGCCCCGCCGGGGCCTGCCTGACCCCGAACGGATCGGGACCCATCACGTCCTCGTGCCCATCCGGCACCGCGGGCCTCCGCCGCCCGGCCAGGATCGCCGCCACCTCAGCATGACCATCTCCGGCCACAGCCCCATCACTGCCAGACTCAGACCCGCTGTCCGCAGGGCTCGACCCGTGGCCGTGGGCCTCATCGCCGCCGGAAGCCAGACTTGCATGACCACTCAGGCCATCACCCTGCCCAGGCAGGTCCTCCGCCTGGTGCCCTCGAAACGAGTCATTGAACGCAGGCTCCGGTGCGGCGGCGGCCTCCGAGACCGTCGGCCCCGCGTTCTCCAGCTCCTCGATGGTCCCGTGGCCGGGTTCGTGGACCGCACCGGATCCGCCATCGGCGGAAAGTCGCACGGCATCAGGCTCCACCTGCGGGTCCGGGTCGGACGCGAAGCCTGCGCCGCCGGCCCGGGCCTCAGTGCCTGGCCCGGAACCGGTCACCGCGGGGCTGTCAGGGCCAAGCTCATCCAGCCGACCGCCAACCTGAATGGTTTCGTATTCGGCGACGGAGGGAGCGGCGGGCGCGTGCGGAGATGGCTCCTGGCCCGCAGCCGTTCCCGTCCCCGCCTCTCGTGCTGGTGCCGGCTCTAGCCCGAAGAATGCGGGCCGCAGCGAACGGCCGACGACCAGGCCGTGGTCGGCGGCCGGGAGCATCTCCCCGTGCGAACGGGTCGGCAGCTGATCGTCGCCGATCTCGGCGAAGCCGGGGCCATCCGGAGCCGCCTCCCCCGTCCCCGGCGTATCCCCGGTCGCGATGGACGGGCGGCTCTCACGCACCGCGTCACCCAGTGCCGCGTACCCGGTCGCGGCATCACCGGCCTGGCCGGTGTCCCGCCGTGGCCGGTCGGTGGCGAACGTCGCCGGATCCTGCTCCAGGATCTTGTACGAGCCGAACTCGGACAGATTGTCGAAGGACTCCTCCTTGAGGGCATGCCCCAGCAGGGGGCCGTTCTCGCCCAGTACGCCGTCTGGGCCCAGCGAGAGCAGGGTGAACCGCTGCTGCCACTGCGCGCGCTGCTGCGCGACCTCCGGCCCCTCGGGGAACTGGCCCGGCATAGGCATCAGTGCATATTCAGGCACCGCGATCCGCTGATAGGTGGCCGTGATATTCGCGGTCTGGATGTCCTGGTGCAGCGCGAGCGCGTGGATCTCGGTCCCGCCACCGAATCGTTCGGCGGCATATTGCTGGAGGTAGTACTGGGCGGCCACCAGCGAGAGGC
>DASQVO010000323.1:0-9685 GCA_035640715.1 Streptosporangiaceae bacterium
GCGAGACCTCCGCGCCCTGGCCGAGCAGCGCGGCCATCCGGGCGGCCCGCTCGGCCACGCCGGACGCGGTGCCCTCGAGCAGCACCCCGGCCCGGACCGGGCCGGCCGGCCGGCCACGGTCGATCTCCACCGCGGACGGCAGCAGCGGTGATGCCGCGGCCGATCCCGCGGCGTCCGCCGCCGAGGGCGCATCATCGTATTCCGCGGTCACGTAGGCCTGGGCCACCGCGACCGGATGCAGGCGGAACGTGGCCTCGGTGATCAGCCCGAGGGTCCCGTGAGACCCGGCGAACAGCTTGCCGAGGTCGTAGCCGGCCACGTTCTTGACGACCTTGCCGCCGGACCGCGCGACCAGGCCGTCCGGGCGCACCACGGTGATGCCGATCAGGAGGTCGCGTGGCGTCCCGTAGCGCAGCCGCAGCGGTCCCGCGGCGCCCGTGGCGATCACGCCGCCGATCGTCGCCTCCGCCGGGCCGTCCAGTGCCAGCCGCTGTCCCGCCTCAGCGAGAACCTCCCGGAGTCGCCCGAGGGTGATGCCCGCCTCGACGCGCGCGACGAGATCACCGGCGGCGTGCTCGATGACGCGGCTCATCCGTGTCATATCGACGACCACGTCGCAGCGGCTCGGCGGGGGGCCCCAGGAGAGCCTGTGCCCGCTTCCGCGCGGCACGACTGCCAGGCCGAGCGACGCGGCCGCGCGCAGCAGCCCCGCTGCTTCCCCGACCGTGCCAGGGAAGGCCACGCAGCCGGGAGCCACCCCGGCGACGCAGTCATCCGGGCCGGCTTCGGTGATGGCCGTACCCGTCCCGGCGAGCGCGGCTGTTATCTCATCAGCCATCACACGGTGTCACCAGATCCCGTTCGGCCTCACTCAGCTTATCTGCGGGCATCAGAAGAGTTCCGCCTCGCCTGCGGCGACGGCCGGGTGGGGGCCGCGGCGGACGCCGGGGACCTCCCCGCACAGCCGCGGCGTCGGGAACACCTTGCCCGGGTTGCACAGGTTCCGGGGGTTGAACGCGCAGCGGACCAACTGCATGGTGTCCAGGTCGTCGTCACCGAACATCCGGGGCATGTACCGGGACTTGTCGACGCCGACGCCGTGCTCGCCGGTGATCGAGCCGCCATGCTCGATGCACAGGTCCAGGATCTGGCCGGACACTTCCTCGGCCGCCTCGCCCGCGCCAGCCACGCTGTCGTCGAACAGGACCAGCGGGTGCAGGTTGCCGTCGCCGGCGTGGAAGACGTTGGCCACCCGCACGCCGGGCGCCGCGGCCGACAGCTCCGCGATCCTGGCGAGGACTTCGGGCAGCGCGGTCCGGGGCACTACGCCGTCCTGGACGATGTAGGCAGGGCTGATCCGGCCCACCGCGGCGAACGCGGACTTGCGGCCGGCCCAGATGCGGGCCCGTTCGGCGGCGCCGTCCGCGACCCTGATCTCCGCCGCGCCTGCCTTCTCGCAGAGCTCGCGGACCGCCGCGGTCTCGGCTTCCACCTCGGCCGCCGGGCCGTCAAGCTCGACGATCAGCACCGCGCCGGCCCCTTCGGGGTAATTGCAGTGCACGGCGGCCTCCGCGGCCTCGATCGACAGGGCGTCCATCATCTCGATGGCGGCCGGGAGAATGCCCGCCCCGATGATCGAAGACACCGCGGTCCCGCCGTGGCTGGTGCTGTCGAACGCCGCGAGCAGGGTGGTGACCGACTCGGGCAGCGGCATCAGCTTCACGACGATCTTGGTGACGATGCCGAGCGTCCCCTCGGAGCCGGTGAACGCGCCGAGCAGGTCATAACCTGGTGCGGCGCCGGTGCCGTCACCGAGCCAGATCAGGTCACCGGCGGGGGTGACGACCTCCAGGCCGGTGACGTGATGCACGGTGAAACCATGCTTCAGGCAGTGTGCGCCGCCGGAGTTCTCCGCGACATTGCCGCCGACCGAGCAGACCACCTGGCTGGACGGATCCGGTGCGTAGAAGAGGCCGAACGGCTCCGCGGCCTTGCTCACCGCCAGGTTCGTGACCCCCGGCTCCACGATGGCCCGACTGCTGGCGGGGTCGATCTCGAGGATCCGGCGCATCCGCGACATGACGATGAGAACGCCGTCGGAGCGGGCCAGCGCGCCGCCGGAAAGGCCGGTGCCCGAGCCCCGCGCGACGAACGGGACATCCGCCGCCGCGCAGGCCCGCACGATCCCGGCGACCTGCTCCGCGGTGTCCGGCAGCACAACCAGGCCCGGCGCCGACCGGTACGAGGTGAGGCCATCGCATTCGTAGGTGCGCAGCTCGACCGGGTCGGTGATGACGCCGCCCGCCCCGCAGATCTGCGTCATCACCGGGATCAGGGCGGCGCAGGCTGAGGGCGGGGCGGTGGTCACGGCATACGCTCGTAAGCAGGCACGGTAAGGAACTCGGCGTAGTTGTCAGCCAGCGCCACCTCCGTGAACAGCGCGACAGCCTGGCCGTAGCGCTCCGCGTCGAAGCCGGCGCCGGCCTGCTCAGCCTGCGCGCGGATGCTGGCCAGCTCCTCGTCGATGAGCCGCTCCACCAGGTCCCTGGTGACCTTGGGGCCGTCCTCCGCCGTGATGTCGTTGTGCAGCCACTGCCAGACCTGGGAGCGGGCGATCTCCGCGGTGGCGGCGTCCTCCATCAGGTTGAAGATGGCCACCGCGCCGTTGCCGCCCAGCCAGGCGGCCAGGTACTGCAGGCCGACGCTGATGTCATTGCGCAGCCCGGCCTCGGTGATGGTACCGGGCGTCTTGCTGATGGACAGCAGGTCGGCGGCGCTCACGCTGACCTCGTCGCGCAGCCGGTCAAGCTGGTTGGGGCGGCTGCCCAGCACGCCGTCGAACACCTCGCGGCAGATGGGCACCAGGTCGGGATGGGCGACCCAGGAACCGTCGAAGCCGTCGGAGGACTCACGTGCCTTGTCCTCGCGGACCTTGGCGAGCGCCTTCTCGTTGACCTCCGGGTCCCGGCGGCTCGGGATGAACGCGGCCATGCCGCCGATCGCGTGCGCGCCCCGGCTGTGGCAGGTCTTCACCAGCAGCTCGGTGTAGGCGCGCATGAACGGGGCGGTCATGGTCACCTGGTTCCGGTCCGGCAGGACGAACTCGCGGCCCCGGGTGCGGAACTTCTTGATGATGCTGAACAGGTAGTCCCAGCGGCCCGCGTTCAGCCCCGCGGAGTGCTCGCGCAGCTCGTAGAGGATCTCCTCCATCTCGAACGCCGCCGGGATCGTCTCGATGAGCACCGTGGCGCGGATGGTGCCGCGCGGGATGCCGAGTGCATCCTGTGCCAGGTTGAAGGCGTCGTTCCATAGCCGCGCCTCGAGATGGCTCTCGATCTTGGCCAGGTAGAAGTACGGGCCCTTGCCCTTGTCGATCTGCTTACGGGCGCAGGTCGACATGTAGAGGGCGAAGTCGACCAGGCTGCCGGAGGCCCGGCGGCCGCCGGTCAGGATGTGCTTCTCATCCAGATGCCAGCCGCGCGGCCGGACCACGATCGTGGCCAGCTCGTCGTCCGGGAGCAGGCGGTAGTCCTTGCCGCCGCTGGTGAAGTCGATCGTGCGGTCCAGTGCGTCCTTCAGGTTGAGCTGACCTGTGATCATGTTGTCCCACAGCGGGGTGTTGGCGTCTTCGAAGTCCGCCAGCCACACCTTCGCGCCGGAGTTGAGCGCGTTGATCGTCATCTTCCGCTCGGTGGGGCCGGTGATCTCGACGCGCCGGTCCGCGAGGCCGGGGGCGGGCAGCGCGACCTGCCAGGAGGGATCCTCGCGGATGTGCTTGGTCTCGGGCAGGAAGTCGAACGTCCCGCCGGCGCTGATCTCGGCCTGCCGCTGCTGGCGGGCGGCGAGTAGTTCGTCGCGGCGGGTCCCCAGCTCGTCGTGCAGCGCCGCGATCAGGCTGATCGCCTCGGGGGTGAGAATCTCGTCGTAGCGATCCCCGGACGGGCCGGTGATCTCAACGCCATCGGGTCCCGGCATGTTTTTACTCCTCCGCAGTGTGCTTCTCATCCTAGGCAGACCAGGTCCCTGGCACGACCCGGGCCCTGGGGTGCCGGAGCTTGCGGCCCGGCCGCGGCATGCGATGTATCCCGGATATTATCCCAGATGTTCGGGATTATTACTCGTGAGTAAGTTATCTGCCGCGACGCGCCGTGGTCAACCAGGGCAGCCGGGGCGGGACCTCCCGCGGGAAGAGGTGCCGCGCTCTGCTTCCGGCCGGGGAGCCATCGGTCCTCGCGGTCCCCGATCCGCCCGGTGCTAGACGGCGACCGTGACGGCCCGTGCGAGCGGCCGGTGCCTTGGCCACGGTGGGACCACAGCAGGAAACCTGGATAACGCGAGCATCGAGAGGAACACTGTGCAGGTGGCGGTCAGCGGGCCGGCGGCAATTGCAGCAGGTTTGCCTGAATAGCGCGAGCTTTTAAATAAGACACAGGGCCTGTTATGCTCTATGCCACAGAATATGACCTGGAGAATACCCGCTCCAAACAGAAAGTATATCAAAGAATATGGCGGATCGTCAAACTGGATCTGCGCTTTCCGAGTCCATAAGGAAAGAGCAGGCGTACGTTTCCATGCTGTACGGCCTGCTCGACCGGGCGCGGCAGCGGAGCGAGGCGATGCTGCGCGAAGTGCACGGGCGCGGCGGTGCCGGGGGCACCTTCGCCGCCCGCATTGAGCGGGAAGTCGCAGCCTCCGAGCAGGCCAGGCGGCTTGCGCAGCTCAACGGCGTGGAACGTGGCCTCTGCTTCGGCCGGATGGACGATACGGCCAGCAATACTTTTTATATCGGCCGGATCGGCCTGCATGATGACGAGTATGAGCCGGTCCTCATCGACTGGCGCGCACCGGCCGCCCGCCCTTTTTACGCCGCCACGCCGAACGATCCCGCGGGGCTGCTGCGGCGGCGTCATCTCTATACCCGCGGCCGCGCCGTCGTCGGGCTCGATGACGAGGTATTCGACCTCGACCGGATGAGCGAGGCCGACCGGCGCGGCCTGGTCGGCGAGGGGATGCTGCTGGCGGCGATCCGCCGCGGCCGTACCGGGCGGATGGCCGACGTGGTCGCGACCATCCAGGCCGAGCAGGACCGGGTGATCCGTTCCGCGCTGGCCGGCGTCCTCGTGGTGCAGGGCGGCCCGGGCACCGGCAAGACGGTGGCGGCGCTGCACCGGGCGGCGTTCCTGCTCTACACCCACCGCCGCACCCTGGAACGGCGTGGCGTCCTCATCGTCGGGCCGAACGTGACCTTCCTCCGCTACATCAGCCAGGTGCTTCCCTCCCTCGGCGAGACCGACGTGGTGCTCGCCTCGCTCGGCGAGCTGTTCCCCGGCGTGCGCGCGACCGCCGAGGACAGCCCGGAGGCCGCCGTGGTCAAGGGCGACCTGCGGATGGTGAAGGTGCTGCGGGCCGCGGTGCAGGACCGGCAGCGGGTCCCGCGCGGCGGCCTGGAGGTCGTCGCCGGCGACGTGACGCTGGAAGTGCCGGCCGAGGCCTGCGAGCGCGCCCGCGCCCGGGCCCGGTCGCTGCGCAAGCCGCACAACGTGGCACGCAAGCTGTTCGTCACCGAGATGCTCGACGCGCTCGCCAGGTCAGAGGCGGAGGCGCTCGGCCGGCCGTCCTCTGACCTCGATGAGGGGGACCTGCCCTATATCCGGGCCCGGCTGTGGGATGAGGAGCCGGTTCGCAAGGCGCTTGACGAGCTGTGGCCGTTCCTCACCCCGCAGCAGCTCCTCGCCGGGCTGCTTGGCGAGGAAGGCACATTGCGCCGGGCCGCGGCCGATCTCGATGAGGCCGAACGGGGGGTGCTGCTACGTTCCGGCCGGGCCGGCGAATGGACGGTGGCGGACGTGCCGCTCCTGGATGAGGCGGCGGAATTGCTCGGCGCCGATGACTCCGCGGAGAAGGCAATGCGCCGCGCCGCGGAACGTGAGCAGCGTGCGGAGGAGAGGTACGCCGAGGGCGTCCTGGAGATAACCGGCCTGGCCGGGCAGGGTTTCGTGGACGCTGCCACCATCGCGGGCAGGCATCGTGACACCGGTCCCGAGCTGACCACGGCCGAGCGCGCCGCTGCCGACCGTTCCTGGGCCTACGGGCACGTCATCATCGATGAGGCGCAGGAACTGTCGGCGATGGCCTGGCGGATGGTGATGCGCCGGGTTCCCACGAAGTCGCTGACCGTGGTCGGCGACGTCGCCCAGACCGGGAATGCGGCCGGCGCGCGCTCGTGGGGCGAGATGCTCGACCGCTACGTCAAGGGCCGGTGGCGCGAGGAACGGCTGACCGTCAACTACCGCACCCCGGCCGAGATCATGACAGTCGCCGCCGGCGTTCTCGCGGCGGTCGCCCCAGCCGAGCGGCCGCCGGAGTCGGTCCGCGAGGAGGGCGAGAAGCCGCGGGCGCTGCGTGCCGGCCCGGACGGGGCCGGTGCGGCCGCCGCCGGGAGCGCGGATCGCGAACGGCTCGCGGCCGGGGTGGCGCGGGTGGTCGAGGCAGAGGCCGCGGAGCTGGCGGCGTCGGGGGAGGGGCGGCTGGCGGTCATCGCGCCCGGCTCCCGGATGGCCGAACTGGCCATGGCGATCCCGCACGCCGTTCCCGGCGGCCGGGCCGAGGCGCTGGACTCACCGGTCGCCTTGCTCACCGTGGCGCAGGCCAAGGGGCTGGAGTTCGACCGGGTGGTTCTGGCCGACCCGGCCGGGATCATCGCCCAGTCCCCGAAGGGCGGCCACGACCTCTACGTGGCGATCACGCGCGCGACCCACCGCCTCGCGGTCGTCTACGAGGGTGAGCTGCCGCCCCTCCTGGCCGCGCTCAGAAAATAATCCATGATCTGGGGTAACCGGGCTCGCCTGGGCAGGGTATGTGGTGGCGGGCACATCCTGGGCAGGGCGGTTGTTTATAAGAACGACAACCCAGTGTGCTCGTGGCACTATCGGGGGACAACGAGCCAGATACGGCGCCCTCAGGGGCGCCCCGTCCTTGGAGGACAATGACAGCATTCTTCAGCGAGCGGCCGGATGTCATGGATCCCGCACCCGTGCCGAACGGGCACGGCGGCCCCAGCGGGCCGCACGGGCCGGCCGCCGCAGCCGGTGAACTGGACCTGGAGGACCGTCAGGCACTGCGCCGGGTAGCGGGCCTGTCCACCGAGCTCCAGGACGTCACCGAGGTTGAGTACCGCTCCCTTCGCCTGGAGCAGGTCGTCCTGATCGGCGTCTGGGCCGACGGCAGCCTCGCCAGCGCCGAGAACTCGCTGCGGGAGCTCAGCCGACTCGCCGAAACCGCCGGATCGCGGGTTCTCGAGGGCCTCATCCAGCGGCGCGGCCGCCCGGATCCGGCCACGTACGTCGGCGCGGGCAAGGCCGCCGAACTGGCTGACATCGTGGTATCCGCCGGGGCGGACACGGTGATCTGCGACGGCGAGCTCACACCCAGCCAGCTGCGCCGCCTTGAGAGCGTCATCAAAGTCAAGGTCATTGACCGCACCGCGCTGATCCTCGACATCTTCGCCCAGCACGCCCGCAGCAGGGAAGGCAAGGCGCAGGTCGAGCTGGCGCAGCTTGAGTACATGCTGCCCAGGCTCCGCGGCTGGGGCGAGTCGATGTCCCGGCAGGCGGGCGGCCGGGTCGCGGGCGGCGGCGGGATCGGGACCCGCGGCCCCGGCGAGACCAAGATCGAGACCGACCGGCGCCGGATCCGCACCCGGATGGCCAGGCTCCGGCGGGAGATCGCCGAAATGTCAACGGGACGGCAGGTTCAGCGCGGGCGGCGCCGCCGCCGTGACATCCCCTCCGTGGTCATCGCCGGGTACACCAACGCCGGCAAGTCCAGCCTGCTGAACCGGCTGACCGGAGCAGGCGTCCTGGTGGAGGACGCGCTGTTCGCCACCCTCGACCCGGCCGTGCGCCGGGCGCGGACGCCGTCGGGCCGGGCGCTTACCCTCACCGACACCGTGGGGTTCGTCCGGCACCTGCCGCACCAGCTGGTCGAGGCGTTCCGGTCCACCCTTGAGGAGGCGGCCGACGCCGACCTGATCCTGCATGTGGTAGACGGGTCCGATCCGGACCCGCAGGCGCAGGTAGCGGCGGTGCGCGGGGTTCTCGCCGAGATCGGCGCGGCTAACGTGCCGGAACTGATCGTCATCAACAAGTCCGATGCGGCGGACCCGATCACGGTGGAGGGCCTGCGGCTGCGTGAGCCGGGCTGTGTCCTTGTCTCCGCGCGGACCGGGCAGGGGCTTGACGCACTGCGGGACGCTCTCGAAGCCGCCCTGCCGCGGCGCGACCGTGAGGTGCGGGCACTCGTGCCGTACAGCCGCGGTGACCTGGTGGCGCGGGCCCACGAGGAGGGCGAGGTGCTGCACGTCGGTCACGGTGCCGAGGGAACGGCGCTGCAGGCCCGTGTCCCGCCGGCTCTGGCGGCCGAGCTCGAGCGGTTCGCGGTTACCCCGTGCCTGGACGGGTTCCCGCCCCTTGACGGGACACCGGTCGCCACTACCGCCTTCGCCGGCCGGGCCGCCACCTGAATCCAGCTCGCTGCCCCCGCAGCGGGATGATCGGCCGGGTCGTGCTTCCCTGCGGGGGAGCGGCGGGGGCGCCGCTCAGCCTGTTCACAATTGAACAAAAGATTGCCAGTATGGCCCGCTAGAGGCGGCGGCGCACCCGGCAGCTATGCGGTCGCACCCACTGGCCGTGCATATGCATTCCGTTAGCATCCGCGCGTGGCGTGCGTTCCGGGTGCCGCCTGCATTGCACGGGGAGAGGCCCACGGCGTCGGCGGGGAAGGCGCGGAGCGTCCCTGAGGCGGTACGCCATGAGGGCACGTGCGTGCGTACCGGCTGACGACGGTGCGCAGCCGGTATGGCGGCCCGGCGGGTCTGTGTGCAGCGCATGTACGTGCATAAACGTTCGCGGCATCGGCAGGGGCGCCGCCCCCGGCAGTCACTCTTTGTGACAATATCAGTTCCCCAGCCAACGAGCCGATAAGGGGATATTATCGTCTTGTGATCTGCGCGAGATGTTGGCGATTGTGTTAGGAGACCGGATTTTCCGATTTTCCCAGCATTACCTGCAATGTTTGCGCTCTCTGGCACAGAAGGCCGTGCACTGTCGGCAGTCCCTGTGCGTTACTGTCCTTTCTCCCAGGCGCATAAAGCATTTGCTCCCGGCTACTGATGAGTAGTTACCGTTCCGCCGGGGTGCTCTGTGTTACTGTCGCTCCGGACCACGCAGTGCGGGATGCAAGTGCAGTTGCATGTTCTCTTTGCTGTGCGTTGCCGCGCATGCGCAGAACCGGAGGTGAGAGGCCTGCCGCCTCGGCCTTTGACCGCAGGCGAGCGGGGTCTTGCGGCACCCTGAGAAAGGGCTGTGTTTTGCCAAAAGCCTTGTACGAGGTCGTTGGGTGCAATACGGTAACTGGAACCGATATCTTGGTTGGTGCATGCGCCCGCGAAGCCGTAAGGTAAGCGCGCGATCCGCGCCCGCAGTACGTGCCGACATGTGCGCCGGTCATACGACTTGTGGCAGGTGACCACTCATGACGTATGGGGCCATCACCCCTGGTTCCCGATGTGTAGGGGTTTACCGTTGACTGTCCGTTTGATGACCAACATCGGCCGGCTGTGGACGGGGTCTGAGATCCTGAGCAACGCGGCAATCCTCACTAAGGATGAGCGGATCGCCTGGGTGGG
>DASQVO010000324.1:0-5504 GCA_035640715.1 Streptosporangiaceae bacterium
GCACCCCGGCAACCGGTCCCGCTAACCCGGCCAGCCTCGCCCTTCAGGCGGCGCCGGCCGCGTACCAGCTTCCCGCGGCTATCTCCCGCGAAGTCGTCCTCACTGACGGGTCCCGGCTGGTCATCGCCGGCGGGCTGACGCGGCAAGCCCGGCAAACCTGGGTCAGGGCTGGACCGTCTCTACAACCCCGATGACGCGATGCTCACCCCGGCAGGGAAGATCATCACCGCGGACATCAAGAACTGCCGGATCGTCCTGATCGCCCCGCCCGCGCATTCCGCCGCGCGCATCATCGGCGAGACGACGCAGATGTGCCTGCACGACCCGCCGCGCCGGTTCGGCAGCCCCAACGGCGCATTCCCCCTCACTGATGGGAATTACCTGGTCACAGAGATCAATGGAGACCGGGTGGACGAGATGTCGCTGCATGGCCATGTGGCCTGGTCCGCGAACCCGCCCGGCGTCGCGTACCCGTCGGATACCAACGAGGTCTACCCGGGGCGCTACCTGACCGCCGACTACACCAACCCCGGGCAGGTCGTCGAGTTCGACGCGCAGGGACGGCTGCTCTGGCGGCTCGGCGGATTCAACCAGCCATCGCTGGCACTGCCGCTACCCAACGGAGATGTGCTGCTCAATGACGACTTCAACCACCGGGTGGTGGTGGTGGATCCCAGCATGAACCGGATCGTCTGGCAGTACGGGCACACCGGGATCTCCGGGCGCGCCCCGGGCTATCTCAAGGACCCGGACGGCGTCGATCTCGCACCGCCGGACTCGCTGCTCATCACGCACGCCAGCACAACGGGAGAGCCGTCACAGGTTCCAAAATTACGCAAAGGTGACAGATTGCGACAAACGGCAGAATGTGCGTTCCACGCTGATCGGCATTCTTACCGCCCTAAACTTCTGTCCAGGATGGAATGGCGCTGGGAGCGGGCGCGTCTGAGTCGGAGTCTCCAGGAGGTGCCCGGTGGGACGTGGTGACGCCGAACCGGATTGTGAAGGGTACGGGGTTACTGGCCGTCCTCCGTATCACCGCGTTACTCGCCCGGCATACCCGGCGTATGAGTATGACGAGGAGACGCAGCAACCTGACGGCTGGTCCACGCGGCGCCCGTCAGGCGGGCCGGCCTTCCCGCCGGACGCGGCCGCGCAGCCTGGCCAGGGCCCCAGCCGTCCCTATCCGCCCTATCCGCACGCTCGGCCGGTTCCCCCGCCGGGCGGCTACCCCGGTCCGCACGCTCGGCCGGTTCCCCCGCCGGGCGGCTACCCCGGTCCGTACGCGGGGCCGGGGCCTGCCCGCCAGCCGAACCCCGACGCCGCCTATCCGACCGAACGACCCGTCCCGCAGGCGCCTCCCAGGCCAGGACCGGGAGGTCACGCAGGCCCATACGGCCCGGCAGGCCCGTACGCGGCAGGCCCCTACGGCCCGGCAGAACCACCAGGCCCGGCAGGCCCGTACGCGGCAGGCCCCTACGGCCCGGCAGAACCGCCAGGCCCGGCAGGCCGACCCAGTCCGGCAGGACAACCCGGCCCGGCAGGCCCCTACGCCGGCCCAAGGCCGGGCTGGCAGGCAGGCCCGGGCCCCGCGCCGTACCCCGCCGCCCGTCCCGTGCCGCCCACGGGCCGTCCTGGCGTGCCCACCGGCCGCCCCATGCCTCCCCCCAATTGGCCAGGCCCGCCCGCGGGCAATCCCGCCTCTCCCTCCGGCGGTCCCGCGCCTCGCCCCGAGCGGCCGGTACCGCACGCGACTCCATGGCCCAGTGCGGCATATTCCCCGCAGCCGGTACCGCAGGCACCCCCGCGGCCGGATGCGGCATATTCCCCGCGGTCAGTGCCGCGCGCGACCCCACGGCCCGCCGCGGCATATGCCCCGCGGCCGGGTGTGCGTCCAGGCCCGCCAGCTGAAGGCTGGCCGGCCCCTGATCCAGGTGGCAGTACCGTGGCCCAGCCACCGCAGCCCGTCTCGCCGTCCGCACCAAGGGCCGCGTCGCCATCCGTAGCGGGCTCCGCTTCCTTTCCCGCGCCCGCGGCGGTTCCGCAGCAGGCCGACAGGCCGGCAAAGCCCGGAACCGCCCTGGCCCTGCGGCAGGACCCAGTGGCCAGCCGCGCGCCCGCCAATCCGCAGACCGCGCTGGAGGAGTTCGCCAGGGATCTCCGCGAGCTGCGTGCCAAGGCGGAACTTGGCTACCCGGAGATGGAAGAGCTCTCGCATTACACGATGAAGACACTCGCCTCGGCGGCCGGCGGCCTCAGGCTGCCGACGCTGCCCGTGACCACTGCCTACGTCCGTGCCTGCGGCGGGAACGTCACCGAATGGGAGGACCGCTGGCAGCAACTGGCCGCGATGATCGAACCCATGGGTGACGGCGCCCTGCCGCAGCCGGAGCATGTGCACGCCGACGTGCCGGGAGCCACGTCCAGCGGAGCGGACCGTGGCGAACGTGACGAGGGGCAGGGGCGCGACGCGGCGCCTGCGTGGGATCCGTCCTCCCAGGAACGTCTGCCGCCCCAGCGTCCCTCATCACCGGGCCCGTCATCACCAGGCCCGCAGAGCCCGCCAGGTCCTCCGGGCGGGGAACAGGTGTACGTCATCACCTCCGCCGCGCCCCGACGCCCCTACCGGTGACGGGGCTCGCCGGGACCCTCGTCAACGGTCACCAAGCTCGCCGCTATGCTGGACAGCTGACCAGGTCCGGAAGCCACCCGGCAGCGACACCCCGGCCGCACCGCCCCGGCGCAGGCTGGCCCGGCGGTGCCGCTACAGGTCAGCGTGCCCGGTCAGGCAGGTGATCGTGCCGCCACCCACCCAGATCGTCCCATCGGGGTCGCGCGAGATATGCACCCGCCCTCGTCGGCCGAGCGCCGTGCCCTGGCTCGCCACATACGGAGCGGTGGCCCGCCCGGTTCCTAGCAGCCACTGCGCGAGCGAGGCGTTGAGGCTGCCGGTCACGGGGTCCTCGCCGGCTCCGCCCAGTTTCGGGGTGAAAGCGCGCACCTCGAAGGCTTCCGGGGACCCTGCCGGATAGGGCCCGGCGACGCCGACGTCGAGATCCGCCTCGTGAGGGCGCAGGGCCAGCACCGCGTCGGCGCTCTCCAGCAGGATGGCGACCCAGCCGGGACCGTTGTCGGCCCACTGGGCGTCGACGATGTCGTCGCGGCCGATGCCGAGCATCGACGCGATCCTTCCCACTATTTCGGGCTCGACGGGACCCGAACGAAGCAGTGGTGGTGCCGTGAACGCAAGCATGTCTCCGGCTTGCCGCAGTTCGATAAGCCCGGCTTCGCACTCCTGGACCACCACGTCTGCACGCCGCGCGGTACCGCCGCTGGAAAGCCACGCGTGACACGTGCCCAGTGTCGGGTGACCGGCGAACGGCAGCTCGCTGTCCGGCGTGAAGATCCGGACCCGGTAGTCGGCGCCGTCGGCTTCGGGCGGGAGCACGAACGTCGTTTCCGACAAGTTGGTCCAGCGCGCGAACCGCTGCATTTCGTCCGTCGACAGGCCCTTGGCGTCGAGGACGACGGCGAGGGGGTTGCCGAGATAAGGCTCAGTGGTAAAGACATCTACCTGGCAGAACGAGCGTTGCATGGCACTGAGTCTGCCATGCGGAATTCCGGGCAGCAGGCGGATTTCTGCCTGATCCCCGCGAGTTCCTGCCCGTGCTGGCCAGGGAGCGGCACTGGCGGCGCCGCTGGGAACTGGGCCACGGCCGCCCGATCCCGCGGCGCGCCTCCCGGCCGCTGCCGCGGGTCGACTCGGCCGTCCTGGTCGTGCTGCGTCGCTGACCTGTCAGGTAAGGGCTGATCTATCAGGTAACGGGGTGAATGTTCACCTGGCCCCGTCGGCGTGGAAGAATCGTGGACGTGGTGCCGGCCGACAACCATGTGCATTCAGAGTGGTCATACGACACCACTGATCAGGCGTCAATGACGGGAGCGTGCGAGCGGGCGCTCGACGTCGGCGTTCCGGCGGTCGCCTTCACCGAGCATCTGGACTTCACGGTCTGGAGTCAGGACGATCCGATCGCCGGAGCCGGCTTTGAGCCGCGCCGCGACACCAGGATCCAGCCGCTCGACGTCACCGGCTACCTCGCGTCGATCGAGGAATGCCGTCAGCGCTATCCGGCACTGCGGATCCTCTCCGGCGTCGAAACCGGCGAGGCGCACCTGTTCGCGGCCAGTGCGGGCGCCGTCGTGGGCGCGCACCCCTTTGACCGCATCCTTGGCTCCCTGCACGCCGTGCCGTTGCGCGGGCGGCTGATGGGGCTGCCGGCCATGTTCGGGATGTTCGGCCCGGATGAAGTGATGCGCCGTTACTTTGCCGAACTGGTACGGCTGGTGGAGGGCAGCAGCCTGTTCCAGGTGCTCGCTCACCTGGACTTCCCACGCCGGTACTGGCCCGCGAGCTTCGGCCCGTACGAGGAAAAGGACTACGAGGACGAATATCGCACCGTGCTGCGTGCCCTTGCCCAATCCGGCCGCGTGCTTGAGATAAACACGAAGAGCCCGCTGGCTTCGGTGGAGTTGCTGGGCTGGTGGCGCGACGAGGGCGGCCGCGCGGTGTCTTTCGGCAGCGACGCCCACCAGGACTGGCGCGTCGGCGACCGGTTCGACCTGGCGACTGACATCGTGGAGGCGGCCGGGTTCCGCCCTGGCCGGGACCGCTTCGACTTCTGGCGCCGCTAGTCAGCCTGTCGTGGCCACGTGGGAATGTCAGTGGCCGGCGGTACAACTCCGGCATGGACTCAGCCACCTCTGAGGAGGAGTGCCCATGGCCGGTTCTGCCGCCCCACGCCGCCTCAATCCAGCCATGCAAACTGGGGAAGACCTGATGCCCGCTGCGCCCAGTCCGAGTCCGCTGGTGCGGGATTTCATGCGGCATGATCCGATAGAGACATGAAGGTTCGGATAGGGATCGCACTGGGCGGATACGGGGATGCCGACAGGTTCGCCGAGGCTGTTGATCATCTTGAGGAGATCGGCGTCGACTCTCTGTGGCTGCAGGAGATGGTGTTCGGTCCGTTGGCCGAGCCGTTCACCGGCATGGCGTACGCGCTCTCCCGCACCAAACACCTCAAGGTAGGCACCGGCGTAGCCGTGCTTCCTGGACGCCATCCGGTGCTGGTCGCCAAGCAGCTCGCGTCGCTGGCCGGCTTCGCACCAGGCCGGGTGCTGCCCGTCTTCGGCCTGCAGCCCGCACGGGCCAGCGAGCGGGCACTGTTCCCGGTGCCGCCGGGACGCCGCGGTGCCGTGTTCGACGAGTCACTCGAACTGCTGCGGCTGCTGCTCCGCCAGGAACTCGTGTCCTTCACCGGCCAGTACTTCACGCTTGAAAGCGCCGGGGTCGGACCCCTTCCCGCGAAGCCGATCGACATCTGGGTCGGCGGCAGCGCTCCGGGTGCATTCCGTCGCGCCGGCCGGCTCGCCGACGGATGGCTCGGCAGCTTCCTCACCCGCGATGAAGCCCGCGCCGCGCGTGAGGCCATCCAGGCGGCTGC
>DASQVO010000325.1:0-8653 GCA_035640715.1 Streptosporangiaceae bacterium
CAAGCCCTGCGCCGCACGCTGGCCCGCCGCCGGCTTCCCCGCCGGCCTCCGGGGGAGGCAGCTTCAGGAGAAGCGGGGGCGCCAGCCACGGGAACGGCGGCCCGTCCGGTGCCGGATCCGGCGGGGCGGCGCGTCCGCGCTGGCAGCCCGGGCCGATCCGGCCGTCGAGCGGATGGTCGGGGCGGCCAGGCCCATCTGCCGGTCCGGGAAATGCCGCCACCGGCGGTAACCGGTCACCGGGCCCGGGCGGCCGCGCCGCGGAGGAAGCCCCGGCCAGGCCGGCGGCTGAGGGCCGCGCGGGATCGGCGTCCGCCGAGGGGCCGCCGATGCCCTTCTGGCTCCGCCCGGTGCGGCGCAGGAAGTAGCGGCGGCCGCGATGGACCTGTCTCCGGGACAGCAGAAGGCACTCTTCGTGGTCGTTGTCGTGGCCCTGGCCGGGCTCGGGATCTACCTGCTCGCCCCGCATGGCAACGGGAGCAGCGGCCAGCACGCGGGCGCGGTCCCCCCGGCTACCCACCGGCCGGCACCGGCCACCCAGGCGGCCGGTGCCGCGTCCGCGCCAGCGCCGTCACCAGCCGGCAGTCCGAGCGTCAACATCTACCGGTGGCTGCCCTTCACCCAGCAGGATCTGGCCAGGGCGTCGGCGGTCACCACGCAGTTCGCCGCCGACTACAACACCTTCACCTACAACGAGAGCGCCGCCAGCTATGTCGCGAGAATGAGCGGCCTGATCACCGCCCAGCTCGGGCAGAAGCTGGAGAACTCGTTCGCGACCCTCGGGGTCGCCCAGACACGGTCCCGGCAGAAGCAGATCTCCACCGGCACCGCATCGATCGATTCGCTCCGTGCGTTCGGCTCATCCAGCATCACCTTCGTGGTCACGGCCATCCAGAAGCTCACCGGTACCCAGGGCAGTAGCCAGACCAGCTCGCAGTATGCGATCACCGTCACCAACTCCGGCGGCTCGTGGCAGGTATACGACATTGAGCTGGCCTCGGCGGGCAATTCGTGACCGGCCCTCCGAGCCGGGGGGCAGGAAGAGCACGCGGGGCACGGCCGCTGCCAGCACGAGACGGCGGCGTCAGCCAGATCATGGTCGTCGGGGTGGTCGGCGTGGCAGCGCTGCTGATGATCAGCGCGCTGACCATACCGATGATGGTCGGCGGGTCGAGCATGCTGTTCGCCGCGGGCTCGGGCGGCTCAGGGTGCTCAGGTTCGGCCCAGCAGGCCAGCTCTGCCCTGCAGTCGAAGGCGAGCGGCACGGCGAAAAACTCCATCCCCGCCGACTACCTCAGCTGGTACCAGAAGATCGGCCGCCAGTATGGCGTTCCCTGGGTCATCCTGGCCGGCATCGGCACGGTGGAAAGCAACAATGGCCAGTCCAACGCGCCGGGCGTACACAGCGGCACGAACTTCGCCGGTGCGGCGGGGCCGATGCAGATCGGCGTCGGCGGCCAGGCCGGCGACAGCTGGGGCGGCGCGCCCGTCCACCCGGCCAGCGAGGTGGTGAACGGCGTCGCGACCGATGAGACCGGCAATGGGATAGCGAGCGTCTACAATCCGCCTGACGCGATCGCAGGAGCGGCGAAATACCTTCTCCAGCATGGCGTTCAGACGAACGTCAGCGCGGCGATATTCGCCTACAACCACCTCCAGTCCTACGTTCAGGACGTCGAAAGCTATGCGGCCGCCTACGCAAGCGGCGGATACTCCGTGACGACGGCCAGTTCGGCCGGCACCCCGGCGTCGTGCGCGCAGATCGCCGGCACCGTCGTGGGTGACTCCGCCGCGGTGCCCAACCAGGCGGTGTCGACCGCGGTCGGCTACGCGGAGCAGCAGATCGGCAAGCCCTACCTGTGGAGCGGCGAGGGCCCGGACGCCTTCGACTGCTCCGGGCTCGTCATGATGGCCTACCAGGCCGCCGGCGTGACCGGCATCCCGCGTACGTCCCAGGAACAGTGGAAGTGGGGGCCGCAGATCCAGCCCGGCCATGAAAAGCCGGGAGATCTCGTCTTCTTCGTAGGCTCGGACGGCAAGATCACCGCTCCCGGCCACGTCGGCCTGGTGATCGGCGGCGGGAAGATGATCGAGGCCTATGCGGCCGGCTATCCGGTCCGCATCGTCACCTACGGCACCAGCAGCTCACCACCGGGGGACCAGCATCCGGTTGGCTTCACCCGCCCGTGGGCCCATGCCGGTGTGGTCCTGCCGGCCCAGCCGCCCGGGGGATGAGCGGTGCTGTTCGGCGCCAGGCCTATGCGGTTCCCTGCCTCAGCTAACGGCTGTCCCGGCCGCTGAACTCGGCCAGCCTGCCGGCAATGGCGGCCTCATCCAGCTCACCATTCTCCGCCGCGCGCACGAGCTCGATGGCCTGCCCGGGTGCGGCCTTGAGGGTGATGTCGTTCAGCCCCAGCAATGTGTAGGCGGCGAGCCAGGCGAAAATGTCGTTACGTGCCTCCAGCGGCCGCAGCCGCACGATCGCGTGCAGCAGCGCGGCCGCGGCGTCTAGCGGGTCGGTGTGCACGGGCTGGCCGAGCAGCTCGGCGCGGTGCCGCTCGTGGGCGGCGGCCAGCGCCGAGTAGTCCCGCACTGCCGGGTCGCCCTCGATCCCCTCGGCTAGGCGCAGCAGGGTCCTGATCGCCAGGTAGCGCACTAAGCGACCGCGCGGGTACGTGAGCGGAGTTCCGCGATCTTGCGTGCGTTACCGACCGCGTCGAGGCCGAAAGCCTCCCCGTAGCCGGCCAGTGCCTCCGCCGCCAGCGCCAGCGCCTCATCCTCCTGCGCCGCGGCCTCAATCGCGTCCCGTGCGTACGTCTGCATGCTGACACCGGCACGTGCCGCTGCCGCTGCCAGGCGCTCGTGCGCATCATCGTTGAGTTTGAGCAGGAAGGACTTCTGTGTGTCACTCATGACCACCACACTACCCAACCGATATCCCTAGCGATACCGGTATCGTGGACCGCTTCACGTTTCTGCCCGGCCCGGCGGACAGGTGAGCGGCCGGCAGGTCAGCTGATCGTGGCCCGCCCTGAGCTGAACCGCTCGTGCCGGACGTGATCGGACTGGCCGAGGAAGGCCTTGAACTCGCCGAGACGGTAGGCCGTCCCGTCCGGGGAGGTCGCGATCTCCACGTGGAAGTCCCGGCCGAGATCTGCCAGGCGCCTGAGCACGGCCGGGCCGCTGAGCGCGGTACCGGCCAGCCCGCGGGCGGCCGCCTCGGCCTGGACGGCCGCGGCGATCTGCGCGGCGGTCAGGAAGGTGCGCCGCGCCCGCAGCACCGCGAAAACCGGGTCATGCAGGTGCGCGGACTCATCGGCCGGCGGGCACGGGTCGTCTTCATGCAGCAGCGCACGCCGTATGGCCCTGCCCACCGCCTCGGCGACCGGCGGCGGGAACGCGTTCCCGATCTGCCGGTATCTCGCCGTCTTCCGGCCCGTGAACTCCCAGCCCCACTCGTCTTGCCAGCCTTGCAGCCGCGCCACCATCTCGCAGGTCAGCTTGGGCATCATCGCCGGGTCGTCGCGGGGTCCCGGCGGCCCATCGGCGATGCCGAGGCCATCGGTGCCCAGCTCCGCCCAGGCTCGTTTCGCGCGTGTCGGGCCCAGATCCGCGCCGCCGTGCTTCTTGGAGCCGCCGACGATCGTCGGCGCGATCTTGTCGGCGCGGCGGACCCAGCGGGACGTTCCATGCCAGCCTCGTGCACCCATGAGGTCCCCGACCGCCTCGCCCACGCTGCGCGGCCGCTGACCGGCCGGAGCTGGCCAGCGGAACCACGGGGCGTCGTCCGGCCGCAGCGCCACGAGCACCGAGCGGGGACGAAGCTGCGGCACGCCGAAGTCCGACGCGTGCAGCAGCTTCCAGCCCGGCACGTAACCGAGTTCCCGCAGCCGGTCGAGCACATGCTGGCGGTAGGCGCCGAACCTGTTCATGCTCAGGCCCCGGACATTCTCCAGCAGCAGCGCCCGGGGGCGCAGCAGGCCGCACAGCTCCACAGCCCAGGCGAAAAGGTCACGCTCATCCGTCGCGCCGAGCTGGCGGCCCGCCACCGTGAACGGCGGGCAGGGAACGCCGCCAGCCAGCAGCGCGATGCCGGAATAGGCCCGCGGTTCCCACACGGCCGGGTCGGCGACGTCCCCTTCGGCGACCTTCCAGCCGGGCCGGTTCGCCCGCAGTGTGGCGCACGCCGCCGGATCCAGTTCCACGGCCAGGGCGTGCTCGAATCCGGCACGCTCGAGGCCCAGCGCCTGGCCGCCGGCGCCCGCGCAGACCTCGACGACCTCAAGATCCGCCACGTCCGCCTCCTCATGCTGCTCCGCCTGCCCCATATCCTGGCGCAACACGTCCCGGTTATGGTGGACGGTGCGTGGCCGCCGCCGCGTGTCCTGTGGGACATTAGCGCGACGTGCCGACACTCGGTGCGGCGGCGGGACGGCAGGGGCCGGCGGGCAGGCGGCAGGGTCAGCGGACCGGGCGGGAGCGCCGGGCGGCGCGGATGCGTGCCCGTGGCTCGGGCTTGCGCTCCAGTTCCTCAGGCAGCCGCTGCAGCGAGTTCGAGGCGCTGTTTACGACATCTTCGGCGATCTCGATGACGCGCCTTCCCCTGGTTCTCGCGGCGTTCCGGAGGAGGTTGAACGCGTCACGGGTGCGGAGCCTGTGACGCTCGGCGAGCACGCCGATGGCCTGTTCCACCCGGACACGCGCGGTGAGCGCGTGCTCAAGCTGTGTGACCGTAACAGCGAGGTGCGCCGCCTCGTCCGCCTGGTCCATCGGACGGGCGTGACGGGGAGGCGGCTTCGGGGCCGCTGGCGCGGCAGCGGCCGCCGTTCCCGCCTCTGCCGCCGCGGAGCGGGAGGACGCGAGATCGGCGGCCAGCAGATCGGCCAGCACCATGGCGCTCGTCAGGTCTGATGCCTCTTCGTCACCGACGACCCAGCCCCGCTCCGACCTGCGGACCACTGTTTCACCCGATACCGTTGTCCCGCTCATCTAACGAGTCCCCCAACCCTCTCATCGCGCCGGCCGGCGCCCTCATCAGGCACGGCCTGTCCGGCGTAACGCGGGCAGCCCGCCATTCGGCATAAATTAATGTAAAGCTCACCCGCTCGTAGTTAGCTGTGACATCCGGTTCTTCACCTGCGCGGCCGACGGGTTCACCATTACGCTCCCGTCGGGAAACACCACGGTGGGCACAGTCTGGTTGCCCCCGTTGACGCTCATCACATAGTCAGCGGCGGCCGGATCGCGTTCGATGTCCACCTCGGTCATCTCGATTCCTTCCCTGGCCAGCTGGCTCTTCAGGCGCCTGCAGAAGGCGCACCACTGGGTCGTGTACATCGTCAGCGGAGCCGACACCTGCTATCTCCTTCCATCACCTGCCCCCGTCCGAGGAATTGCAACATAAAAGATCCCCTTCAGCTTCCCGGATGCTGCGGTACCGGGCGCGGGCGGCGGCGCCTGCCGTCTGGGGCCGGCCGCGCGCTGCCGTGGGGGTCAGCCGCGCGCTGCCCTGGAGTCCCGCCGCCTGCTGGCCTAGAGTGTGCCCTCAGGCCACGCGGACCAGCTGGCCGGCGGGAGCGGAGAGGAGGTGCCGTGGAGGCGGCGGTGGACGGCGGTCGTCCCGGAGCCGAAGCGGTACTGGACGGCCTGGACCCCGAGCAGCGCGAGGCAGCGCTGGCGGCGCGGGGGCCGGTATGCGTGCTCGCAGGCGCCGGGACAGGGAAGACACGGGCGATCACGCACAGGATCGCCTACGCGGCGCTGGCCGGGCTGGTGGATCCCGCGCGGGTCCTCGCGCTCACGTTCACCGTGCGGGCCGCCGGCGAGCTCCGGGGGAGGCTGCGCCAGCTCGGCGGCACAGGCCTGGGCACGGAGACGGTACGGGCGACAACCTTCCATTCCGCCGCATTGCGGCAGCTCACCTACTTCTGGCCCCGTGTGGTGGGCGGCCGGCCCCCGCGCCTGGCCGAGTCCAAGCTGCCGTTGCTCAGCGAGGCTGTGCGCGTGCTGCGGCTGAGCACCGGCAACGGGGTGCTCGCCGACGTCGCGGCGGAGATCGAATGGGCGAAGGTGAACCAGGTCAGGCCCGACGGGTACGCCGCGGCCGCGGCCAGCGCGGGCCGGCCGCCCGGCGCCGTCGGCACGGATGGCATGGCGGCGCTCTATGACACATATGAGCGGCTGCGGCGGGAGCGCCAGCTGATCGACTTCGAGTCTGTCCTGGAGCTGACGGCAGCGATCCTGGCCGAGAGCCGCCAGGCGGCCGATCAGGTCCGCGCTTCCTTCCGGTACTTCGTCGTAGACGAGTACCAGGATGTCAACCCGCTGCAGAAGCTGCTGCTGGACGTCTGGCTGGGGGACCGCGACGACCTGTGCGTGGTCGGCGACCCGCATCAGACGATCTATTCCTTCACCGGGGCCACGCATCGGTACCTCACCAGTTTCACTGCAGAGTTCCCCGATGCGACGGTCGTGCGCCTCATCCGCGACTACCGGTCAACCCCGCAAGTAGTGGCGCTGGCCAATCAGCTGGTCAGCGCCGCCGGTCGCGAATCCGGGCCGGGAGCCGGGCGAGGGGGCGGGCGCGGAGCCGGGATGCCGGCGGCAGCTCCGCTCGTCGCGCAGCGGCCGCCCGGGCCGGAGCCTGTGCTGGCCGCCTACGATGACGAGCTTGCCGAAGCCGAGGGCGTCACCGCTCACGTGCGCTCGCTCATCGACGGCGGCGTCCCGGCGCGGGAAATCGCCGTGCTCGTGCGCATCAACGCGATGCTGGAGCGGTTCGAGCATGCGTTCAGCGAGACGGGAGTGCCCTACCAGGTGCGGGGATCGGAGCGCTTCTATGAACGGCCAGAGGTACGCCAGGCCATCATGCTGCTGCGCGGAGCGCTGCGCGGGACGCCGGCGGGCGAGGGCGCCCGCCCGCTTCCGGCCGCGGTGCGCGACGTCCTCTCCGGACTGGGGCTCACGGCGGCCGAGCCGGCCGGAGGCGGCACCAGCAGGCAGCGGTGGGAGTCGCTGGCCGCCATCGCCCAGCTGGCCGACGACATGCATGCCACCCGCCCGGGCGCGACGCTCGGCGACTTCACCGCCGAGCTCCAGCAGCGGGCGGCGCTGGGGCACGCGCCCGCGATGGACAGCGTGACGCTCGCGTCGATGCATGCGGCGAAGGGCCTCGAATGGGATGCGGTGATCCTTCCGGGCCTGGTGGAGGGAGTCGTGCCGATCGTTCACGCCCAGACGCCCGAAGCCGTGGAGGAGGAACGGCGGCTCCTGTACGTGGCCGTCACCCGGGCGCGTGAACGGCTGTTCCTGTCGTGGGCGGCGGCCCGCGCGCCGGGCGGCCGCCCGGCGCGGCAGCAGTCCCGTTTCCTTCCGGCACTGCGCCTGGCCGCGGGCCAGGGCAGGGCGGCGCGCGCCGGGTAAGGCCGGTGCGCACGGGCCTGCGGCCGTCTCCTGGCATGCGACGGCCTGGGCATCCCGGAACTAAGCGGTCCCCGGTGCCGCCTGCGCTTCTATCAGCTTCAGCAGCTCGGGCCATGATTGCGCCAGGCCGGGATGCAGCCGGTAGCCGTCCACGTCCCGGAGCGGTACCCAGCGCAGTTCGCTGGACTCCCAGCCAGACCGGACGGCCAGTGCCGCATCTTCAGCCAGTCGCACCGGGAAGGTCGTGTACGTCCATCCGCAGCGGCATTCAAAACGCTGGCTACCGGCCGCCTCGGCACCGGCCAGGTCCAGGCCGTCAGCCTCCTCGGCGGCCTCGCGCAGCGCCGCATGCCATGGCGTCTCGCCGTCCTCGATCGCGCCGCCGAGCGTTCCCCAGGTGCCGCCCTGATGGGTGCCGTAGCTGCGCAGCGCGAGCAGCACGCGCAGGCCACTGGACGCGGTAGCGAACGGCAGCAGCCCAGCCGCGCCCCGGACGCCCCAGTGCCGGCCGCGGGCCGGGCACAGCAGCCATGCGCTCACCTATCCGAGCCTAACCGCCGCCCGGTGCGGAACCAGGTCCAGCGCTTGAGTGCAAGCTATAACGACACAGGTTGTTCGGTTTCTCAGCGGAACGGGTTGGTGACCCGGACGCCGCCGTAGTCCTGCCCGTCGTTGAGGTCTTCGGACAGGACCTGCGTGCAGCCCATCGCGCGGGCTGCCTCGATGATCGCGGCGTCCCAGGAGGAGAGCTGGAAGCGCCGGCGGGCGTCCAGGGCGGCCATCATGATCCCGCTCGTGAGGTCATGGACGGGGAAGCGCTGGAACGACTCGATGAGCCGGACCGCCTGCGAGTGCCCGATGGCATCCGGGCGGCTCGCGCGGGTCGCCTGCACGTAGAACTCCTGGAGCACCTGGACCGACAGCGCCAGGTCGCGCCCGGCCAGGATGTCGCTGGCGCACTTGGCCTTGTCCTGCTCCGCCGGGTCGCGCGAGATCGCGTACAGCAGGACGTTCGTGTCAGCGAACCGCACGGTCGTGTACCTCGTCGCGGCCCAGCCGGTCGGCGGCGCGGAACTGGCCGATCTCGGCCTGGACCTCGCGCTGGAGCGCCTCGAGCCTGGCGAACTCATTCATCCGCCCGGACAGCTGCTCAAGGTAGGCGACGACCAGCGCGCTCACCGAGGTGTCACGCTGCGCGGCGGCGACCCTGGCATTGCGGTAGACGTCATCAGGA
>DASQVO010000326.1:0-2437 GCA_035640715.1 Streptosporangiaceae bacterium
GTCCACCCTCGTTCGCCGCAGCCGCTGGTGCGGAACGGCGGCGCGCTGCGCGTCGAAGTCAGCCTCGGCCGCCGGGTGCTTTACGTCTACCACAGCAACAAAATCGTGCTGATCAGCCACATCTCGTACGGCGGTGGCTATTACTACTGCGACAGCGGATGCTCATACGCGATCACGCCGACCGGTAATTTCCATACGACGTGGCGGGTCAAAGGCTGGCACGTCTCGCCTCTGGGGCTGATGTACAACCCGGTCTTCTTCTATGGCGGGTACGCGATTCACGGCGACACCTACGTTCCGCTTCAGCCGGTGTCCCACGGCTGCGTGCGGGTCCCGATGGACGTCGGCATCATCTTCCCCGGCCTCGTTCCCGGGAACGGCATCCCCGTGTACGTGCGCCGCTGATCCGCGCACGGTAAGCGCCGTCACCGGCGGAGCCGCCGGCCGCCTCGCCGCCGGCTCCGCCGGTCCGCCGTCCCGTTTCCCTGACCGTGGGCCGATAGCCGTGAATACAGCGGAAAGCGGCCCACGGTCATGAAACGGCCGGACAGAATGTCAGGCGCCGGCCTGGCCGTCCGCCGGCGTGCCGCCGGCTCCCTGGGACAGACGGCGCGGATCGGCGCCGTTCGCGCCCGCCGGGCCGCCCGGTTCCGAGATGCCCTTCCGCACGGAGTCCAGGATCGTTATGCCTTGGCTGACGAGCCCGGCCGCTATCTCGCCGAGGCCGTCCGCGCCGTTGAGGACGCTGACGTTGGCGCCGGACAGCCCGGCGGCCGCTTCCTTGACGATCTGCGGGAGCTGGCTGATGAGCATCTGGTCGAGCGCGACGCGGTTGTTCGAGGCCGCCGCCTCAGCCTGGATCCGCGTCCGCTCCGCATCGGCCTGCGCGAGGATGCGGACCCGCTCGGCCTCCGCTTCAGCCGGCCTGACCACCTCGGACACCAGCTGTGCCTGGCGTAGCTCGGCCTGGCGCTGGGCCAGGTCGGCCTGCGCGGCGATGACCGCCTGCTGCGCGTGCGCCTGGGTCAGCGGCCCCGCCTGCGACGCCTCAGCCTGCGCCTTGTCGATCTCCGCCTTGTACTGCGCCTGCACGACAGCGGTCTGCCTGGCGAACTCGGCCTGCTTGCGGGCCGACGCCTGCTCCGCTTCTGCCGCCGCCTGGTCGGCCTGCGCCTGGGCGATCTTCGCCTGGCGCTGGATAGCCGCGTTGTTCGGCGCGGCCATCGCCGCGATGTACCCGGCCCCCATGTCGTCGATGGACTGGATTTGCAGCGAGTCGACGGTCAGCCCGATCGTGGCCATCTCAGCCTTGGAGCCGTCGAGCACCTCGGTAGCCAGCTTCTGCCGCTCGGTCACTATTTCCTCGACGGTCATCGAACCAATGATCGACCGCAGGTGACCGGCGAAGATCCGTCCCGTGAGGACCGCCATCTGATCCTGGTCGGACAGAAAACGTTGTCCAGCGTTGACGATGCTCTCCTGGTCGTTGCCGACCTTGAAGGCGATGACCGCCCGGACGTTCAGTGAAATGCCTTGCTTCGTCACGCAGGTCTCTGCGACCTCTGCCTCCTGCATGCTCAGCGTGAGGTAACGCGCCTTCCGGAAAGCTGGCATGACAAATGCCCCGTGGCCGGTGACCACCCGGAACGGCGCGCCGCCACGACCATACCTCCCACCGGAAATCAGCAGGGCCTCGTCGGGTGCTGGAACGCGGTATCCGAACATCGCTCATCTCCTAAAACCGGCTTATCCGGCCGGCTTCTTCTAGCCGGCTTTTCTTCTGGCCGGCGCGTCCTTGTTGCACGGGTTTCCGGCCGCTCCAGGCGCCCTAGTCACCCAGTTCGTCGAGCGGGCTGGCCCATTCCATCACGTCGACCGTACGGCGCCCGCGTGAATCCACGACAAGTACGGTTGCACCTCGCGGCAGCGGATTCTCCGACCAGGCGATGAACGTTTCCGAGCCACCGCGGATCTTGATCCGTACTTCCCCGGGGCCGCTGTCGCCGCGGGTCCCGACCGTGAGCACTCCCACCGAGCCGATCGCCGACGAGTCCGAGATCAACACATGCCCCCTTGAACCACCTCAATATGCCTCAGCCTAGCCCCAGCGGACGCGCTCGTTAATAGGCCGCGACACTGCAAAAGCAGGCTGCTCATCCATTGCCGGTGGCAGCCATGGCTACCTGGGATTACGGTCTGAGGGAGAGGGACCGGCCCCTCGCACAGCGTGCCGGCGAGAGCGGCACCGGGATCTGACCGAACGAGAACGCGGAGCGTGAGGAATGACTGTCCCGCCAGCGACCCGCCCCGCGCCCGGCGGCCGGACACAGCCCTCGGCGCACACCGGCCTGGCGATGACGGTCATCATGACCGGCGTGCTGATGACGGCCGTCGACACCACGATCGTGGTTCTCGCGCTGCCGGAGATCGAGCGCGG
>DASQVO010000327.1:0-3301 GCA_035640715.1 Streptosporangiaceae bacterium
CACCGCCTGGGCGACCTCGGCCAGCGGTTCGCTGTACACGACGGACTCCGGTGCCGACACGGTCGACGCCATCACGGGCTCGTTCACGCCGGGGACCGCCTACACCGCGGTGGCCCCGTGCAACGCCAGCAGCGCCCCGTCACCGACCCGGACCTGGTGATGATCGCACGCACCGACGCGCGCGGGCCGCTGGGCCTGGACGCTGCGATCGAGCGCGCCCGCAGCTACGCCGAAGCGGGCGCCGACGTGGTCTTCGTGGAGGCGCCGCAGGGCACCGAGGAGATCGAGCGGATTGCTAAGGAGGTCCCGGCGCCGCTGCTGATCAACCTGGTGATCGGCGGCCTGACCCCGCTGGAGTCCAGCGCCCGGCTGCAGGAGCTCGGCTACGCCATCGCCATCCACCCCTCGCTGCCGCTGGGCGCGGCCGCCCTCGCCATGCTCAGCGGCCTGGCCGAGCTCGCGGGCCAGGACGTGCAGCAGTGGCTGCCCAGCAGGCCGGCCGACTTCTTCAACCTGGTTGGCCTGGCCGAATGGTCCGAGCTCGGCGAGCGCTACCGCCCAGTCCAGGAGGCATGACTCATGGGCATGACCATGATCGAAAAGGTGCTGGCCCGGAAGGCCGGCCTGCCCCAGGTCGCCCCCGGGGACGTGGTCACCGTGGAGGTCGACATGTGCGTTCTGATCGACCTTCAGTTCGCGACGCTATGGATGCAGCCCTCGCGCATCCATGACCCGGACAAGGTCGCGGTCGTCATGGACCACGCCGTGCCGGCGCCGTCGCTCAAGGACGCCGAGGGCGGGCCGCGGGCGCGGAAGTTCGTCGCGGACTTCGGTATCAAGCGCTTCTACGACGTGGGCCGGCACGGCATCTGCCACCAGGTCATCGCAGAGAAAGGCCTCGCCCGCCCCGGCCAGGCACCGTCAGCCGCAACGGCGTGCCGGTCTCCCAGGCCGAACGCCGCCGCATCGACCAGGCTTCATCGGCTCCTGCGCCAACGGCCAGCTCGACGACCTGCGCATCGCCGCCGGGATCCTGCGCGGCCGCAAGGTCGCCGACGGCGTGCGGCTGCTGGTCACCCCCGCCTCCCAGGAGGTCTACCGGGAGGCGATGCGGCGCGGCTACCTGCAGGACATCGCCGACGCGGGCGGTGTGGTCACCAACTCCACCTGCGGCGCCTGCTTCGGCTACCACATGGGCGTCCTCGGCCCTGGCGAGGTCTGCCTGACCTCCAGCACCCGCAACCTCACCGGCCGCATGGGCAGCACAGCGGCGGAGATCTACATGGCTTCCCCGGCCACGGTCGCCACCTCCGCCGTCACCGGCGTCATCACCGACCCGAGGAGCCTGACCTCATGACGGCCACCATCAGGCGACGGGCGTGGGTGTTCGGCGACGCGCTCAACACCGACGCCATGTACCCGGCATCCGCCATGAAGCTGGACATCCCCGAAGCGGCCAAGCACGTCTTCTACCAGGTGCGCCCCGGCTGGACCAGCCAGGTACGGCCCGGCGACATCGTCATCGCCGGGAAGAACTTCGGGCTCGGCTCCTCACGGCCGGTCGCCCAGCTCTTCCGGCACCTGGGGGTGGCGGCGCTGGTGGCCGAGGAGTTCAACTCCCTCTTCCTGCGCAACGCCGTCAACGCGGGACTGCCCGCCCTGCCCGCGCCGGGGGTCACCCGCCTGTTCTGCGACGGCGACCAGGGCTGCTTCGACGTCGCCACCGGCACGTACCGCAACGAGACCACCGGAGCCACCGGCCAGGCCCGGCCGCTGCCGCCACTCGTCCTGGAGATCCTCGCCAGCGGCGGCGTGCTCCCCCGGCTGGCGGAGCAGGGCTACCTACCCGCCGAACTGGCGGACGTACTGCGCTCGGGAGCGATCCCCGCCGACGCCGGGTCAGGTGGCGCATGAGCCAGACAGCCGAGGCGGCGGTCGAGACGCCGCCCGCCGCGCACACCGAGCGGCTGGCCCGGCTGCTGCGCCCCGGTGGAGCCCACGGCGCTCCCCTCACAGGCACCCAGATCACCGCCTACCAGGCGTGGCTGGCCGAGACCGTCATGTAAGCCAGCTGACTATCACTATTGATAGTCAGCTACAACGGGCCTATTTCAGAAGTCGGTTAACCTGCTGGACGGCCGTCCCGGGTAGGTGCGGGCGGCCATCGAGATGGTGCGGTCGCGGGCGATCGCACTGCGGTCGGTACCAGTCGTCACCTCGTGCTCGCGCTGTTGAGTATCTCGCCGGACGACCTCACAGCCCTCCGCACGGACCCGGTCCGGCGCCGCCGAGCCGTCGAAGGGACCATTTCGCGTCACGCGGCATGCGCCGCCGCCCGCGCCGCCACGTGCCCGGCCCCTCCGTCGGCGGGCAGTACGCTCGGAATCATGGCAGGCCTGGAGACACGCGAGATGGAATGCTTCGTCGCCGTGGCCGAGACCCTGCACTTCGGCATCGCAGCCGAGCGACTGGGCATCGGGCAACCGGCGCTGTCACGGGTCGTCGCCCGTCTGGAGCGGCGCCTCGACGTCATCCTGTTCGACCGGACGACGCGGCGGGTGACGTTGACGCCCGCCGGAGAGAGCTTCCTCGCCGAGTGCCGCAGGATCCTCACCGACATTGAGGGCGCGATACGCCGGGTCCAGCGGTCCGCGCGGCCCGCCGGGGTGACGCTGGCGGTACGGCCGGGAACCGGTCAGGGCGTCCTGGCGGACATCCTGGCCGCCTATCGCGACGAGCCCGGCAGTTCACCCGTGGAGGTCGTCTTCACCCACTTCCAGGAATCCTCGCTCCGTGACGGCACCGCCGATATCGCGCTAACCTGTCAGACCGCTCCGCTCCCCGACGACCTCGGCCGGATGGAGGTCGGTGCCGAGAGCCCGGTGGCTCTGGTGCCGGGCAACCACCCATTGGCGGCCCGGTCGAGCGTGATGACGGCGGATCTGCTGGCGTTCGACGACTTCGCCGCGACGGTGCCGCTCGACACCATGGAGTCGATCGTCGACCGGGTGGCTCTCGGGCACCTCCTGGTGATCACTGGTGCGAGCGTGCGCCGGCGCCTCACCTCGTCCGTGACGGCCGTACCCGTGCTCGACTCGCCCTGGGCCCACCTCCACCTGGCCTGGCTTCCCGGAGCGTCGAACCCCGCCCGCGACCTTTTCCTCGGCACCGCCGAACGGATTCTGCCCGCCGCGCCGACGGCCGTCCCTGGAGCCCGTGCCGCCGGAGCCCGCGCCGTCGCGGCGGGCACCGCCGGGGCCGGAGCCCCTGGGGCCGGAGCTGCCCGGCCCGGACCCGCCGC
>DASQVO010000328.1:0-3706 GCA_035640715.1 Streptosporangiaceae bacterium
CGAGCGGCCGGGGCGCGCCTGCGTTCGGTCCCTGGAACCAGAGCGTGCCGTCGGCGTCGACCCAGGCCCGCGCGCGGCGCGCCACGGCCACCCAGCGGCCGATTCCGGCCCGGGGCAGCAGCACCGGCGCCCGGCACGGCAGCCGCTCGGCCGGGCTCGGCGGAGGCGGTCCGGTGCCCGCCAGCCACTGTTCCTCCGCTTCGGTGGTGAAGGCCTTCAGCCGGTCGCCTCCTGCCGCCGCGGCGCTGCCCCGGCTCACCCTGGCCGTACCTCCTCCTCAGCCGGCTCCAGTGCCGCCGCGGCGGCCAGAGCGTCGAGCGCGGGCCGCCACCTGCCGGCTTCCATCGCGTCGACGAAGGAGGTTGTCATGATCACACCGGCACCGTACTGGGGGAAGACCCAGATGTAGCCCAGGCGCTCGCCCACGGGCGATCCGCTCTCCTCGCCCGCCGCGTAAGGCTGGCGGACGCGGCGGCACGGGCCGGCCGCGGTGCCGATCTTGGTTACCTCGGGCGGCTCGCCAGCGGGCAGGCTGGCGAGCAATGCGTCCCACGCGTCCTCACCCTCCCGGCCGGCCAGGTCCACCGGGCAGAACCGGACCAGGGCCTTCAGCCCGTCCTGGTGGCTGGGATAGAGCAGCAGGGCGATGGACGCGTCGTCGGCCTGCCGTGCCATCGCGCCCGCGGTCTCCAGCAGCGCGGCGAGGCTCTTCTCGTCCCGGCCGCGGTGCCGGCCGGGCGAGCGGGCCAGCATGTCCTGTGCTGTCTTCCTGGCCCATTCACCGAGGTCACCGCGGAGGTCTACGTCGATCCACCGCGCGTCGTAGTCCACGACGAGCGGTGGCAAGGTGAAGCCGGTCATGACTGCCACCGTAGCGATCCGGCGATCGCATCGAACAGCATGACGAGCGGCTCGGCCAGCGGCTCGATGATGGTCCCGAACGACAGCGACAGCAGGCCGGGACGGCCCGGCACCGGGACGAAGAAGTCCACCATGGTCGCGGACGCGTCGGCGTGCCGCCGCCGGACCGCCCGGGATCCGGCGATCTCGGTCCAGGTGACCAGGCCGTCATCCCGGGCCAGCTCGGCATGCAGGCCTTCCAGCGGCACCTTCCCGCCGCGTTCGAGGTACGTCACCAGGCAGGAGGCCGCGATCGGCACACCACGCACCTCACCCAGGCTGACCAGGACGTCCAGGCCGCCGACGTTGCGAGCGCTGCGCAGCGTGTCGCGCAGGACAGTGATGAGCCGCTGGCGGACCTGTTCGCGCTGCGGCTGGGGGACATCCGCTACCTTCGCCGTCACGATGGCCGACATCCGGGCGCCCTCATCTCCATCCAGCGGAATCCGCACCCAGCCGGGCGGCAGCAGCACGGTGAAGTCGCGGGCTGGCGCGATGGTCACGGCACCCGGCTCAGCATCTGCCTGAACTGGGCGATCGTCTGGCTGATCTCCGCGGGAACTGGGTCTCCTGCGGCCATGGAGACCACGCTGTTCCCGTTCGAGAGGCCGAAGCTGGTCCACTGGCCCGCCCCGTCGGCAGCCATCAGGCCGTAGGCCACGGCCTTCGGTACCTCAACCCGCAGCACACCGGGGACCTGCTCGCTGATGGTGTTCAGCCGGGCGATGTTCCCGGCCAGGCCGTCACTCATCGCCCACGCCGTGACCGCGTTGCCCGGCTCGGCAGCCTTGACGGCGGTGACCAGCGCGGAGCGGGCGCCGGCCGCGGCCTGCATGGACTCATCAAGCTGGCCACCCACGCCCAGCAGCCGTACGGCCTTGGCCGCCAGGCCGCTCCGGCTGCCGATGGAGTACAGGATGCCGGGCAGCCCGCGGCTGCTCATGGCCGCCCGGCCCGCCCGGCCCGCGGCGACCGCGGCGCCGCTGTCGGCCGCCCCCTCCGCCAGGATCTTGACCCCGGCCTCGGCCGCCTTCCCGAAACCGAACGTGGCCATGGCGAAGATGTCGAGGCCGAACGAGAGCCACGATTCCTTCCCGGTCGCCGCGGCCGTGCCGTCGAAGGCGGCCTGGACCGCCGTGACGCCGAACAGGGCCCACCCGATGTACCCGGCGGCGGTCCCCAGCGCCGCGACCGACACCTCCGCGCCGAACAAGCCCAGGAATGCCGCAATAAGCGCCGCACTCCACGGCATCATCAGCAGCAGGGCCACGACCGCGACCACGAGCACCACGATCGCGACGACCTTGAAGACCGTGCTGATCCAGCCAAAGTTACGGTCCCACCACGAATCCTTCAGCCCGTCGTGGCTGATCGCCGACCCGATCTGGCGGGCCGCGCGGTTGGCGGCGGACCGGTAATCGCTCACCGCATCGTCGAAGTTGCGGGTGGCCTGGACCAGCGAGGACTGCGCGTCGTCGTAGGCGGCCTGCTGCGTGCGCTGCTGCGCCTTCTGCGCATCCGTCAGCGGAGGGCTGCCCGGCGGCCGAGGCGGCCCCGGCGCGTTGGCCGTCATCTGCTGCTGCGCCGATTTGGCCTGCCACACCGCGGCGTAGGCGCGCTGCTGGGCGTCCTGCATCGGCCCCGCGCAGTGGCTCAGCGCCTCCCCGGTCGCGGCGTACCGGTCGTGGGCCTTGCTGATCCGGGTGGCCAGGTCGGCGGCGTGCGAATGGAACACCGTGCCGGCCTGACCCTTCCAGCCGCCGGGCGCGGCGGTCGCCAGTTTCCGCAGGTTCGCCGCCTGCCGGGCGATCTCAGCCGCGGTATCGGCATACCGGCGGCCCAGCATCGCGATCTCATCCGGATCACCTGGCACCGGATTGCCGGACGCCAGCGGCTCGAAGTCCGGCGGCCGTGCGACGCTCACCGGGCGCCCTTGATAACCGGCGAGATCGTGTCCTTCTTCAGGTCCTTCGCCAGCTTGTCATCGGTGGCGATATACGCGTTGTGGCTCTGGGTGGCCATCTTGTAGACCGCTTCCATCGACGACAGCAGGTCCTCCCGGTGCACCTTCCAGTCATCGGCGAACGCCTGCAGCGCCGCGACCAGCGTGGGCTCCCCCACCGCGCCCTGATACGAGGTCACGATCCGCGACGCGTTGCTGAACTCCTCGATGAGCATGCTCAGAGCACCCGCCGTGCTCTCCAGCAAGCCCAGGTCAACCACAAGGTCGGCCACCTGTCGTCTCCCTAGTGATCCCGGCTTCCTGCGAAAGACTTCATCCCGAGTACCTCACGTCACTTTTAGCACCGCAAAGTATCCGTTCTCCCATACTTTCCTGAACTCCAGGGTCACCAGCTCGGGCCGTCGCAGCCAGGCAAGGCCGGAGAGTATCCCCTCCGGCGTAAGGCGCGCTTTCCCATGACGGCACGTACCGCGGCCACCTGCTCGGGAGTGGCGGGAAAGTCCTGACAGTCGAGCTCCTTGGGCTTGGTGACGCCTAGCTCATGCAGCGGCCGGTACTCCTCCGCCGGAACCAGGTACGGGGCGTAATTTACGTCCTTGTCCTCCCAGCCAGGCACCTCCTTCTCCAGCCAGCGGTGCATCCCTGGCGGGCTGAAGTCCAGGTCGCCGACGTGCGCCCACGGAACATCGGCATGCGGCATCCCTGCGTTTCCCCTCGTAGCGTGGACACATCGCCTTAAGGGAGGCAGGCGATGGCAGAGACACGCAGGAAGTTTGACCAGGACTTCAGGGAGGGCGCGGTCCGGCTGGTCCGGGAGACCGGCAAGCCGATCGCGCGGGTAGC
>DASQVO010000329.1:0-2701 GCA_035640715.1 Streptosporangiaceae bacterium
ACGGCCCCTGGTCGCCTCTGAACCTCCGCCGTGACTGCTCCCGGATCTCGGCGCGCGATCTGCTGCCGGATACCCAAGACCCGACGCTGTTGTCAACGGCCAAGTTGCGGTCCCCACTGGTGGCCAGGTAAAAGTCCCCACCCCTCGGGTTCATTATTTCTTCTTCGGCGTGGTTCCTCCCTTGGCTCTGGCTTCGCGCATCCGGTAGGAATCGCCGTCGGTGACGACGACGCTGGCGTGGTGCAGCAGCCTGTCCAGCAGGCTGACGGCGGTGGTGTGCTCGGGCAGGAACCGGCCCCAGGACTCGAATGGCCAGTGGCTGGCGATGCCGAGCGAGCGCCGTTCGTAGGCGGCGGCGACGAGGCGGAACAGCAGCTGGGCGCCGGTGTCATCCAGCGGGGCGAACCCCACTTCGTCGATGATGATCAGGTCGTTGCGCAGCAGCGTGTCGATGATGCGGCCGACGGAGTTGTCGGCCAGGCCGCGGTAGAGGGTCTCGGCCAGCTCCGCGGCGGTCAGGTAGCGGACCTTGTGCCCGGCTTGCACCGCGGCGGCACCCAGGGCCACGAGCAGGTGGCTCTTGCCGGTGCCGGCTGGGCCGACCAGGCACAGGTTCTCCCGGGCGGTGATCCATTCCAGCGAGGCGAGGTAGTCCAGGGTCGCGCCGGGGACCGAGGACGCGGCACGGTCGAACTCCTCCAGGGTCTTGGTCACCGGGAACGCGGCCTGCTTCATGCGGGTCCGGGCGTTGGAGGCCTCCCGGGCGGTGATCTCGGCGTCGACCAGGGTGCGCAGCAGTTCCTCCGGGGCCCACCGCTGGGTCTTCGCGGTGATCAGCAGCTCGGGGGCGAGGCGGCGCATCGCGGCGAGCTTGAGCCGCCGCAGCCCGGCGGCCAGGTCGGGGGCCAGCGGCGGCGGGGCGGCGGTCATGACAGGTTCCCGATGGCGTAGTCGGCCAGCGGCCGGACCGGCACGGCGGGCAGGTCGAGCGCGAGCACATCCCCGGCTGCCGCGGGCTGCGGGGCACCGGCACCGGTGGCGAGGATGGACCGCACATCAGCGGCGCGCCACCGGCTGAACGCGACCGCCCGGTCCAGCGCAGCGAGGAATGCCGCCTCGCCGTGGGCGGCGCGCAGGGTGTTCAGCTCGGCCAGCTCGGCGGGCAGCCGGGTAGCCCCGGCCGCGGCGGCGCCGGTGATGAATGCCTCAGCCACCGGGCCGAGTGCGCAGAACGCTTTCTCCGCCGCGGTTTTCGGCCGGACCGCCCGCCGCGGCGCGGGCCGTGGCCCGCCGTAGTGCTCATCCCGCACCGACGCCTCACCGGGCGCGACCAGGGTGTGCTCAGCGACGACCTGGCCGGTGGCGGTCATGATGACCAGCAGCCGGCCGTCGTCGGTGCGGACCGCCACCTGCTCGCCGATTAGGCGCACCGGCACCGAGTAGCGGGCCGAGCCGAAGCGGATGCAGGACAGCCGGTCCACCTTGCGGATGACCTGCCGCCCGATGCTCGCGCGCAGCGACGGCAGCGGGGCCAGCAGTTCCCGCTCGGTCGCCAGCCGCTCCACGGGCACCGCGCAGATCTCACTGTGCACCGCGCCGTTGACCTCCGCACACCACGCCGCGGCCGCGGCATTCGCCGCCGCCAGGTCCCCGAACGGTGCCTGCGGCACCATCAGGCCGGCTTTGGCATAGCCGACCAGGTGCCCGGCGATCCCCTTCGACTCCGGGTCGGCCGCCTCGCAGAAGTCCGGCCGGAAGCCATAGTGGGCGGCGAACCGCACGTACTGCCCGGTGGGCACCACGACATTGGCGACCACGGCGCCTTTCAGGCAGCCCATCCGGTCGGCGAGCACCTTGCCCGGCACCCCGCCCAGGACCTCGAAGCACTCAGTCAGCAGCGCCAGCGTGGTGGCCGCCCGCTCGTCAGCAGCGAACCGCACGAACCGGAACCGCGACCAGGCCAGCACCGCGCAGAACACGTGCAGCCCGGCCAGCACACCCCAGTCGATGACCAGGTGTTCACCCGGTGACCACACCGCCGGGCGGCGGCCCCGGTGATGCTCCCGCCGCCACGCCTGCTTCGCTGCCGCGACCAGGCGGCGGAAGTTCCGGTCCGACCCGGCATACCCCGCGGCCCGGGCGGCGGGCAGCAGCCGCTTGGCCGAGATCCGGCCCGATGTCTTCTCCACACGCTCCGCCACCAGGGCGGCCACGCCGTCGTAGTTATGGCCCCGCGGCACCCGCGGCGGCACCCCGCCGCCCTCATGCCGCTCAATGACCCGCCTTACGGTCTTGTGCGTGGTCCCCGCGATCGACGCGGCCCCACGGTAAGTGCCTGCCTCACGATAGGCAGCGATGATGTCCATACGTTCCCTCGCAGACTTCAATAGAAGCTCCCCGGGCGGTGCGGTGACTGGGTGGCACCGCCACCGTCACCGCCCGGGACCTCAAACTCCCGGCGACACGACGAGCGAGGGGTGGGGACTTTTAACTGGCCACCAGCGGGTACCTAGACCTGGCCACACACGGGGACTTTCTCATGGCCACGGACAGGAGCGGTGCGAGACGGCGTGAGACGCCGCGGCCCCCTGTGCAGCGCGGATCTTGGACTGCATAGACGCGCTGAGCCGTCATAGACGGCGCTCGCCTGACTCATAACCCAGAGGTCGCAGGTTCAAATCCTGCCCCGCTACCAGTTTTC
>DASQVO010000330.1:0-4558 GCA_035640715.1 Streptosporangiaceae bacterium
CACGCTTGGCGAACTGCGCGCTGCCGGTCATGTCTACCGAAGTGTCAAGGAGGAGATCAGGCAGAATCTTCTCGCCAAGATGCGGGCCGGCCAGGACCGGTTCCCGGGGATCATCGGATTCGGCCAGACGGTGCTCCCGCACCTTGAGCGCGCGCTCCTCGCCGGGCACGACGTCATCCTGCTCGGAGAGCGCGGGCAGGGTAAGACCCGGCTCATCCGTACCCTGGCCGGGCTGCTCGACGAATGGGCGCCTGCCGTCGCCGGATGCGAGATAAACGATCACCCGTACGTCCCTGTCTGCGCCCGCTGCCGGCGCCTTGCCGATGAGCTCGGCGATGACCTGCCGATCGTCTGGCGCCATGCGCGGGACAGGTACGGCGAGAAGCTTGCCACGCCGGACACGAGCGTTGGCGATCTCATCGGTGACATCGACCCGGTGAAGGTGGCGGAAGGCCGGACACTCGGCGACCCGGAGACCATCCACTTCGGCCTGGTGCCGCGCACCAACCGGGGGATTTTCTGCCTCAACGAGCTGCCAGACCTGGCCGAGCGGATCCAGGTCGCACTGCTCAACGTGCTGGAGGAGCGGGACATCGGGGTGCGGGGATACGCGCTGCGGCTTCCCCTTGATCTCGTCCTGGTGGCGAGCGCCAACCCCGAGGACTACACGAACCGGGGCCGGATCATCACGCCGCTCAAGGACAGGTTCGGTGCCGAGATCCGCACGCACTACCCGCTGACGCTCGATGACGAGCTTGCCCTCATCCGCCAGGAGGCCGTCGTCGGCTGGGATGGCATGGCCCCCGGAGCGGAACTGCCCAAGCATCTCGTGGAGGTGATCGCCCGGTTCACGCGGCTGGTCCGCGAGTCACCGGCGGTGGATTCCCGCTCTGGTGTCTCCGCCCGATTCGCTATCGCCGCTGCCGAGGGAGTCGCCGCTTCCGCTGTGCGCCGCGCCGCGCTGACTGACGGCGCCAGGCCAGGACGCCGTGACGGGGCCGGCGGGGCCTCGCACCACGCGAGCACGGGCGCGGCGGCCACCGCAAGCGCCGAGCAGCCCGTCGCGCGGGTCTGCGACCTGCCCGGGATCGTCGGGACGCTGCGCGGCAAGGTCGAGTTCGAGGTCAGCGAAGAGGGCCGGGAGGAGGAGGTGCTCGCTCACCTGCTTCGCCGGGCCATCGCGGAGACGTTCCGCGCCCGGCTCGGCAACGCCGATCTCTCCGCCCTGCTCGGGAAGTTCGACGGCGGGCACACGGTAACCTCCGGCGAGCTCGTGCCGGCCTCTGAGCTGCTGCAGCGGATCGGCGAGGTGCCCGGGCTGGCCAAGATCATGCAGCGGCTGAGCATGGACGGCGGCGAGTCGTTCGGCCATGCGGCCGCTGCGATCGAATTCGCGCTGGAAGGGCTGTACCTGATGCGGCGCCTGTCAAAAGACACCATGGATGGCACTGCCGTCTACCGGACGTAAGGAACGGCGTGGGCACTTACCGATATGGTCCGTACGCCGACGGCCCGGACCCGCTGGCACCGCCATACGACGTCCGCGGGGCGCTCGACGAGCTGGGCGACTCGGTGCTTGAGGGGTCGACGCCAGCAGACGCGCTGCGCGAGCTGCTGCGCAAAGGCGGTCCGGGCCGCCGCGGCCTTGACGACCTGCTTCGCCGGGTGCGCGAGCGGCAGCGCGAGATACGCAGCAGCGGCCGCCTCAGCGGAACGCTGGAGCAGGCCCGCGCGCTACTCGACACGGCAGTCGGGCAGGAGCGCGCGGAGCTCTTCCCCGACCCCAGCGAGGAAGCCCGCATGCGCGAGGCGGACCTCGACGCGCTGTCATCCGACACGGCCCAGGCGGTCCGGCAGCTGGCCGGCTACGACTGGCGTTCCCGCGCGGCCCGCGACACTTTCGAGCAGCTCAAGGATCTGCTCCGCCGAGAGGTGCTCGACAGCCAGTTCCGCGGCATGAAGCAGGTCCTGCAGACACCGGACCCGCAAGCGATGCAACGGGTCAAGGACATGCTCGCCGAGCTGAACTCGATGCTGGAGGCGGACGCGCGCGGGGCCCATACCAGCGCCGACTTCGACCGTTTCATGGGGACCTATGGCGACCTGTTCCCGGACCACCCACGGGACCTAGAGGAACTCGTCGACTCGCTGATCCGGAGGATGGCCGCTGCTGACCGGCTGCTGTCTTCGCTCAGCGCCGAGCAGCGCGAGGAACTGGCGGCCCTGATGTCGCAGGCGCTTGACGATGCGGGGCTCGCCGTGGAGATGGCACGGCTGTCGGACATGCTGCGGGCCCGCCGTCCCGACATGGACCGCATCGGCGCGCAGGGCGAGACCATGATGGGCGAGGAGCCGCTGGGCCTGGGTGACGCCACCACGGCGCTCGCTGAGCTCGCCGACCTGGCCGAGCTGGAAACGGCACTCAGCCAGGACTACCCGGGCGCCCGCCTCGATGACATCGACGAGGACGCCGTCCGCCGGGCATTCGGCCGCCAGGCGGTCGACGATGTGGAAGCCCTGCGCCGGATCGAGCGGGAACTGGAAGCGCAGGGATACCTGAACCGCAACGGCGGCCGTCTCGAACTGACCCCGCGGGCGGTCCGCCGGCTCGGCGAGACGGCGCTGCGCCGGGTCTTCGCCGACATCTCCACCAGCCGGCGCGGCGACCATGACCTGCGTGACGCCGGGCAGGCGGGTGAGCTGACCGGAAGCACCCGGGCCTGGGAGTTCGGCGATGAGCAGCCGATCGAGGTAGCCGCGACAGTGCGGAAGGCGCTGCTCCGCCAGGCCGGGCAGACCGGAGACACGCCGGGGACGCGGGCGGGGGACGGCCGCCGCGTCCGCCTGGGCGCCGGCGATTTCGAGGTCGCGGAGACCGAACGGCGGGGGGGTGCCGCCGTGTCCCTGCTCGTCGACCTGTCCTACTCGATGGCCCTGCGTGGCACGTGGGCGGCGGCCAAGCAGACAGCGCTTGCGCTGTACGCGCTGATGCGCACCCGCTTCCCGCAGGACGCACTTCAGGTGGTCGGTTTCTCCAACTATGCCCGCGAACTCCGCGAGACGGAGCTCGCTGGCCTAGGCTGGGACATGGTGCAGGGCACCAACCTGCACCATGCCCTGGTGCTTGCCGGGCGCCACCTCGACAGGCACCCAGAACACGAGCCCGTGGTGCTCGTCGTGACAGACGGCGAGCCCACGGCTCACCTGCAGCGGAACGGACGGTCCTGGTTCGACTGGCCGCCCTCCCCTGAGACCCTCGAGCTGACCCTTGCCGAGGTGGACAAGATGACCCGTCGCCACGCGGCGCTGAACATTTTTATGCTGGCAGAAGACGACCGGCTGACCGCATTCGTGGAAAATGTGACCCGGCGGAACGGCGGACGGCTCCTGCGCGCCCAGCCGGAGCGCCTCGGTGAATATGTGGTCTCTGACTTCCTTCGTACCCGAAGGGCCGGATGGCGATAGGTTTCCCCTGGCGCCATGACGCCCTGCGTGCCGTCCGGGGGAAACGCGCGGCAGGACCGGCGCGCTGTTACGGTCGGAGACCGGCACGGCAAAGCGGCATCAATCCCGCTTACCGGCCGCCAGTTGTGATCAAGGTAATTCCAGCCAGTCCAGGAGGAAAAATGAGCTCTGTGACTGAATCAGGCGGACGGCCGGCAGGCCGCATGGTCACCGCCGTGATTCTCGCGATCATCGCGATCCTGTTCATCATCGCCGGCATCATCTACCTGGCCGAGCCGGCCAAGTCGCTGCCGAGCTTCATGGGTCAGATCTCTGGCTCAAACGGGCACCACCCGCTGCGCGCCGCCGGCACGCTCATCCTCGGCGTTATCTTCTTCGTCGGTGCCTGGTTCGCCCTGCGCTACCAGCCGAAGACCGGCGCGCCGGCCGAGTCGAGGGAGAACTCGCCCGCGGGCCAGCACTAGCAGCCCAGCATCGGCAAGCTGTGCGGGTGCGGCACGGCCATTGGCAGTGCCGCACCCGCCGTCCCGCATCACTGCCGGACAGGCCTCCACGTGCGTAGCCGCCTGGTTACGACTAGGATCTGGCCATGCCTTTTGCCGACCGCGTGCTGTTGTGGCTGCACATTGCCTTTGTCGTGTTCGCGATCGGCCCGGCCACGGCGGCCATCATGTCGACACCGCGCTACATACGGGCTCACAACCTGGCGGTGACGGCATACCTTTACCGGATAACCCGCGTTTTCTCGGCGGCGTCGCTCGGCGTGCTCCTCGTCGGGATCATCCTGGCCAGCACCGAGCACAAGATCAGCCAGCCATGGGTGACGGCGTCGATGACGCTGTTTGTGGTCGCCGCCGTCCTGCTTGTGCTGATCATGCGGGATCAGCACAAGGCCATCGATGCCCTGAAAATCGCCATGGCGGAGGGTGCGGGAGAGGTGGCCCCGTCCGTCGGCGCGGCGGCCGGACGGACGGCCGTCGAAGGCACAGCCCGGCCCGCGCTGGCCGGTCAGGCCGGCGACCCGGGCCAGGCAGGGCAGTCCGGGAGCGCAGCCGGGCCCGCGGGCAGCGCGCCCGCACCGGCCGGCTCCGCG
>DASQVO010000331.1:0-10795 GCA_035640715.1 Streptosporangiaceae bacterium
GTCCCGGCCGCGCGCGGCGGCAGGCCCGGCCCGCGGGCGCGCCGGAATCGCTGGCCTCGTCGCTGCTTGACAACCTGGATCCCGAGCAGCGCGCAGCCGCGCACGCCGACGGGCCGCTAATGATCATCGCGGGTCCTGGCACGGGGAAAACCCGCACGCTCACGCACCGGATCGCCTACCAGATCGCTGAACGTGACGTCCCCGCGGACAGCTTCCTCGCCGTTACCTTCACCCGGCGCGCGGCTGAGGAAATGCGCCACCGGCTCGCGGGCCTCCTCCGGCCAGGTGATGCCGCCGCGCCGCCAGCCGCGGCGCAGGTCACGGTGACGACATTCCATGGGCTGGCCCTCCGGCTCCTCAGGGAAGAACCCGACCGGGCAGGGCTGCCCCACCGATTCCAGGTGGCCGACGAGGCGGCCAGGCTCGAGGCGGCTTCACGGATCACCGGCTCACAGCGCGAAGGCCGCCGGCTCCTGGCCACACTGGGCGCCAGCCCCGGCCGCCATGACGAGACCGCGGCAGCCGACCGCGCGGCGTTGCGGGCGGAACTGGCCTCCCGCGGGCTGGTCGACCTGGATGACCTGATGGGTCTTGCCGTCCGGCTGCTGCGCACCGAGACCGCCATCGCCGCCGGGCTGCGCGACCGGTGGCCCTGGATCAGCGTGGATGAATACCAGGACATCGATGAGCAGCAGTACGAGCTGCTCCGTCTGCTGAGCGGCGGGACGCCCGGCCTCACGGTGATCGGGGATCCCGACCAGGCCATCTACGGATTCCGCGGCGCCGACGTGGGCTTCTTCCTGCGCTTCAGCGCGGACTACCCGGACGCGAAAACGGTCTGCCTGACCCGGAACTACCGGTCCAGCCCCGCCATCGTGGCCGGCGCGCTGCAGGCGATCGCACCAGCCACCCTGGTCCCCGGCAGGGAGCTGCACGCGATGGCCCGCCATGGCGGCTCGGTCGCGATCGGATCCGCCGTGCCCGCGCCCGCGGATGGCGCGCCAGGCCAGCGGGCCGGCGGCGAGGCACCGCCGGCGGCCGGCGCGTCGGCGATCATCTTCCATGAGGGGCCCACCGAGCAGGCCGAAGCGGCGTGGATCGCCGGGGAGATCGACCGGCTGATCGGCGGCTCGTCCTTCCATTCGCTGGACAGCGGCCGCGTGGACTCAAGGGAGCGGCACACGGCACTGGCCCTGTCGGACGTCGCCATTCTTTACCGTACCGACGCGCAGGCCGCTGCGCTCGGCCAGGCGCTGACCCGCGCCGGGCTCCCTTTCCAGAAGCGCTCGCACGACCTGCTGGCACGCCGGCCCGGGGTGCGGGACATCGTCAGCGAGATGCGCCTGGCGGAGCCGGCCGCGCCCAATGGCCCCGTCACCAGCGTCACCGACCGGCTCCGCCGAGCCGTGGGAAAGCTCACTGCTTTCCTGCCGGGCTCCGCGGCGGCCGCGGTTGATGTGCTGGCAGCCGGCGAGGTGCTCGTGCCGCTGGCCAGCCGATGCGGTGACGACATCGGCCGGTTTTTCACCGAGGTGTCACTCGGCGCGGAGGCGGACGCGCTGGATCCCAGGGCGGATGCGGTCACCCTGCTGACGCTGCACGCGGCGAAGGGACTTGAGTTCGAGGTGGTGTTCATCGCGGGCTGCGAGCGGGGCCTGCTCCCGCTCTGGCTGCCGGGCGCCATCCCAGGCACCTCACCCGGGCCGCGGCCCGGTACCCCGGTGGGCACGGACGAGGAGCGGCGGCTGCTGTTCGTCGGGATGACAAGGGCCCGCGCACGGCTCTTCCTCACCTGCGCGGCCAGACGGTCCAGGATCGGCAGTTCGTCGGTGACGGGCCCTTCACCGTTCCTGGCCGCCATCGATCCGGCGCTTCTGGGCCGCGCGGCAGCGCCGAGGCGGCAGCCGCGGGACCGGCAGCTGCGCCTGCTCTGACCGCGGGCGAGGAGGATCAGAGCCGGAGCAGCATCCGGGTGTTCCCAAGGGTGTTCGGCTTCACCCAGTCGAGGTCGAGGAACTCGGCTACGCCCTCGTCGTAGGACCGGAGCAACTCGGCGTACACGTCGGGCGCGACCGGCGTTCCGCTGATCTCCTTGAAGCCGAGGCTGGCGAAGAAGTTCACCGCGAACGTGAGCACGAACACTCGCTCGACACCCAGCTCGCGGGCACGGCCGAGCAGTGCCTGGACGATCCGGCCCCCGATCCCGCGTCCTTGGCAGTCCGCGCTGACCGCGATCGTCCTGATCTCGGCGAGGTCCTCCCACAGGACATGCAGTGCACCACAGCCCGCCAGCAGGCCGTCGGATTCCCGCTCAGCGACCCAGAATTCCTGAATGTCCTCATACAGGGTGACGGTGGCCTTGCCGAGCAGGCGGCCCGACGCCACGTTCGCTTCGATCAGGCCGCGGATCCCCGGGACGTCACTGGTACGCGCCTGCCTGACCGTGTATCCCATCGCGGGTACACGATAGCCGGTGCGGCGGCCAGTGCAGATAGCGACGGCCGCAACCGCCCTCACCGGTAAAAAAGCGGCCAGTTATCGCGTTCCGGTTGGCAAGCGTGTCGAGATCCAATAATGTGCAACGCTGTTACCAGCAATCGACGGATGACATGGATGATGCCGACGTCGGCGGTCTGCGAGAGGAGGACTTCCGTGCGGCGTTCGCGGCATGGCGTCATGCGTACGATCTCCTCACCGTCCCGCGCACGGACCGGCGCGTCCCGCGCCTGGCGAACCGTGGCGGCGCTCACAGGAGCGACGACTGCCCTCGCTCTCCTCCTGCCCGGCGGCGTGAGCAGCGCCCAGACCCGCGTCCCCGCACCGGACCTGAAATCGCTGGTTGCCCAGGCAAAGCAACTCACGTACCAGATCAATGCGCTCAGCGAGCAATACGACGGCCTCCGCATCCAGCTTTCCTCGGCACGCGTCGCGGCCAGGAAAGCGGAAAAGGCTGCCGCGCAGGACGCCGCCGCGCTGAAGGCCAGCCAGTCCGCCGTTGGCCGGCTTGCCTCTGCTAGCTACATGAACGCGGGCTATGACCCGATTCTCGAGCTTTTCACCAGCAGCAACCCCGAGCAGTTCCTCGGTCAGGCATCGATCACGCAGCAGCTTGACCAGGAAAACGGCAACCGGGTGACCGGCCTGAAGGCCGCGGAGGCCGCGGATGCGCGCGCCCGTGCGACGGCCCAGCAGCAGATCGCCCATGTCACGGCGCTCCAGGCCGCAATGAGCGCCAAGAGCCAGGAGATCCAGAGCGAGATTGACAAGATCAACAGCTCCGCGATGCAGCAGGCCATGGCGATCTTCAACCAGACCGGGCAATACCCGAACATCAACATCCCGGGCAGCAGCAGCGTCGGTGCCGTGGCCCTGCGCTACGCGCTCTCACGGCGCGGGGACCCCTACGTGTGGGGAGCGGCGGGCCCAAGTGAATTTGACTGCTCCGGCCTTGTCATGTGGGCGTACGCGCAAGAAGGAATCAGCCTGCCGCACTACACGGGCAGCCAGTGGGACATGGGCCAGCACATCTCGCGCAGCCAGCTTGAGCCAGGGGACCTGGTCTTCTTCTTCGCCGACATCAGCCACGTAGGCCTCTACATCGGCAACGGGCTGATGGTCGACGCGCCCGCCTACGGCCAGGATGTCCAGGTGCAGCCAGTCCCCTGGGATGTCTACGTCGGCGCCGTCCGCATCGAAGCCTGACTCTGCCGCGCGGCGGCACACCTCCCACATTTGATCCAGCCCGGTTTCATGATCATGGCCGTAGACCATGTACAGCGGCAAATGGCCCACGATCATGGTTCAGCGGAGCTTACTCGGGCTTGACGAAGGGGAACAGGATCGTCTCGCGGATGCTCATCCCGGTGAACATGATCATCAGACGGTCGATGCCCATGCCCATGCCGCCAGTGGGTGGCATGCCGTACTCGAGGGCCCGCAGGAAATCCTCGTCCAGCTGCATCGCCTCGGGATCGCCCCCGGCGGCCAGGAGCGACTGGGCGGTGAGCCGGGCCCGCTCCTCGACCGGGTCGGCCAGCTCGGAGTAGGCCGTCGCCAGCTCGGCGCCGAATGCCACCAGGTCCCACCGCTCGGCCAGGCGCGGGTCTTTCCGGTGCGCCCGGGTCAGCGGCGAGACTTCGACGGGGAAGTCACGGTAGAACGTTGGCTCGACGGTCTGCTTCTCAACGAGCCGCTCATACATCTCCAGGACGATCTGCCCCCGATTCCAGCCGGGCTGGACCGGGACACCCGCCTGCCCGCACAGCCTGCGGAGCTCTTCCTCGGCCGTGTCTGGCGTGATCTCTTCGCCGAGTGCGGCCGATACAGCAGCATGCACCGTCACCGACCTCCACTCACCGCCGATGTCGTGCTCGCTGCCGTCAGCGCGGTGCAGCATCGTGCTGCCGAGTGCCGTGCGGGCGGCCTGCTGCACCAGCTCACGGGTCAGCGTCGCCATCGTGTCGTAGTCGCCGTAGGCCTGGTAGGCCTCCAGCATCGTGAACTCGGGGTTGTGGGTGGTGTCCACCCCCTCGTTCCGGAACACCCGGCCGATCTCGTAGACGTTCTCGATCCCCCCGACGATGAGCCGCTTGAGGTACAGTTCCAGCGCGATACGCAGGTAGAGATCGCTGTCGTAGGCGTTGCCGTGGGTGGTGAACGGGCGGGCGTTCGCGCCGCCGTGGATGGCCTGCAGGACCGGCGTCTCCACCTCCATGAAGCCGCGGGCGTGCATCTCCTCGCGCAGCGCGCGTATGACATCGCTGCGCATCCTCGCCATCCGGCGTGACTCCGGGTTGACGATCAGGTCCACGTAACGCTGGCGCACGCGCGACTCGACGTCGCTGAGCCCCTTGTGCTTCTCGGGGAGCGGCCGCAGGGCCTTGGCCACGATCGCGAACGAGTCGGCAAGGACCGACAGCTCACCGCTGCGCGAGGTGATCACCTCGCCCCGCACGCCGACATGATCGCCGAGGTCGACGTCCCGCTTCCAGGACGCGAGCGCCTGTTCGCCGACCCTGGCCAGCGAGATCATGACCTGGATGTCACCCGTGCCATCCCGTAGGGTGGCGAAGCACAGCTTGCCGCCGATCCGGGACAGCATCACGCGCCCCGCGATGCCCACAGTGTCACCGGTCGCCGTGTCCGGCGGCAGGTCGGGGTGGGCCGCCTTGACCTCCGCGATCGTCGCGGTGCGCGGGAAGCCAACCGGGTACGGGTCCACGCCGGCTTCGCGCAGCACGTCAAGCTTGGCCAGCCGGACGCGCATCTGCTCCGGCATCTCCGGATGGTTGTCGGTCACCTGCCTGAGGCTACCGGTGCCGACCGGTAGCGAGCACGCCGGTTTCCGCCGACGCGCTGCAGGCCGGATACTGCTCAGGCCTCGACCGCGGCGTTCCGCTCGAAGACGAGACGGAGCCCGATCAGGGTAAGCCAGGGCTCATGCGCATCGATGATGCTGACCTCATCGATGACCAGAGGAGCCAGGCCCCCGGTCGCGATGATCGTCACGGATTCCGGGTCAGCAGGCGCGAGCTCGCGTGCCATCCGCCTCGCGATCCCCTCCACCTGGCCCGCGAACCCGTAGACGATCCCGGACTGCAGGGCTTCCACGGTGTTCTTCCCGACCACCCGGGGTGGCCGGGTGAGCTCCACCTTCAGCAGCTGAGCGGCCCTGCGGGACAGCGCGTCAACGGAGATCTCTATGCCGGGGGCGAGCGCGCCGCCCACGAACTCACCCCGCGCGCTGACCGCATCGAAGTTGGTTGACGTGCCGAAGTCCACCACGATAGCCGGGCCGCCGTAGAGGTGCACGGCAGCGAGCGCATTCATGATGCGATCGCTGCCGACCTCCTTGGGGTTGTCCATCCGGATCGGCACGCCGGTCTTCACGCCTGGCTGGACAATTACCGCAGGCACCTCACGGTAGTAGCGCCGGCACATCTCCCTCATCTCGTGCAGCACCGACGGCACCGTCGAGCAGAGCGAGATGCCCTCGATGCCGGTGCCCGGGGCGCCCCCGCCGCCTCCCCCGCCGTAGCGCACCGGATCTTTGAGCACGGCGCTCTGTGCCAGCAGCCCCTGCAGCACCACGGCGATCTCGTCCGCCGTGCGGTCAGGCACGGTAGCGATCCGCCAGTGCTCGATGACCTCCTCGCCATCGAAGACGCCGAGAACCGTGTTGGTGTTGCCCACGTCGATCGCCAGCAGCATTGCTTACCTCTCAGTGCATGCCCGGCACCGGTGCCAGGTCGAGGGCTATGTCGAGCGCTGGGGCCGAATGGGTGAGCGCCCCTACGGCGAGATAGTCGACTCCGGTCATGGCGACCTCCCGGGCGTGCTCAAGTGACAGGCCGCCGCTTGCCTCCAGCCTCGCGCGCCCGCGAGCCAGCCGGACGGCGTCGGCCATCGCCGGGATAGTGAAGTTGTCCAGCAGGATCAGGTCGGCACCCGCACGGACCGCCTCATCCACCTGGTCGAGCGTGTCGCACTCGACCTCAATGGGGAAACCCGCGGCGCGGCTCCGGACAGCTGCGAAGGCGGCTGCCACCGATCCGGCCGCGGCCACGTGATTGTCCTTGATCAGCGCGGCATCAGACAGCGACATCCGGTGGTTGACGCCGCCACCGCAGCGGACGGCGTATTTCTCCAGTGCGCGCAGGCCCGGCAGGGTCTTACGGGTATCCCTGATCCGTGCTCCGGTCCCCTCCACCGCATCCACCCAGCGGCGGGTAAGGGTGGCGATACCCGACAGGTGGCACAGCAGGTTCAGTGCCGTCCGTTCCGCCGCCAGTATCGCCGTGAGCGGTCCGGCGACCGTCAGCAGCACGTCGCCGCGGTGCACCCGGCCGCCGTCCACGGCACGCGCCTGCAGCGCGATCGAGCCGCCTGGTGCGCGCGCCGGGGGGGAATTGCCTGAGCCGCCTGATGCGCGCACCGCGGTTCCGGGTGAGCCGTCTGAAGCATGCGCCCGCGAGCCCAGCGGGCCAGCCCCAGCGGCGGTGATCTGGAAGACTGCCTCCGCCACTGCCAGTCCCGCCACGACGCCGCCGGCGCGCGCCACCACCTCGGCGCGGGCCACGGCATCCGGAGCGATGATCGCGCCGGTCGTGATGTCGGTTCCCCCGGCCAGGTCCTCGGCGAGCGCTGCCGCCGCGATGTCGGCGACCGCATGCGGATCCAGTCCCGCGCCGCGCAGCCGGCCGGACAGGTCCTCGCTCAGGCGCTCACTCATGCCCCGTCTCCCGCTCGCCTCCAGGGCGCTTTGGGGCGCCGCCTTCCCTCGTCGCTCGTCCCTCGCTCCTCAGTCCAGGCAGCGCCGCGCCCCTCCGGCTCACTCATGCCCCGTCTCCCGCTCGCCTCCAGGGCGCTTTGGGGCGCCGTGGCCGGAGGGCTCGAAACTCGTCCGGAGGCCATCGGCACCGAGCACGGTGACCAGGTGCCCGCGCCAGCTCTCAGCCGTCAGCGGATGGTCCGCACGCCAGTGGCTGCCCCTGGTTTCCTCCCGTGCCGCCGCTGCCGCTACCAGCGCGCATGCGACCAGGTGCATGTTGGACGCCTCCCACGCGGCCACGCATGGCCGGGCCGGCTCCGCCGCGGGAGATGCCCCGTCCGCGGCGATGACGGCCAGCTCATCCGCTGCCGCGCTGAGCCCCGCACCCGATCGCAGGATTCCCGCACGCTGCGACATGACCCCCCGCAGCCGGCTCCCGGCACCGGGCCTGGCCAGCCACTCGGGAACCTCTCCCCGGGCCGGCGGCGCGGCCGGGGGAAGGCCGCCCGCGATGTCCACGCCGATCCGCTCGGCAAAGACGAGCCCTTCCAGCAGCGAATTGGATGCCAGCCGGTTCGCGCCGTGCACCCCCGTGCAGGCCACCTCACCGCAGGCGTACAGGCCCGGCACTGAGGTCCTGCCACGCAGGTCGGTGCGAATGCCGCCACTCGCGTAGTGGGCGGCCGGGACCACGGGAATCAGGGCAGCGACCGGGTCGATCCCCCTGCTGCGGCAGCTTTCGGCGATGGTGGGGAAGCGCCGGTTCCAGGTCAGCTCACCCAGGTGCCGGCCATCCAGGTACACGTGGTCGGTGCCCGTCTCGATCATCGCCGCCATGATGGCCTTCGCCACCACATCCCGGGGAGCCAGATCGGCCAGCGGGTGCCTGCCGGTCATGAACCTGGTGCCGGCGGCATCCACGAGGAACGCCCCCTCGCCGCGGACCGCCTCCGAGATCAGCGGCTGACGGCCGCGCGCCCCGGCGCCGAGCCACAGCACGGTGGGATGGAACTGGACGAACTCCAGGTCGCAGACCTCAGCACCGGCGCGCAGGGCTAGGGCGACGCCGTCACCGGTGGATACCCCGGGGTTGGTGGTCGCCTGGTAGATCTGGCCGAGCCCTCCGGTGGCCAGGACGACGGCTCGCGCGTGCACCGCTCCGACGCCGTCCGGCTGCCCTTCACCCATCACGTGCAGCGTGATCCCCGCAGCGCGCCCGCTGGCGTCGCGCAGCAGGTCGAGGACGAGCGCGCGGGTGATGATATCGATGCCGCTGGCCGGGCACCCGGAGCGGGGTGCCTGCAGCGCGGTGAGCAGCGCCCGCGACACCTCCGCGCCGGTGGCATCGCCGCCGGCATGCGCAATCCGCCGCCGGCGGTGGCCGCCTTCCCTGGTCAGCGCCACCGCGCCGTCGGCATCCAGGTCGAATCGGGCTCCCGCCCGGGCCAGGCGGCGCAGCGCGCCAGGCCCGTCGGTGACCAGCGCGCGGACCGCTGCCTCGTCGCACAGCCCAGCGCCCGCCTCCAGGGTGTCGCTGAGGTGATCTTCCGGTGAGTCGTCGGGGCCCAGCGCCGCGGCGATCCCGCCCTGCGCCCAGCGCGTCGAGCCCGCGTTCAGGTCGGATTTGGTGACGAGCAGCACGGAAAGGCCAGGCGCCAGGCTGCGGATGGCCAGGGCCGTGGTCAGCCCCGCCACGCCCGATCCCACCACGACAACATCCGCGTGCCGGACCCAGCCGGCTGGCCGGGCCAGCAGCCGGTACGCTCTGACGGCCGCGCTTCCGGCTGTGCCGCCGGTGACAGCAACGCCGGCGTTACCGGCAGCGGCCGTTCCGGCGGCTATCCTGGCAGGCAAGGTGGTTACCGGCGCCATGTCGCACCAGCCGTGCTCTGGATGAACTCGAGCGGGACGTTATCGATGAGGCGCGTCGTTCCCACCCTTGCCGCGACCGCAAGCACCGCCGGGCCCGTGTAGCCGGACCGCACAGGCGCGAACGTCCGGGGATCCACCAGAGCGAGGTAATCGACGGTCAGCGGCGGCCGCACTGGGCGGCCGTCCAGGTGGTCACTGGGGAGGCTCGGGCCCGGGCGGTCACCAGGGAGGCTCCGGTCCGGGCGGTCACCAGGAAGACCGCCGTCAGAGCGCTGGCTGGACAGGCCGTCATCGGGCTGCATCCGGGGAGCCACGCCCGGAACACGCTCGGCCGCGCCCGCGCGGTCGAGGACCTCCCTGGCGGCCGCCAGCACCGCCTGTGGGCCCTCCGCCGCCTTCGCCCGGCCGGCGTCCAGGGCGGCGGGAAGCGCCAGCGCCACCGAGCGTTCCGCCGCCGATAGGTACCTGTTACGGCTGGAGGTGGCAAGGCCATCCTCGTCGCGGACCGTCGGGACGGAGGCGACCTGGATCCCGAGATTGAGGTCGGCGGCCATCCGGCGCACCAGCGCCAGCTGCTGCGCGTCCTTCTCGCCGAAGACCGCGATGTCCGGCCGAATCAGCTCGAAAAGCTTCAGGACAATCGTCAGCACGCCGCCGAAGAACCCGGGCCGGAATTCGCCTTCGAGTACCTGCCCCATGGGCCCGGGGTCGACGGTCACCATCTGCTCCGCCGGGTACATTTCCGCCGCCGCCGGGGCAAAGACAACGGCAACGCCTTCTTCGGCGCACAGCGCCAGGTCGGCTTCGAGAGTGCGCGGATAGCGGTCAAGGTCTTCGCCCGGCCCGAATTGACGCGGGTTGACAAAGATGGAGCCCACCACCGCCCCGTTCGGCATGGCCATCCTGGCTGCCTGCCGCAGCAGGCTACGGTGCCCGGCATGCAGCGCGCCCATGGTGGCCACGAAGACGACGGGCGAGCCGAGCCGGGCGCGCGCTGAGCGGATTTCCGCGCGGGTTACCGCGAGGACGGGCGCGGCGGTCACGGCGCCGAACCAGAGAGCACGTCGAGCAGGCGCTCTGCGTCGGGCGGCGTGAGCAGGCCGGCGGCGAGCGCGCGGTCCGCAGTGAGGCGGGCCAGCGCGACGTATACGGCGAGCGCCTCAGGTGCCGCGTCACGCAATGCCTCGACGTGGCCGGCGACGGTGCCCGCGTCGCCCCGGGCGACGGGCCCGGTCAGGCCCGCGTCGCCGAGCCGCAGCGCGTTGTCGAGCGCGGCGAAGAGCAGCGGGCTGAGCATCCGGGCCGGCTCGGCCGCTCCGGCTGAGCGGAGCAGGTCACTGGCCTCGGTGACGAGGGTAACGAGGTGATTGGCGGCACTGGCGAGCGCCGCGTGGTAGAGCCCCCTGCTGGCTTCGGCGATGAAGACGGGCTCGCCGCCCATCTCGATGACGAGTGCCTCGGCAGCGGGCCTGAGCGGCTCGGGGGCCGTGACGCCGAAGCAGATACCGCGCATCCGGTCGATGTCGTCGCTGCGGCCGGTGAAGGTCATCACCGGATGCAGCGCCAGGGGCAGGGCGCCGAGCCGGGTGACCGGCTCGAGGACTCCCACGCCGTAGCGCCCGCTCGTGTGCGCGAGCAGGCGTCCCGGGACCT
>DASQVO010000332.1:0-8650 GCA_035640715.1 Streptosporangiaceae bacterium
GGCGCGCAGGGCCGCCTGGTCCCTGACGGGCAGGCGCGGTGCCATGGCGAGTACCTCGGCGGCGAGCCAGTGGCTCCCCGAGTGGATACGGCGTCCTGCGAAGCGCACGCCGCGGGTAACCCTTGCAAGGGCCAGCCGGGCAACCAGGCCGGCCGACCGGCTCTGCGAGGGCTTCTCGGCGGACGCGCTGACCTCACCGACGACGTCGGCGACCCGGGCAGGCAGTCCGTTCGCGTTCTGCTGGGGATTCTCGCTGCGATTGTTACCGGTAGCGTCCATGCCGAGGGCATACCCGGCCCTGGCGCACGATCACGTGCGCGGCCGCGCTGGCGGGATCGCATGATGGCGCCTCCGGCCGGTGGCCTGGATCGCCGGTGAGATCATCGCCGAGGCGGAGCGCGTCGTTGATGAGCAGAACGCGCAGTGGGGACCGTTGCGGCGCCCGGCGACCCGATGAGGCCGCGGCCCGTGCCAGTGATGCCAGGCCGGCCGGTGTCGCACGCCCGGCGACCCGATGACCTGTCAGCCTGGTGCGTCCCCGGGACCGGCGTGCCCGGTGATCAGTTTCAGGACGGCCCGCTCGGCGTGGCCCTGGGTGGCGACATCGCCGAATTCCCGGCCCTTGCCCAGGTCGGCAAGGGCGGGCGCGATCGTCACCCCCTTCTCATACAACCCGATGACACGCGGATCGATGTAGGAGGCGCGGGCGACGGCGGGGGTGTTGCCCAGGTAGTCGGCCACCTCGCGGACCACCCGGGCAACAGCGCGCTTGCGGGCGCTCTCCGATTCCGCGGCGGCCTCCGACACGGCGAGCCCGACAGCGGCGAGCACCGTGGCATGCCATGTCCGGAAATCCTTCGCGGTGAAATCGCCGCCCGATACCTCGCGCAAGTAGTCGTTGATATCCGCGGCGGTAACGTTGTGCCACCGCGGGCCACTGCGGTACGCGAGGAGCTCGTCGCCACTCCTGCGCCGCTTGAGGCTCTGGACGACCGCGCATACATGCTCGTCGGCGACGGCCTGCTCGCGGTGCTTAGCGCTCTTGCCCGTGTATTCGAAGACAAGCTGGCCGCGGGTGCAGGTGACATGCTCCCGGCGGATCGTCGCCAGCCCGAACGTGCCGTTCTCGGCCGCGTACTCCTCGCCGCCCGGCCGGAAGAACCCGAGGTCGATCAGCCGGATGGCGGCTGCGAGCACCCTGTCCCTGGACAGGCCCGGGCCGTCCAGGTGATGCTCGACCACCGTGCGGACGTGCGGCAGCGCCGCGCCGAACTCCAGCACCCGGTCGTGCTTCTCGCGATCGCGCTGCTCACGCCACAGGTCGTGATACCGGTACTGGCGACGCCCGGCGGAATCCGTCCCGACGGCCTGGATATGGCCGCCAGGCTGGGGACAGATCCAGACATCTTCCCAGGCAGGCGGGATCACCAGCGCCTTGATCCTGGCAAGCGTGCTGGGGTCACTGAGCGGCGTACCGTCCGGTGCCAGGTACCGGAAGCCGCGCCCGCAGCGCCGGCGCCGGATGCCCGGCGAACTAAGCTCGCTGCGTATCAGCCCGGCAACGTCAGCGGGGGTCACGGCGCTTCATCTCCCCGCTGGTAGCCGGATCACACGTCGGGGGCCCGCCCGCTAATCGGCGCTCCGCGCCGGATCCAGTACCGCGGCGATAGTGTTCCGTGCGGCTCATGCACGCCTTCGATTCATCTCGCGCCGAATCTTGCCGGCCCGCAGCGCCGATGTTCTACTGGACAGCACCCAGCGCAGCTGCACGGGGCCCTATTCAGGCAGCTGCCCACCCAGGCTCCAGGGCATTCCAAAGACGGTCACCTGCCGCATCAGGAAGTAGGGGGCTCAATGCCTGACCGGTGAAATGACGGGCAAGGAGAAGAATCATGCACGTTCGTATGAACATGTTGGCCGGAGATTCCGGCCAGCTGGGCGAGGCCACCCGATACCTCGAAACAACGGTACGTCCGTCAGAGGAGGCCCAGGTTGGCAGCCGGGGCCTGGCGTTCTTCACCAACGCCGACCTGGGCACCTGCATCGTCGCATCCTACTGGGATTCGGCCGACGCGATGACCGCGAGTGAGCAGGCTGTTCAGGTCTCCCGTAAGGAACTCACCGAGCTGATCAAGGGTACGGTGACGGTCGAGCACTACGAGGTGCCCATATTCGTCCGCCGGAGCCGTCCCGCACCGGGAGCCGGTATCGGGCTGACCCGGATGGACGGTAGCCCTGCCTGCCTCGACGCGGCTATCGAGGAGTTCCGCAACACGGCGGTACCCGCGCTTATGGACATTCCTCGTATCTGCAGCGCCCAGCTGATGACCGACCGGGCCAGCGGCCGCTGCATCGTGGTGACCGCCTGGGAAGACAAGGATGCCCTGGCCGCCAGCCGGTCCAGCGTGGCAAGGTTGCGCGCCGACATTGCAGCGGTGGCGCACGTCACAATCCGCTCCGTGGAGGAATACGGCCTGGCGTTCACGTCCGTGCGCGAGGGCGACACCCGGAGCCTCATCGAGCGCAATATCGAGCTGTGGAACACACGGGACCACGACGGCTGGCTCGCAGCGGCGGACCTGTACCGGATGGAACTGGAGGCGCCCGGCGGGCAGCGGATGGTCGGCCGTGACGCTGCCGAGACGCTCTGGTCGACGTGGATCGAGGCCTTTCCCGATAACCGGATCGATACGGTCTCCATCCACGCGGACGACCGGGGCGGTGTCCATGAGGGCTGCTTCACCGGCACGCACAGAGGGATGCTGCGTAGTCCTGCTGATGACGTTCCCGCCACCAGCCGCTCATTGAACGTGCGCTTCTGCGGCGTCTACGAGTTCGACGAGGGCAAGGTCATCAGCTTCCACCTGTACTTCGACCAGGTCGACATGCGGACCCAGCTCGGCATGATGCCGGTGGTCACGGGCAGCGGCAAGTGAGCCGCTGACGGCCGGTCATCAGCGAGCGGCGCGCCGCCCGGGCGGCGTCCTGCCCACCAGATGTGCCAATAGGTCCCGTGGTCGGTGGTTCCCCCGGGATGTCCGCCGGACGTTCTCCCGCTCAGCGGCCGCCCGGTGCGTTACCGGCGTCCAGCGTGATGTCAGAGCGGAACGCGTCGTAGTACGCCTCGTAGATGAGGTCGGATTCGCGTGCCCTCTGGTGACGGAACCCGGTGAGGATCCAGGCGAGCCGCTGGCGTATGTCGGCGAAGTCCACCGCTGAGCCCGTCGGCTCCTCCAGCTCGCTCTGCAGCGACGCGATGCTGGCTTGCAGCTGGCGGTACTGGATCCGCAGGCCTCGCACCCGGTTGCGCAGCCATGGCTGGGTGCGGGCGATGTCGGAAAGCAGGCTCTCCGGCTGCTCCGCATTCTTAGCCTCGCTGCTGGCTGCCTCGCCGAGAACGGCGAGCGCGCTGCGTACTTCACTGTGCCAGGCTCGCTCCCTCCGGGGGGCGGCCGCACCCAAGGCTGCCTCGAGCTGCTGCATCGCCAGCAGCGTGCGATCCTGATCGGACTGGCGCTGCTCCATCTGGCGGTGCTGGGCCGGCGTCAGCTCGCCCTGCCCCGGCTCCTGGCCGTTGGATGACATCATTCCTCCTCTCCGCCTGGGAAGAACTCCGCTTGGGCGGATGCGGTCTTCAGCCGGTGAGTCATGACCGGCCGGATTCCGGCGCCTTGCTCTGCGTGCCGCATATGACACACCACGGACGGTGGGTCCGGTCAGCCGTTTCCCTGTCCATCGCCCGGCGCCGGGTGGCCGCCGGGGCTGCTGTTGCCGTTGGCCAGTTCCCGCAGCGCGGCCAGCTCGGCCTGCAGCCGCCTGGTTTCCTCCTGGAGCTGGAGGACGCGGCGGATGCCCGCTATGTTGAGGCCCTCACCGGTCAGGGCGCAGATCTCCTGCAGCCGGTCCAGGTCCCGCCGGCTGTAACGGCGGGTGCCGCCCGCGCTGCGCGCGGGATCCAGCAGCCCTTCCCGCTCGTAGATCCGCAGGGTCTGCGGATGCAGGCCGGTGAGCTCGGCAGCAACGGAGATACTGAACAGGCCCCGGTCGCGATCAGCCCAGTCAGCGTTCACCATGGCCAGTACCAGCCGTCGTCAAGATACCGGCTGACCAGTTCTGCGATGAGGGCCAGCCTGGCACGCTCATCGCGCCATGCGCCCGGAGCCGGCGCGGCGTCCGGGCGGTCTACCCGGACTGGGCCTGCCCACAGCGGCGGGCCGGGCGCTCGTCCGGGCAGTGTCATGCTGCCTGGCCAGGCGGGGCCGGCCGGCCACAGCGGCGCCTGTGCCGCCGTACCGGATGCAGGTGGCGCGGTGCGGGGGGCCGGGGCCGGCTCATGCCGGAGCGTCCGGTCGTAGGCGGCCCGCCGGCCGGGATCGCTGAGAACCTGGTAGGCCTCGGCCAGGGCGCGGAACCGGGCTGGCGCGCTGGTGTCCTGCGGCCGGGAGTCCGGGTGCATGGCCCTGGCCTTGCGCCGGTAAGCATGCGTGATCTCCGGGCCTGATGCCTCACGGGCCACGCCTAGCAGCTGGTAAAGATCCGGCGCCGTTCCGCCGGGCTGCGTCGCGGCCATTACGGTCACCTTCCCTTCCGCTCCATGCAGGCGTGCGTTCTCTTCCTCAGTATGCAGGATAAAGAAATCTTCGTCGACTCTTGTCAGCTAATCGCTTAGCATGTTATATAGATCTTGCGAGTTGCACTGTGACGACGCACCTCAGTGAGGAGGCTTCCAATCATGCTCATGCGCACCGATCCGTTCCGCGAACTCGACCGGCTGACCCAGCAGGTGCTCGGAACGGCCGCCCGCCCGGCCGCGATGCCGATGGACGCCTACCGCAAGGGCGACAACTTCTACATCCACCTGGACCTGCCCGGCGTCCGGGCCGACTCCATCGACCTGACCGTCGAGCAGAACGTGCTGACCGTCCGCGCCGAGCGCTCCCCGATGGAGGGCGGCAGCGTCCAGATGATCGTCGCTGAGCGGCCGTCCGGCACGTTCACCCGCCAGGTGTTCCTTGGCGAGACCCTCGATGCCGAGCACATCGCCGCTGACTACGATGCGGGCGTCCTCACCTTGACTATCCCGGTCCACGAGGCAGCCAAGCCCCGCAGCATCGAGATCACCAGCCGCGACCAGAAGCAGGCCGTCATGAGCGGCTAGCGCACCGCCCCGGTCACGTGATCGCCGCGTGCCGCAGGGCACGCGGCGATCACACTCCGGGCCGTCCGCGTCAGATGACGGATGCCCGCCGTGGGTCAGTTGCCGCCGTTTCTGTTGCCGCCGTTTCCGTCGCCGCTGTGGTCGTGGCCGCCGGAATGGTCGTGGGGCTGCAGCGCGGCGGCGACTATGACGGTGCTGCCGACTGGTACCTGACCTGATGGCTGGACGGATATGACGGTGCCGGGTGACTGCTGGGCGGTGGCCAGCCATATGACCCGGTGCTGCAGGCCGAGCTGGCGCAGTTGCCGGACAACCGCGCTGACTGGCTGACCGGCCAGTGCGCCCGCGTTCACCTCGGCCATCCGGGCGGCAGAAATTCTGGGCGCGGGGGCCGTCGGCCGTGTGGTCGTCGGACGTGTGGCCGCCAGATGACGGCCCTGGGTGGCGGCGGGGGCACCGGATCCGGCTGTGGCCAGCCAGCCGCCTAGGCCGGTTACCACGGCGGCCCCAGATACGGCGAGCATCACCATACGGCCCGGCCGCGTCCTGCTACCCAGTCGGCGGCGCGGTGGCGGCAGCGTCGGCTCCTGCGGCCCGGCGAGGGTGACCGGCTGTGTATAGCCGCGGGTGGCCGGCGCTGGACGCGGCGGGACGGGCAACCGGATAGTCGCGCCGGTGGTCATGGCGTCACGCATGCGCCCTGCACGTGCGGCAACCTCAGCGGCGCTGGCAGGCCGCGCCGCCGGGTGCTTGGCGGCCAGCTCGGCGATGAGCGCCGCCGCCTCGGCCGGCACATGGGGAGGCAGCGGTGGCAGCGGGCTGTGCTGGTGTGCGAGCGCGACCTCCATCGCCGTGCCAGTGAACGGCGGCCTGCCGGTCAGGCACTCATAGGCGGCCATGCCCAGCGAGTACAGGTCACTGGCCGGGGTGGCCGGCTTGCCCATCGTCCGCTCGGGGGCCAGGTACGCCGGAGTGCCCATCAGCACGCCCGCCCGGGTGATCGGCGCTGATCCGGCGGCGTGCGCGATCCCGAAGTCGGTGATCTTGACGGTGCCATCCGGGCTCACCAGCAGGTTCGCCGGCTTGACGTCGCGATGCACTAGACCGGCCCCGTGTGCGGCCGCCAGGCCCGCAGCGGCCTGGGAAACCACCTCCATGGTCTGGGCCGGATCCAGCGGCTCTCCGGCGAGTATGCCCGCCAGCGACGGGCCGTCCACCAGCTCCATCACGAGGTAGGGCAGGCCGTGCTGGCCGGTCTCCCCGTAGTCGTATACGTGCGCGATCCCGGGATGGGACACCGACGCGGCATGCCGGGCCTCGGCGGCGAACCGGGCCAGTGTCTCCGCGTGCCCGGCGTACTCACCTCTTAGCAGCTTCACCGCGACCGGCCGGCCGAGCACCTGATCCACCGCCCGCCAGACCTCGCCCATCCCGCCGCCAGCGATCCGGCTCTCCAGGCGGTAACGGCCCGCGATCACGACGGTGGCAGAGGACACAATACCCAGACCTTACCTGCCGGCCGGTGCTCCAGTATGGATAATTGGGACATTCTGAACGTGGTTAGCCGCGGGCAGCGGCCGGCCGGCGTCTGGGCGCCGGCCGCCGTAGATGACGTAGTCGAGGTCTTTCCAGTACACGTCTACCGCCTCGAAGCCCGCGGCGCGCAGGAAATCGATCTGGGTGGCCAGGGGGCTCATGTAGCGCACGTGGTTCTCGTAGCGCATCTGCTCTTCGGGGGTGCGGTTCGCTCGTTTCCTGGCCGCAGCCGGATTGCGGCGATCATTGGCCCGCCGCCAGGCCTCTTCAACGGCAGGGTCTCCGGCGGTCACCGGGTCGTAGTTGAGGTACCAGCCACCGGGGGCCAGGCGCGAGAAAATCTCGCCGAACAACCGCTGTTTGCGCTCGTCAGGCAGGTGGTGCACGCTCAGTGAGCTGACGACGGCCGCTACGCTGGCCGGGATCTCCGCCGGCCAGTCGCCCTGCGCCAGGTCGAACTCGACATAGCGGTAGCGGCCCTGGTATGGAGCGAGCTGCTTTTCCCCCTCCTCCATCATCTGCGGCGAGAAGTCGGCGAGGATCGCGCGGGCGCCGGGGTAGCGGTCGAGAACGGTGCGGGCAGCAGCGCCGGTCCCGGCTCCAAGGTCCACGAAGGTGAATTCTTCCTCGTCACCGAACGGCAGCAGGTCGGCCATGAGACGACGCTGCTCGCCGCGCCGGCGCTCACGGTCGTCGGCGGTCGACCTCCAGTAGGAAATGCCCTGGGCGGACTTCCAGATGGCGGCATTGGTGTCTGCGGTCTCGGGGTCGGGCATGGACCGATGCTACTTAGGAAGGCTCCGCTGCGGTCCAGCGCGAGTAGCATCCATTGATTGCGAGCCAAGCTAAATGCCGATGCGCGAGGAAGGTCAAGCGTTCATGCCGAGCCCTACCGTCACGCTGACCGGCTGGGGCCGGGTCGCGCCGTCCTCGGCTGTGCTGGCCGAGCCTGCCAGCGCCGCCAGCGCTGCCGTGCTGCTGCACCCCGGGGGGCCGTCCCGCGGGGTGATCGCCCGCGGCCTGGGCCGCAGTTACAACAACGCCGCACAGTCCGAGGGCGGCGTGGTGATCTCGACCGCCCGGATGAACCGGATCATCGAACTGGACGCGGAGACCGGCCTGGCGAACTGTGAGGCCGGTGTCAGCCTGGAGCAGCTCATGGTCGCGGGGCTGCCAGCTGGGTGGTTCGTGCCGGTGTCTCCGGGCACCCGGCAGGTCACCATTGGCGGTGCCATCGCGGCCGATGTGCACGGCAAGAACCACCACATGGCGGGCAGCTTCGCTCGGCACGTGACCTCGTTCGACCTGCTGCTGCCCGGCGGCGAGCTCCGCACGGTGACCAGCCAGGCCGACCCCGCCCTGTTCTGGGCGACGGCTGGCGGAATGGGCCTGACCGGGCTCATCGTGCGGGCTACGGTGCGGCTCAAGCGGGTTGCGACTTCGCGGGTCCGGGTGGACACCGTGCGCACGGCCGACATCGACGAAACCATGGCCGTGCTGGCCGAGCATGACCGCGCCTACGGTTACACGGTCGCCTGGTCGGACTGCCTGGCCCGGGGGGCCCGCCTCGGCCGGTCGGTGATCACCAGCGGTGACTTCGCCGTGCTGGCGGACCTGCCCGCTCACGACAAGGCGGACCCGTTCGCGTTCCGGCCCGGCGCCCGCCTGGGCCTGCCAGACCGGTTCCCGCCCGGGCTGATCAACCGCTACACGGTGGCCCTGGCCAACGAGGCGTATTACCGCAAGGCGCCCCGGCGGCGCGAAGGGGAACTGCAGACCATCGGGTCGTTCTTCCACCCGCTGGACGCCATCAGGAACTGGAACCGCGCCTACGGCCCCGGCGGCTTCCGGCAGTACCAGTACGTGGTGCCGTTCGGTGCCGAAGCCACCGTGCGCCGGTCGTTCGAGATGGTCAGCGCGGCGCACGCGCCGTCGTTCGTGACCGTGCTCAAGCGG
>DASQVO010000333.1:0-2383 GCA_035640715.1 Streptosporangiaceae bacterium
TGGATGCGCGAGAAAGGTGCAGTGCCATGCACCTACACCGCCGACATCGGCCAGTACGACGAGCCCGACATCGCCTCGGTGCCCGGGCGCGCCACGGCGTACGGCGCGGAGGTCGCCCGGCTGGTCGACTGCCGGGCGGCCCTCGTGGAGGAGGGGCTTGCAGCCCTGGCCTGCGGGGCGTTCCATATCCGGTCCGGTGGCCGCATCTACTTCAACACCACCCCGCTCGGGCGAGCCGTCGCGGGCACCCTGCTGGTGCGCGAGATGCTCGAGGACGACGTGCAGGTCTGGGGGGACGGCTCTACCTTCAAGGGCAACGACATCGAGCGGTTCTACCGTTACGGCCTGCTCGCCAACCCCTCCCTGCGGATCTACAAGCCGTGGCTGGACGCCGACTTCGTCAGCGAGCTCGGCGGCCGCAGGGAGATGTCCGAGTGGCTGCTCGCCCGCGGCCTGCCCTATCGGGACAGCGCGGAGAAGGCCTACTCCACCGACGCGAACATCTGGGGCGCGACCCACGAGGCCAAGGCGCTCGAGCATCTCGACGCGGGCATCGAGATCGTCGAACCAATCATGGGCGTGCGGTTCTGGGACCCCGCCATCGAGATAGCCGCCGAGGACGTCACGATCGGCTTCGAGCAGGGACGACCGGTGACAATCAATGGCAAGGAGTTCGCCTCCGCCGTTGACCTGGTGCTGGAGGCCAACGCCATCGGCGGCCGGCACGGCATGGGCATGTCCGACCAGATCGAGAACCGGGTCATCGAGGCCAAGAGCCGGGGCATCTACGAGGCACCGGGAATGGCGTTGCTGCACGCGTCGTACGAGCGGCTGGTCAATGCGATCCACAACGAGGACACCCTCGCCAGCTACCACAACGAGGGACGGCGGCTAGGCAGGCTGCTGTACGAAGGCCGCTGGCTGGACCCGCAGGCCCTGATGCTGCGCGAGTCGCTGCAGCGCTGGGTCGGGATGGCGGTCACCGGCCAGGTGACCCTGCGACTGCGGCGCGGTGAGGACTACTCCATCCTGGACACTTCCGGACCGGCGTTCAGCTACCACCCGGACAAGCTCTCCATGGAACGGACCGAGGACTCCGCGTTCGGGCCGGTCGACCGCATCGGCCAGCTGACCATGCGCAACCTCGACATCGCCGACTCTCGCGCCAAGCTCGAGCAGTACGCCGGACTCGGCATGGTCGGCAGCCCGCACCCGACGTTGATCGGTGCCGCACAGGCGGTCCCGGCCGGGCTGATCGGCGCGATGCCCGAGGGCGGGGCCGAGGCGATCGCCTCCGGCGGAACGGTCCCCGGCGACGAAGAGCTGCTCGATCACGCCGCGATGGAGTCCGGTACCGACTAACCAGCCACGGCGGAGACGGCCTCAGCTGTGGTCTCCTTTTGTTTCGTGGCGGCGGGTGGTCAAGCAGCGGACAGGAAGGAGGCGATCTGCCTCAGGAGCAGCGCGTCGGGGGACGCCCTGCTCGGCACGGGAAGCTGGATAACGGCTGAAGGGATAGAGGCGCCTCTCCTGTTGTACCTTGCAGAAAGCTGATAACAGCAAGAAGCGTATGACGAGACGAGCCGGACCCCGTTCGCCAGGAACCACAAGACATCCGCGCCAACGCGAGATCCGGGGGTCTGTGCAGGCCGGACGGCCGACGTGGGGGAGCCGTGCCAGCCGCTGCGGCCTGGCCCCCGGCCCGGTCCATGAAATCGGGCAGGTTCTTGAAGGCGCTCGGGGGGTCCTGGCCGTCGCCGTGTCCTGGTGACGGCGCCCGTCGAAGGATTCCGGGTAAGCCTGCCAGCGGCGGGATAAGCCTCAGCCCGTCCAGGGTGAGGTCGAGGAGTCGTTCGGCCTGTTCTCGCTGCTCGGGCTTCGCCGAGGTGAGAGCGATGCCCGCAAGAGCAGCGAACATGTCGGTCGGGCTGGCGATTCTCGGCCCCCAGGCAGCCGACGAGCTTCCCGGCGCTGCCCGGGCACTCTGGCCCGGATGAGAGGCCTTGCCCTGGCGGCCTCAGTGACATGTTCGCTGGCACGGGACATGCTGTCCCGTGCCAGCGGGCCGTTTTCAGGGCACCTGGGCTTTGGGTGTGTAGATCAAGACCAGTACGCCGCTGGCGAAGCGCCTGACGTCTGCCAGCGATAGTTGCGGGGCGCCGTGGATCTCCTCGAACAGGTGCTGACCTGACCCTGCTGCTACCGGTGTCAGGAGGAGGTGGAACTCGTCTATCAGGTTGCTGGCCATGAGGGGCCGGTCTAGCGGGCCGTTGCCGTATTTCACGATGGTGCCGCCTGGCTGGCGCTTGAGCTCGGCGACGAAATCGGCGACGTCCCCGGGGATGATGGTGGCGTTCCAGGTGGTTTGCGTCAACGTCTTGGA
>DASQVO010000334.1:0-2710 GCA_035640715.1 Streptosporangiaceae bacterium
CAGCCGGGCGACCGAGTGCTTCTCGCCGTACTCGCTCATGTCGATGCGGACCATGGCCCGCTCGTCGTCGAAGAGGAACCCGGCCAGCGCCTTGGCCAGTTCCGTCTTGCCGACACCGGTGGGGCCGAGGAACAGGAACGACCCGGTGGGACGGTCCGGGTCGGCGACGCCGGCCCGCGCCCTGCGCACGGCGTCCGAGACGGCCTGGACCGCGCGGGCCTGCCCGACGATCCGGCGGCCGAGCTCCTCCTCCATCCGCAGCAGCTTCCCGATCTCGCCTTCGAGCAGGCGCCCGGTCGGGATGCCCGTCCAGGAGGACACCACGTCTGCCACGTCGTCCGGGCCGACCTCCTCCTTCACCATCGGGGCCTCGCCCGGGGCCGCGCCGTCGCCGGAGGCGGCCGCGCCCCCCACGGTCCCGTCACCGGCACCGGCGGTGGCCTCGGCGAGCTCGCGTTCGAGCGCCGGTATCTCCCCGTACATCAGCCGGGAGGCGGTCTCGAAGTCCGCGTCCCGCTGCGCGCGCTCGGCCTGGCTCCTCAGGTCGTCGAGGCGCTTCTTCAGCTCGCCGACCTTGTTGAGGCTGGCCTTCTCCCGCTCCCAGCGCGCGGTCAGCGCTGTGAGCTGCTCCTGCCGGTCGGCAAGCTCCGCGCGGAGCCGCTGCAGCCGTTCCCTGCTCCCCGGGTCCGACTCGCGCTCCAGCGCGAGCTCCTCCATCTTCATGCGGTCCACGGCGCGCTGCAGCTCGTCGATCTCGACGGGCCGGGAGTCGATCTCCATGCGCAGCCGGGACGCCGCCTCGTCGACGAGGTCGATGGCCTTGTCCGGCAGGAACCGCCCGGTGATGTACCGGTCGGACAGCGTGGCCGCGGCGACCAGCGCCGCGTCGGAGATCTGCACCTGGTGGTGCGCCTCGTAGCGTCCCTTCAGCCCGCGCAGGATCGCGATCGTGTCCTCGGCCGAGGGCTCGCCGATGAAGACCTGCTGGAACCTGCGCTCCAGCGCCGGGTCCTTCTCGATCCGCTCCCGGTACTCATCCAGGGTCGTGGCGCCGATCATGCGCAGCTCGCCGCGGGCCAGCATCGGCTTGAGCATGTTGCCCGCGTCCATCGCCCCCTCGGCGGCCCCGGCGCCCACCACGGTGTGCAGCTCGTCGATGAATGTGATGACCTGGCCCTCGCTCTGCCTGATCTCGGCGAGCACCGCCTTGAGCCGTTCCTCGAATTCGCCGCGGTATTTGGCGCCGGCGACCATCGAGCCCAGGTCAAGGGCGATCAGGCGCTTGCCGCGCAGCGACTCGGGCACGTCGCCCGCCACGATGCGCTGCGCCAGCCCCTCCACCACCGCCGTCTTGCCGACCCCCGGCTCGCCGATCAGGACGGGGTTGTTCTTGGTCCGCCGGGACAGCACCTGGATGACGCGCCGGATCTCGGCGTCACGGCCGATCACCGGGTCCAGGGCGCCATCGCGTGCCTGCTGGGTCAGGTCGATGCCGTACTTCTCCAGCGCCTGGTAGGTCTCCTCCGGATTCTCGGTCGTGACCCGGGCGCCGCCACGCACCTGCGTGAACGCCTCGAGCAGCGCCTCCGGGGCCGCGCCAGCGCCGCGCAGCAGCGTGGCTGCCTGGCCACCGTCGGCGGCCAGGCCGACAAGCAGGTGCTCGGTGGAGGTGTACTCGTCGTTCATCTCGCGGGCCCGGCTCATCGCCGTGTTGAGTGCCGCGAGCAGCGGCCGGGACATGTCCGGGGCGCTGAGCGTCTGCCCGGCGGCACGGGGCAGCCGGGTGAGGCGCTCCTGCGCGTCCTTGGCGACGACGGCGGGGTCGGCGCCGACGGCCCGCAGCAGCGGCGCCGCGGTGCCGCCGCTCTGCTCGATCAGCGTGAGGAGCAGATGCAGCGGGTCCACCTGGGGGTTCCCGTCCGCGGCCGCACGCCGGACAGCGGCCGACAGGGCGTCCTGGCTTTTCCTTGTAAGTTTGTCGTCCATTTATGCTCTTATGCTCTATTCTGTTCTTTTTCAGGTTCTCGTAGCTCTTGCCGTGGCCGCTGGCCGCGGTGCTGGCCCGGGGGGACAACCTTCCGCCAGCTCGCTGCCGTGCCGCCCGGCACACCGGCCACTCGCCGGGCCGGTACGATCATCTGTCCGTAGCCCGCGCTGGTCAGTTGCCGGCTGGCGGCCCGGGCGTGGCGGGATCCTCGGCGCCGCGGCCTGCGGCACGGGCGCGCTTCCCCGGGCCGGCCGTCCCGCCTGCGACCGCCTCCGGGCCGGCGAGCGGCTCCCAGACAGCGACCCGTGCGCTGCGCACCGGCACCAGGCCCGGGCCCTCCCGGCCCTTCCTGAGCAGCTCGGCCAGCCGCGCGGCCACCGACCGCGTCGACTCAAGCTCCATGCGCAGCTGGGTGACCTCGCTATGCAGCTCAGCGACCAGCCGCCGCGACCGTTCCAGCTCATCGTTCAGCTCCAGGATCCGCTTGATCCCGGACAGGTTGACTCCTTCATCCTGCGAGAGCCGCTGCACTTCACGCAGGGCCAGGATGTCTCGCATCGAGTAGCGCCGGCCCCGGCCGGTGCTACGGCCGGGCGACACCAGCCCGAGCCGGTCGTAGGCCCGGAGCGTCTGCGGATGCAGCCCCGACAGCTCGGCGGCGACGGAGATGACGTAGACCGGCGTCTCGTCGGACATGTCATACGGGCTTGTCACGTCATCTCC
>DASQVO010000335.1:0-4840 GCA_035640715.1 Streptosporangiaceae bacterium
TCATGGCGGGGAAGCCGCACCCGTCGAGAGGGCTGCTTGCGGACCGGCTGTACCACCTGTTCCGGACCGTCCACCCGAGGGACCGCGGACCATACACGCCCGCAGAGGTGGCCGAGGCGATCAACAAGGCCGCCGGGGAAAGGTGATCTCCTCCACCTACGTGTGGCAGCTGCGCGCCGGCCGCCGCGACAACCCCACCCACAGGCACCTGTCCGCGCTGGCCGCCTTCTTCGGCGTCTCCCCCGTGTACTTCTTCGACAATGCCGAGGCAGGCCGCGACGCGCTACCGGCGGAGCTGATCGCCGCGCTGAAAGACGGCGAGGTCCGGGAGATGGCACTGCGGGCGGCCAGGCTGTCCCCCTCCCCTATTCCCGTGGAATTGTCAATGCCGAATAGCAACATGGCCACGCACACGGCTTCGGGGTTGCTAGACACATGGCTTTATAGCATCTCGGGAAATGGTACGCTGGCCGCTATCTGGATTGTTTTGTGGTAGCATCTCGGAATAGCAATCTGGCCTCCGGAGCCGTGAGCGCAAGTTCGAATCCTGCTGGGGACGCAGCATATTCGCGAATTTCGAACAATCGAACGAACAAGGCTCTCGTTACGGGCCGCGCTTCTGACTTGGAGAAACTCATCCGGCCAACCCGGCGCGCCCCACTAACGCCCCAGCGCATTTTCGCAGCGCGCGTTTTCGCAGGCCAACTGCTTCTGCGACAACATCCGAACAGGCCGTTGCTGTTCATGCGAGCCGTTGCTATCGACAACTGCGACCGCGGCCTTCTCCGTAAAATGCGTCCGTGACCTCGGCATCACGACAGCGTGGACTACATCGGCGACGTACCCGCCGCGTCTGCGGGGCCGCCCTGGGGAGACTTCCTGGCAGATGCCTGGACGCTGACATCGCGGTGCGGCGTGGTGGATGTGCCTGTCAGCGTGGAAGGGAACGGCCTCCAATGAAAGATGCCGACGGCGAACGATCACGGACCGAGGGTCACTGCGGTGCCGGGCGGGAAGCGGAAGTTGCCGCGATGAGCGGCTCCGGCTCCGGCCGGCCGACCGTTGGCCGGCTGAAAGCCCTGGCGCGGCCCCCGTACCGGAATGCGCTGGTCGTCATCGCGATCGCCACGGCGATGGTGGGGCTTTTCGCCGTTTCCTACAGCCTCGCACTGGGCCGGGCGACGCCGCATCACATCACCGTCGGGCTCGTCGGCAACCCGGCTGAGCGGCCTGCCCTCCTGGGGGCGCTGGAGCGGGTGACCCATGGCGGGCTCGCGTTCCGCCCCTATGGCTCGGCTGCGGCCGCCCGGGAGGCGATCGGCCAGCAGGCCACCTACGCCGCGATCGTCCTGGGCCCGGGCCGCCCGCGCCTGCTGATCTCGAGCGCTTCCGGCGCCTCCGTCGCGCGGGTGCCGTTTGCCGTCCAGGCCGGGTGGCTGGCCTGCACGCTCGCCGCGTTGCTGATCTCCGCCCGCCTGCTCCGGAGACGACCGGCAGGACAGTGAGCAGACCTGCCAATCACATTGGACAAGCTCCTACACAATGACGGGTAGGCTCTCGGCCGTCGGGGCAAAGGTATTAGCCCTGTGCCTGGGAACCGGTGGCCCTAGCCGATCCAGAGGATGTCGAAAATGCGGATCACCTCGGCGGCCTCGTCTACCCGGAATGACAGCAGGCCATAGCCCACGCCGAATATAGTCCAGCGATACACAGGATCATTGCCGGGCGGTATCACGGTGGCATCCCACGGCTCACGAACCAAAACCGCGACACGCTCCACCAGGGCGTCGAAAGCCGCCTTCGGCAGGCCGTTGAGCTGTACCAGGGCATCACCCTCGAACTCAGGCCGGTAGCTCACCCGCCCGCTCGCCGACGCCCGGCAGCCGCGACCCGCTCATCCCAGTCTGGGACGATCTCCTCGATCGGCGTTCCGCGCCTGCCCGTGCGGACCGCCTCCTCCACGGCCTGGCGCCTGGTCTCATATCCCGGATCAGAGAGGACGATCGCGCTCAGCCGCCATAGCCGCAGCAGGTGATGCAGCTGCCGGTACTGCTCCGGCTGCCGGGCGCCCGCGACGGCAGCGTCGTACTCGGCTAGGAACCGCTCATGGAATTGGGCGGGCAGGACGCGGAGGATCTCCACCGGGTCGTCCGGGTCATAGTCATCCGCTGCCTGAGCTGTCATGTCCCCATCATCCCCCATCGCACTCCCAGACGCGCCGATGCGGTCGCCGTCGACGGCGCGGCGACAGGGACTCGCAAGCGCTCTCAGCGCCACGCTCCACACACGCGCCAAGAGGAACGTGCCGGGCATGTTTTGCCAGGTAGCGGCCATAAACAGGATGGCCCTCCGGAGCTGTGAGCGCAGGCTCGAATCCTGCTCTTTTCGAACACGCGATCGGACCAATTGACCGAACCTCACGTCTGCGACCTGGGCAAACACCTGGACGGCCCGCGCGGCACGCCCCCGTCACGCCCAGGCTCGCCGGCTCATGCGGGTTGATTGAGGTCAGCGGGCCGGATCGCGACGACCTTGCCGTCCTGGACCAGGAGTTCCCGCCCCCTCTGCACGCCCGGCCGCTGGAGATGCTCTAGCGACCAGGCGGCTGCGCCACGCCCAGACCACGACCGGGCACGGCGCCTCGCGCAGCAGGCCGGCCAGCGTCCTCCCAGGCACCAGCCTTCTGAGCCCGCGGTGATCGTGCGCGCCGGCCACCACGGCTTGCGCGTCGAACTCGCGGGCCAGCCGGACGAGCGTGTCCGCCACCGTCACATCATCGGCCACTGCCAGGCCGTCAGCCTGCAAACCGGCCTCCCTGGCCAGCGCCGCACCATGTTCTGCCAACCGCTGCGCATCATCGTGGGCGGCGGGTGGTTGCAGTTTGGCAGGCGCCGCCCGCAAACCATAACCGGTCCCCGCTGTTGCGCGAGATCATCCGCTCCGGCGCCGCCTACGCCAGCCGCGCCCTTTCAAATGCAAGCCGGATGGCCATCGCGCCCTCGCCGACGGCTGCGGCGACGCGTTTGGCCGAGCCGCTGCGGACATCACCCGCGGCAAAGATTCCCGGCTGGCTCGTCTCCAGCACCGAGCGCCATCCAGTGTCGGCTCCGGCTGCGGTGCCGGCTGTCAGCAGCGCGCTGGGCCCGGTCCGGATGAAGCCGTGGTCGTCGAGGTCGACAAAGCCGCTAAGCCAGCCAGCGCAGGGGGCCACGCCGATGAAGACGAAGAGCGCGCGTGCCGGGAGGATGCGCCGTGCGCCGGTCCGGTTGTCTTCGACGGCGATCGCTTCCAGCGCCCGGTCGCCGTGCAGTTCACGCACGTCGGTGCCCAGCATGACGTGCACGTTCGCGATCCGCCGGACCTGGTCGATGAGGTACCGCGACATGTGCTCGGCCAGATTATGCTCGCGGACGATGAGAGTGACCTGCGCGGCGTGCCTGGAAAGGAAGACCGCCGCCTGCCCCGCTGAGTTGCCGCCGCCGGCGATGGCCACCGGATCACCGCGGCAGAGCAGCGCCTCCGCCTGGGACGCCGCGTAGTAGATGCTCATCTTCTCGAAATATTCCGCGCGCGGCACGTCCAGCCGGCGGTACCTGGCACCGGTGGCGATGATCACCGACGTCGCCGTGACCGAGGTCCCGTCGTCAAGCCGCACCGTGTACTGGGTGCCGTCCCGGGAGATTGACCTGGCCTCCGCGGGCACAGCGAACTGGGCACCGAACTTCCGCGCCTGGAGCATCGCCCGGTCCGCGAGTTCGGCACCGGAGATACCTGACGGGAATCCGAGGTAGTTCTCGATCCGCGATGAGGTCCCGGCCTGGCCGCCGGTGGCCGTGCTCTCGAGGACAACGGTCTGCATGCCCTCCGAGGCCCCGTACACGGCCGCGGACATGCCCGCTGGCCCCGCCCCGACCACGAGCAGATCGCAGCTGGTATGCGGTGCGCTCGGCGCCGGGAGCCCGATCGCGGCGGCCAGTTCGGCGTTGCTGGGGTTGCGGAGCAGCCGCCCGTGCAAGATCACCAGAGGGGTGTCCTCCGGCGGCACACCGAACTGCATGAGCAGCGCCTCGGCAGACGGGTCGGTCTCCACGTCAAGCCACCGGTACGGCAGCCGGTTGCGGGCCGCGAAGTCCCGCACCCGCCGGGCATCCGGCGAGTACCTCGATCCGACGATTCGCAGGCCGGCCCCGAGCCCGATCAGGATAGAACGGCGGACAAGATAGGCACGCAGGACCAGATCGCCGAACCCGGCATCGCGGGCAACCAGCTCCCTGAGCCGGTCAACAGGCACCGCGAGCACCTCGCCCACGCCGACCGCCACGGCGGTGTACATGCAGGCCTCACCGATCAGCAGGCTGAGCTCGCCGAGGAACCGGCCGCGGCTGTGCACGCTGATAATGCGCTCCTCCGGCGTCCCGCGCCCTTCGACGACGGCTACCTTCCCGGCCAGGACGGCGAAGAAGTCGCAGTTCCTGTCGCCTTCGGCGAACAGGATCTGCCCCGGCTGCGTGTGACGGCGCTGGCCCAGCGCAGCCAGCGCCGTCATCTGGGATTCACTCAGCCGCGGATACGCCCCCTGCAGATCGGGGGTCTCCCCGAGCTCCGCAAGGGGGCCGGAGGACGTGGCCGGCGCGGGCGCCTGATCGCGGGGGCCACCGCCGTGCTCAGACGTAGGCTTCGTCGACATAGCACCAGCGCGAGTCCTCGCCCGGCTCGAATGACTGAATCACCGGGTGCCCGACCGCGTAGGCGTGGCTGCGGGCATGCCGGAGCGGGGAAGAGTCGCAGCAGCCAACATGACCGCAGGTCAAGCAGAGGCGCAGGTGCACCCACGGGGAAC
>DASQVO010000336.1:0-15180 GCA_035640715.1 Streptosporangiaceae bacterium
TTGGATGCATCGCTTCGCGTGCGGAGGGTCAGCCAGCCGGACAACCGGACCATTAGCAGATACAGGAGGCACAGGAACACGAACGCTGAGCATAGAAGGCCAGGTCAGATGCCGTGGACGAGTTATGGCACCGCACACGGCGACGAAACCAAGAAGCGACAAGGGAGGAGATGACGGCTCGCCTTCGAGGGGCACCAGTGCGCTGACCGCAGTCACGTGGTTTCCGCAGCGCTGGGATTCATCTCCTCAGCCGCCGCTTGCACGGCGTCGACGATGCCGAGGTAGCCGGTGCAGCGGCAGATGTTGCCGGAGAGTTCTTCCCGGATGCGTTCGCGGGACGGGCGTGTCTCGCGGTGCAGAAGGTCGAGCGCGGACATCAGCATGCCGGGCGTGCAGAATCCGCATTGGAGCCCGTGGTGTGCGGAGAAGGCCTCCTGCAGCGGGTGCAGGGTGCCGTCGTCCCCGGCCATGCCTTCGACGGTCGTGAGGGAGCTGCCCTCGGCCTGGACCGCGAGCATGAGGCACGAGCGGACGGGTTCGCCGTCTACCAGGATGGTGCACGCTCCGCACACGCCGTGCTCGCAGCCGACGTGGGTACCGGTGAGCCCGAGGTCTTCGCGCAATGCGTCTGCGAGGGTGCGGCGGGGCTCGACGTCCACGTGGTGGCGGGTTCCGTTGACGGTGAACTCGACGTTCATGCTGCGGCTCGCTGGGTGTCCAGGGTCAGGGCGCGGCGGACGAACTCGCGTGTCATGGCGCGCCGGTATTCGGCCGGGGCGTGGATGTCGCTGGAGGGATTGATCTCGCCCGCGGCCGCCGCGGCGACCTGATCGATCGGGGCGCCCTCGTTCAGGAGGTGCTCGGCTTCGGCCGGGCGGATCGGGACGCCGCCGACCCCGCCGATGGCGATTCGCCAGCGGCCGGCGGCCTCGGCGGCGACCACGGTCACCAGCCCGAAGTCGCCGTGCCGACGGGAGAATTCAGCGAAGCCCCAGCGTTGCGGGGTGGGGAACTCGATGGCGATGATCATCTCGTCCTCGGCCAGAGTGGTTTCCAGCGGCCCGGCGAACAACTCGGCCGCCGTCGTGGCACGTGGCCCACCAGGACCGGCGATGTGGATCGTGGCTTCCAGCGCGGCGGCGACCACGGGCAGTTCCGCGGCGGGGTCGGCGTGGGCGATACTGCCGCCGCTCGTGCCCCTTGACCGGATCGCGGTATGCCCGATCCACCGCGCGGCTTCGGCCAGCAGCGGGTGCGCGGTCTGCTCGGCCAGCCGCGCGTGCCGCACGAGCGCACCGAGCCGCACCCCGCCGTCCACGGGGATGATCGTGGACAGTCCGGGGATCCGGTTGATGTCTACCAGCAGGCGGGGCCGGGCCATCCGCAGGGCGAGGACCGGCATGAGGCTCTGGCCGCCAGCGATGATCTTGCCGTCGCCGTCGGCGTCGGCCAGCGCGCGCACGGCTTCACCGACGCTGTGGGCTCTGAGGTAGTCGAACGGTGCGGGCTTCATGACGGACCTTTCAGCGGCCGCGGAACCGGGGCGCGCGTTTCTCGGCGCGAGCGCGTTTGCTTTCTGCGAAGTCTTCGCTGTGCCAGCAGGCGTCGAATGCCTCGTCCAGCGCCGGGTTCCAGGGCGTGGGCTCGAACAGGGTCTCCAACGCGGCCTTCGAATAGCGCAGTGACAGCGGAGCAAAGCTGGTGATTTCCTTGGCCCAGGCCAGCGCGTCGCTCAGCGGACCGATCCGGTCCGCAAGACCATAGGAGCGGGCCAGGTCGGCGCCGATTTCCTGGCAGCCGAGCAGCACCGCGCGGGCCGGGCCGCCTCCGGCCAGCAGGGCCAGCCGGCGGATCGTCCAGGGATCGACGGCCAGCCCGTTCCGGGCGGTCGGCACGGCGAACGTCGCCGATGGGGCCGCGACCCTCAGGTCGCAGGCGATCGCGAGTTGCGTACCCGCGCCGATGGCCGGCCCGTTGACGGCGGCGATCACCGGCACCGGCAGGGCGGTGATGGTGCGCAGCGCACCGTAGAGCGCCGCCCGGAAGCCGTCGCCGTACACTCCACTGAGGTCCGCGCCGGAACAGAAACTTGTGCCCCGGCCAGTGACCACCAGCGCCCGGAGCCCGGTCCCGGCCAGCTTCTCCACCGCCTGACGCAGGGCCTCAAGATGCTCGGCGTCCAGCGCATTGCGCTTCTCGTGCCGGTCGAGGATGATCAGCCCGACCTCGCCGTGGGTTTCCGTGGTGATCAACGCAATGCCTCCCAGACGGCGGCCGGGGTGAGCGGCAGATGAGTGACCCGCACCCCGAGGGCGTCGGTGAGCGCGCCGGCCAGGACAGCGTTAGGGCCGAGCGTGCCGCCCTCCCCCACGCCGCGCACGCCCAGCGGGTTGTCCGCCGGCTTGGACAGGTGGCCGATGACGAGATCGGGGACTTCGGCGCTGGTGGGCATCAGGTAGTCCATCAGCGTGCCGGTGGACAGATTCCCCGCCTCATCGTAGATCAGGTGCTCGTACAGAGCTCCACCCAGGCCTTGGGCGATCGCGCCGGCGATCTGGCCTTCCACCACCTGCGGGTTGATGACGGTGCCGGCGTCCTCGACGCACACCCACTTCAGGATCCGCAGCTCGCCGGTAGCGCGATCGATCTCGATGACCGCGGCCTGAGCCCCGGCAGCGAAGGCGCCCCGGATGGGGTCGTAGAACTCCGTGGCCTCCAGACCGGGCTCGATGCCCTCCGGGAGCCGGTTCGACTCGAGGTAGGCGACCCGGGCCAGCTCGGCGAGCGTGCCCAGCGGCTTCTCCTCGCCCGCGACCCGGATCTTCCCGCCGGTGACGGTCAGGTCGCCCGCGCTGGCCTCGTAGAATCCGGCGGCGAGCCGGAGGATCTTCTCCCGCACGGTGGTGCCGGCCCGGTGCGCCGCGCCACCGCCGATGACGGCCTGGCGCGAGGAAAAGGCACCGAAGCCCCACAGAGACTCGTTGGTGTCCCCAATGTGGACCTCGACGTCCTCATAGCGCACCCCGACCGCGTCGGCCACGATCTGCGCGATGGTGGTCTCCAGGCCCTGCCCTTGAGAGGTGACGCCGGACAGCACGGTGACCCGGCCGTCGGGGTTGACGCGGACGGTGCAGGCGTCGTGCCCGGTGCGGAACGGCATGCGTGGCCCGGCCGACGCGGCGCGCCCGAGTCCGGTCAGCTCGTTGTAACAGGCCAGACCGAGCCCGATAGGGTTCTCTCCCGCCTCACGGCGCCGCCGCTGCTCGGCGCGGAACTGCTCGTATCCGATCGCCTCGACGGCCTTTTCGAGGCATTCGCCGTACCAGCCGGAGTCGTCGACCAGCCGGGACGGCATCCGGTACGGGATCTCAGCCGGGGTGATCAGGTTGCGCCGCCGGATGTCCAGCCCCGATATGCCGAGCTGCTGGGCGGCGTCGTCCATTACCGACTCCATGGCGAACACGCTGGCCGGGCGGGCAACCCCGCGATAGGGCCCGGACGGCGCGGTGTTGGTCGCGACCCCGCGGACCGTGCACCGGTAGTGCCGCAGCCGGTATGGCCCCGACAGGAGACCGCCGGCCATGAGCGGTTCGATGCCGCCCGTCCAGGGGTAGACCGAGTAGGCACCCACGTTGCAGGTGACGTCGGCGTCGAGCGCCAGCAGTTCGCCGTCGGCGCTGAACCCGGCTTTCACCCGGTACCGGTGGTCCCGCGCGTGGGTGGCCGCCAGCAGGTGCTCGGCCCGGTCTTCTACCCACTTCACCGGGAAGCCCCGCATCCGGCGGGCGATCACGCACAAAGCGACGTCCTCGGGATAGAGCACGGCTTTCGTGCCGAACCCGCCCCCCACGTCAGGAGCGATCACCCGGACGTTGCCCTCGGGCAGGCCGAGCAGTTCGGCGAGCATGTTGCGGACGATGTGCGGCACCTGGGTGCCGGACCACAGGATGAGCTTGTCCTCACTGGCGTCCCACAGCGCGACCCCGGCGCGGCATTCCATCGGATTGCCGGCATGCCGGTTGGTGAGAAGTTCGCGCTCCACCACGAGGTCCGCACCGGCCAGCGCCTCGGGCACGTCGCCGGTGTCGAAGGTCCGCTCCAGCAGGACGTTGTCCGGCGCCTCGGCATGAACCGGTTCCTCGGGCGGCAGCCAGGCGGTGACCGTCGCCGGCAGCGGTTCGTAGTCGACGTCGATCAGCTCCAGGGCGTCCTCGGCCAGATAGCGGTCCTCGGCGATCACGGCCGCCAAGGGTTCGCCGGCGAAGCGGACCTTCTCCCGGGCCAGGACCGGCTGCTCGGTGACCACATAGGACGGCAGCGCGGACAGCGCGCGCAGCGCGACCGCGGCGAAGTCCGGCAGGTCACCCGTGAACACGCCGTGCACCCGCGGCGCCGAGCGTGCCGCGGACGCGTCGATATCGGCGATCCGCGCATGCCCGTAGGGACTGCGCAGGAACGCCACATGCCGCATCCGCGGCAACTGCAGATCCGAGACGTAGCGGCCGCGGCCGGTGAGCAGCCGCGTGTCCTCCTTGCGGCGCACCACCCGGCCGACGGCGGGCTGGTTGTCAGTGGTCGGCACGGCTGCGCTCACGGCATCGCATAGCCGCCGTTGACCGACACCACCTGACCGGTGGTCCAGGACGACAGCGGCGAGGCCAGAAGCAGCACGATCGGGGTGATGTCCTCGGGCCGCCCCAGGCGCCGCAGCGGGTAGGCGGAGAGAATCTTCTTCATCTTGGCATCGTCGGCGTGGCCGGTGTGGGAGTCCAGGCTCGCGGTCTGCACCAGCGCGATCGACACGGCGTTGGCGCGGATGCCGTACCGGGCCAGCTCCTTAGCCAGCGACTTGGTCAGCCCCACCGTCGTCGACCGCGTGGTCGCGGTGACCAGCAGCCGGGACTCACCGACCCGGCCGGAGTCGCCCATCAGGCTGACGATCGCACCGCCGCCATTTTCGGCCATCTGCCGGGCCACGGCCTGGGTGACACGCAGCGTCCCCGCGACGGTCACGCCGATCTGCGGCGCCCAGTCCTCTTCGGTGGTCTCCAGGAACGGCTTGCTCTGGGTCGCGGCGGCGTTGTTGATGAGGATGCCGACCGGGCCGAGCTGCGCCGTGACCTCTCCGACGGCACGGGTCACCGACTCGCCGTCCTGCAGGTCCGCGCCGACCGCGACGGCCTTCACGCCGAGAGTAGCGGCTTCCTTGGCTGCGGCCTCGGCGCCGCCGGACGAGGAGTTGTAGTGGAAGGCGACGTTGGCGCCCTCCCCGGCGAACGCCAGCCCGATCGCCCGGCCGAGGCCCTGCCCGGCACCGGTGACGAGCACGTTCTTGCCGCTCAGTTTCAGGTCCATGGGTGTGCCCTTCTAGATGAACTGGAACCGGCGCTCGCCGGAGACCGTAACGAGGCGGCCGAACCGCAGTCCCGGGAAGTGCGCTGCGGCGATCAGGTCGGGACGATCGTTGACCTCGCCGATCAGCCGCTCCCGTACCCGCCTGGCCGCGGCCCGGTCTTCGTCGAACACCGCCTCCCAGGTGGGATCGGTGAGCTCGATGGTGGAGTGGGCCACATCGCCGAGCAGCAGCGCGCGCTCCCCTTCGCTGGACACCACGAAGATCGTGGAGCCGGGAGTGTGGCCCGGCACGTGCCGGGTGTCGAGGCCGGGTGCGATCGTGGTGTCCCGGTCGAAGGTTTCCAGCTGGCCGGTGAGCGGGGACAGCTTCCGCACCGCACCGGGTTCGGCTTCCGGCCTCGCCACGAAATGCTCCCAGTCGGCGGCGTGCACGCGGTAGGTCGCGTTCGGGAAGACGATCTGGCCTTTCTTCGTGGCCCAGCCGACGTGGTCGAAGTGCAGGTGGGTGAAGACCACATCGGTCACGTCCTCCGGGCTCACCCCGAACATGCGCAGGCTTTCCAGGAACTGGCCGCCGCGGTACTTGTCGTTGCTGATCGTGCCGACACCGGCGTCGATCAGTACCACCCGCTCGGCCGTGCGCAGCAGGAAGCCCCCGAGCGTCAGCTTCAGGTTCCCGCGTTCGTCGAGTTCGTCCTCGTGACAGGCCCACGGGTCCGCATCACCCGGCCGGAACAGGACCTCCCGTGCCGGTTCGCGTCCGTCGCCGTCGTAGACCGGCTCGATCGTCAGCGCACCGATCTTCACGTCGGCGTCCCGGGTGTGACCAGGGTGCGGATGCCCTGGCCGTCGGCCATCTCCTGCAGGGCTTTTTCGATATCGCCGAGCCCGCCGTGCCCGGTGACCATCGCCGCGAGGTCAAGCTGCCTCGCCCGCACGTACTCGAAGTAACGCGGCAGGTCGTGCGGAGCGTCGAGCGAGCCGGCCACGCACCCCGTGAGCGTTCGGGCGAAATGGAACAGCTCGAGCGCGCTGAAGCTCACCTTTTCGTCCTTGCCGCCGATACCGACGACACAGGCGGTCCCGCCGCGCCGGGTCATCCCCCACGCGTCGCGGATCGTGCGCGCCGAGCCGACGCAGTCGAATGCGTAGTCCACGCCCTGGCCGCCGGTCAGCCCGCGGACGGCCTTCTTGGTCTCGTCGCCGGCCGGCACGAAGTGATCGGCGCCGAGCTCGGTAGCGATCCCGGCCTTGCCCGTGTTGCGGTCGACGGCGATGATCGTGCTCGCGTCGGCCAGCTTCGCCCCCTGGATGGCGGCCAGGCCCACCCCGCCCAGGCCGAGCACGAGCACCGAGGAGCCGGGCTCGACCGCGACGGTCTTGGTGACCGCGCCCACGCCCGTGGTAACGGCGCAGCCGAGCAGGGCGGCATCGGCCGAGCTGATGTCGTCCGGCACCTTCACAGCGGCGACCGCCGGCACGACGGTCTGCTCGGCGAACGAGCCGACGGTGAGCCCGGGATAGACCGGCTCGCCCTCGGCGTCGAGCGCGTAGGGCTCGTTGGTCCGCGCCGAACCATTGACGCACAGGTGGGCCTCACCGCGCCGGCAGTGCACACATTCGCCGCAGGGCGTGATCCACAGCAGGATCACCCGGTCCCCTTCGGCGAGGCCAGTCACCCCCAGGCCGGTCTCCAGCACCGTGCCGCACGCCTCGTGCCCGAGCACGGCGGGCAGCGGCTGCGCGAGTACGCCGCGGGCCAGCGAGAGATCCGAATGGCAGACGCCGGTGGCGTCGATGCGTACCCGGATGTCGCCCCAGCCGACGTCCCGTAGCCGGATGCGCTCGACGGTCATCGCCGCACCGGGCGAACGCAGCACCGCGGCGTCGATCTCGACCTGATATCCCTGGCTCACAGCTGCACCGCCTTGACCTCGAGCACGTCATCGATCCCGTAATCACCGATCTCCCGGCCTATGCCGGACTGCTTGTACCCGCCGAAGGGGGCACGCGGGTTGAACGGCGCGGCGTTCACGTCGATCTGCCCGGTGCGGATGCGCGCGGCGTAGGACAGCGCCCGGTCGGAGTCCTCGATCCACAGCGCGCCGCCGAGCCCGTAGATGGTGTTGTTGGCGAGCTCGATCGCGTGGTCGTCGGAGTCCGCGGTCAGGATGGACAGCACCGGGCCGAAGATCTCCTCCTGTGCCAGGCGTGAATCCGGGTCCACCTCGCTGTACACGGTCGGCGTCACGAAATAGCCCTTGTCGGGCAACGGCGCCGCGCCGGTCACAGCCTTCGCCGCACCCGGCTCCAGGAAGCTCTGCACCTTCTCGCGCTGCCCGGCCGAGATCAGCGGTCCGAGCCGCTCACCCGGCACATACTTGGCCGCTGCCGCAGCGGCGAGTTCCTCGGCCTGGGCCAGCCGGGCGGCGGGCACGATCAGGCGGGACAGCGCCGTGCACGTCTGCCCGCCGTTGAGGAAGCAGCTGGCCACGGTGACCTTGACCGCCTTGGCGAGCAGGTCGTCAGACACGTCGGAGAGCACCACGCTGGCGGACTTGCCGCCCAGCTCCAGGGTCACGCCCTTGACCGTGTCCGCGGCGGCTGCCGCGACCTGACGGCCGACCGCCGTCGACCCGGTGAAGGACACGTGATCGACCAGAGGGTGACGCGTCAACTGGCCGCCGATGTCCGGCCCGGTCCCGGTTACGAGGTTGAACACACCCGGGGGGAATCCTGCCGCCTCGAAGGCGCGCGCCAGCTCGAACGCGGTCAACGGGGTGAGCTCGGCGGGCTTGAGCACCACCGTGCACCCGGCCGCCAGCGCGGGCACCACCTTGACGATGACCTGGTGCAGCGGCAGGTTCCATGGCGTGATCGCAGCGACCACGCCGACCGGCTCGCGCAGGATCACCGAGTTGCCGAGCCGCTGCTGGAAAGGGACCTCATCCAAAGCGTCTGCGGTGCGGGTGATCACTTCGAGCGGGGTGTCCACGTGCAGCTTCCGCGCGACCGGAGGCGGCGAACCCTGCTCGCAGGTGATCAGCGCGGCGAAGGTATCCGCGCGATCGGCAATGACATCCCGCAAGCGCCGCAGCGCCGCCACCCGGTCGCCGACCGGCGTGTTCGCCCAGCCGTCGAAGGCATCACGGGCCGCACCCACGGCCTGGTCAACCTCAGCGGGTGCGGCCTGGGCGGCGATCCCGATGATCTCCTCGGTGGCGGGGTCCTCGACCTCGCAATCACTGCCGCCGCCGGTGACCCACTCGCCGCCGATGTAAAGCGCGGGCTCACGGATCAGTTCGGTCGTCATCGAGTCAGCTCCTCACTGTGGAACCGGCCCGACGGGGCCGGGCATGACAGGTTGATCACGACAGGCTCTCCTGATAACGGGGTGCGGCGGCCTTTGCGTCCCAGAAGAATCCCGGCAATCAGCGCCAGCAGCGCTCCTACCACGGGAATCGCACGCTTGGCGAGCGTGCCGCCCACGCTGGACATGACATCCAGAGGCTCGACAGCAGCAAGATCAGCAGGCTTACCCGCGACGGCGCGCTCGCCGTGGCCCGCGGGCGTGCCCGTCACGGCAGGCCTGCCCATCACGGCGGGCCTGGCAGCGCCGCCAGAGGCGACCTCGGCCTCCAAGCGCTGCACGAACTGCCTGAGCAGCTTGTTGCTCACGTCCGCGATCACGCCGCGCCCGAACTGGGCCACCCGTCCGGACAGGGCAAGGTCGGTGCGGACATCGACCTTGGTGCCCTCGCCCTGCTGGGTGAGCGTGGCCGTTACAGTGGCCGCGGCGTTGCCCTGCCCGCCGACGTCCTTTCCCTCGGCACGGATCACCGCCCGGTGGGCCAGGTCATCCTTCTCCACGAACCGGGCCGTGCCCCGGTACTGCGCGGACACCGGACCGACCTTGATCTTCACCACGCCGCGGTACGCATCCCCGTCGGCACCGAGCAGCGCCGCGCCGGGCAGGCACGGAGCTACGCGCTCCAGGTCAGTCAGCACCCTCCAGGTGCCCTCGACCGGGAGATTCACGGTAAAGGTGTTCGACAGGTCCACGAATATCACCTACTAATTAACGTTAGTTAGCATCGTAACGAGGCGCCCCAGGCTTAGCACGCCGGCCTGGCCGATAGGTCGGCCTGCGCGATGCGCCGTCCTAGCGAGCGCTACAACACGTCCGGCGCCAGCCGCTCCTGAAGACGGAACCGCATGATCTTGCCCGAACCAGTACGCGGAATGGCGTCGATCTCCACGATCTCGGCCGGAACCTTGAACCTGGACAACTCACGCCCGCACAATTCGAGCAGCGCCGTGACATCGAGGGCGCCGGGGCGCTCGGGCACAACGAAGGCGACCGGTACCTCGCCGAGGTCGGCGTGCTTGCGCCCGACGACCGCCGCGTCCGCCACTCCGTCGCCCTTCAGCAGGACGGCTTCGACCTCGGCTGGATAGATGTTCTCACCGCCCCGGATGATCAGTTCCTTGGTGCGCCCGCTGATCGTGAGAAACCCGTTGGCATCGCGGCGGCCCAGGTCGCCGGTGTGGTACCAGCCGTGCTGGAGCACCTCCGCCGTCGCCTCGGCGCGGTTGTGGTAACCCCGCATTACGTTCGGGCCGCTCACCCAGAGCTCCCCCTCTTCGCCGACCCCGACGTCCTGACCCGTCGCCGGATCGACCAGGCGCACCCCGACCCCTGGCACGGGCAGCCCGCACGAACCCGGCAGGCGGCCGCCGACCGGCCAGTTCATCGTGACCATGGTGGAGGTCTCTGTGATGCCGTAACCGTCGAGGAGCGGCACACCGAAGGCTCGCTCGAACTCGGCATTGAGCGCGGCGGGCATGATGGCCCCGGCCGAAACGCACAACCGGAGGCTCTCGCTGCGGAAGCTGCGTCCGCGCATACTGTGCAGCAGGTACTGGAACATCGTCGGCACGCCGGGCAGGACCGTGAACGGTTCCTCCCCCAGCAACCCGAGAACCCGGGACGTGGAGAAGTACGGCAAGATCCGCTCCGTGGCACCGACCGCGAATACACCGAGGACGCACAGGTCCAGGGCATAAGAGTGAAACAACGGCAGCGGGCAGAGCACCCGGTCCCCGGCCGAGATACCGGCGATCGGCGCCCAGCATGCCGCGACGACCCACAGGCAGCTCCGCTGCGTCAGCAGCACGCCCTTGGGCCTGCCCGTGGTACCGGAGGTATACAGCATCCAGGCGACGTCGTCGAGTTCGAGGTCATCGCGCGGCGAAGACCCAGGCTCAGTGGCGGCAAGCTGCGCGTATGACTGAACGTCTGAAGGAGTGTTCCCGTCGGCCACCAGAACGATCGCGATATCGCGCGCCTGCTCGGCTGCCAGCGACCTCGCGTTGTCGAGATGGAGGTCGTCGGTGATCACCACCTTGGCTTCGCTGTCGGCCAGCATGTAGCCGACCTCGGCCGGTGCCGCCTGCGGGTTCGCGCAGACGCCGACAGCTCCGGCTCGTGTGATGGCCAGATAGCTTTCGGCCGTCTCGACGCTGTTCCCGAGGTAAATGAGCACACGGTCACCGCGGGCGAGGCCCTGGCCCACGAGGTGCCCTGCGAGACGCCGGGTGCGCTCGGCCAGCTCGGCATAGGTGACCGACGACCGGTCGTCGCAGAAGGCGACCTTGTCCTGGAAACGCGACGCGTGCTCGGCCAGCATCTGAGGGATGGGACGGATCAACTCGACTCTGAGCATCGACACTCCTAGTGCCCGTAAAGCCAGCATCGGCACACTACACTAACTAACGCTAATTAGCGAAGAGTGTAGTGAAATGGGTAACAGGGAAACAAGCCCCCTCCTCAGCTGAGGCCGGCTATCCGCAGGGCAAAGTCGCCGTACTTCTCGGCCACCGTCTCCGCGGACAGTGGCCCGTCCTCGCGGAACCAGCGGGCGATGCTGACACACATCTCGAGGATCCCGAACGCGGCCAGCGTGGAGGCCTGCTCGGCGAACCTGCCCGCCTCGACACCCTCCTCGATAAGGCCTTTGATGGCCCGGGCGTGCCGCCGGCGCAACTCGAGCACTTGCGAACGGGCGGGCTCCTCCAGGCATGCGAGGTCCCGGTTCACGATTAGCGCCTCGCGGCGATGCGTCGCGTGCCGCAGCGCGTAGACCTTGGTGGCCCGCCTGAGCCGCTCCACCACATCGTCGACGCCGTCGACCGCTTCCACATAGTCCGCCCACACCTGCTCGGTGGTCTCCGCGACGATGTCGCGCAGCAGATCCTGCTTCGCGCGCATGTGGTTGTACAGGGAGGGTGTGCGGATGCCGAGCGCCGAGGCGATCTGGCTCAGCGCCGTACCGTGATATCCCCGCTCCGCGAACAAGGTCAGTGCCACGTCGCGCACGGCCGCCGGGCTGACGGGCGCCTTCGCCTCGGGTTGGCTGGTCGACGCCTGCGATGTCATGGCTTCATGTTCCCAGGAGCCGGCAAGAGGACCGTACAGCACCCTGCGGGACCACTGCAGCACACTCGGGGAGCATCCGCTCAGGCCACCGTGCCCTCGATCAGTTCGGGCACTGTCTCTTCATTGGCCGGTACCCGGCGTGGCGAGAGGGCATCAGCCGGGATCGCCGCGAGCAGGTCGCGTTCCTTCGCTGCCCACCTGACGCTGGTGACTCACAGGACAGCCGCACAAGCCGCCCTTACCTGCATCCGCCGGGGCCGGCAAGCGTTCCGCCGCGTGCTCAAAGCCCTGAAGATCCCCAGCTCCGAAGCGGCGTACCGGCACCACGTGGCGGCAGTTCCTGCGCGCGCAGGCCGCGACGATGCTTGCCGTGGACTTCTTCCACCTGGATTGCGCCGTGACGCTCCGGCGCCTGTATTGCCTGTTCGTCATCGAGGCCGGCTCCCGCTACGTGCACATTCCCGGACTCACCGCGCACCCGGACGGGCCCGGGACCACCCAGCAGATCCGCAATCTCCTGATGGATCCCGGCGACCGCGCCGCGCGCTTCCGGTTCCTGGTCCGCGACCGGGCCGGGCAGTTCACCGCATCGTCCGGCGCGGTTCTGGCCAGCGCGGGCATCCAGGCCGCGAAGATCCCGCCCAGGAGCCCTCGCGCGAATGCTTATGCGGAAAGGTTCGTGCTCACCGCCCGGACCGAGGTCACCGACCGGATGCTGATCTTCGGCGAGCGGCATCTGCGGCTAATCATGGCCGAGTATGCCCGGCACTACAACGGACGGCGACCCCATCGCAGCCGCGAACTCCGCCCGCCCCGGCCCGGCCACCCCGTCGCCGGCGTCTCCCAGAAGCGGATCAGACGCCGGCCCGTCCTCAGTGGCCTCCTCAACGAATACGAACGCGCCGCGTAGAAGCCCAGATCAAGGCCGGTGGCCGAGTTCTGGAACCCCACAGGCAGCGCACAAGCAGGTAGACGACCGAGAAGATCACCCAGCGATGATCTCCAACCTGACAGGCCGCCGAGGCGAGATCGAGTAATCGAGCCCTACAGGTGCCGCAGGGCAAGTACCTCGATGTCCTTGCCCCGGTCACTCATCGGCAGCAGGCGCAGGAGCATGCAGGTGGTGGTCGCGGCGAGGTAAGCCAGGCGTTGCAGCACGACAGGTCATCATGCCGTCCCTGCCCTGCTCAGGCGAAGATAGCGGGACGGGTTGGACTGGGCATGGACCGCATGCACCGCAAGGCCATCTGGGCCTTCGCCGGTTTCGCCATCGCGGCGATCTTCCTGCTGCTGGCGAAGGTGATCCCCTCAGTCGGCTTCCAACTCGCAGCAGTCATCGTCGCCATCGTCGGCATTGAGGGCCTCACCACGCTGGCCGGCCAGGGTGTGCTTCACAGCATGGCGCCCGCACGACGGATGGGCCGGGCGAACGGGGTGATGTCCGGTGTCGCCACCTTCGTCGGGGCGTTCGGCGCACTCATCATTGGTGCGCTCATCGGCGTGGGTGGCTTCACCGCCGCCTTCACGTTCTTGATCGTGGTCTTCGTCATCGGCGCTGGGCTGTGCATGCTGCTGGACGGCCTAAAGTACTGACCAATCCCAGGAAAGAGAGCGGCCTTGACGACCAAACCCTCCACAGCCGGACAGGTGACGACCAGTGTCCCCACGGCGGCTCCCGACGAGGTTCCGGAGCGGCTGGTCGCCCTGGCCTGCCGGGTGCTCGCCCACTGTGGCCTTGCCGAGGACATTCTCGGCCACGTCAGCGTCCGGAGCGGACCCGGTGCACTGTACGTCCGCAGCCGGGGCCCGAACGAGCGCGGCCTGCTGTTCACCGATCCGGCCGATGTCCAGCTAGTGGATATGGACGGCGACGGCCCGCTGCCGGACGGGTACCAGGTGCCCAACGAGCTGCCAATCCACCGGGAGGTGCTGCGTTCCCGGCCGGATGTGCAGGCGGTCGTACACGTGCACCCGGCGGCCGTTGTCGCCGCCGACCTCGCCGGGCTGACCCTGGGCCCGATCGTCGGCGCGTACAACATCCCGGCGATGCGGATGGCACACGACGGCATTCCGGTGTACCCGCGCGGTGTGCTGATCAACCGCGCCGAGCTGGGCCGTCAGGTCGCTGACACGCTAGGCACTCAACCGGTGTGCATTCTGCGGGGACACGGCATCGTCAGCACGGGCGTCTCGGTGCAGCAGGCGGTGGTGCGCGCACTGAACATCACGGCACTAGCCCGAATCACGCTGTGGGCGAGCCAGCACGGCACACCGCCGGCCCTGCCCGAGGCGGACATCGCGGAGCTGCCCGACCTGGGCGCGACGTTCAACGACGAGTTGGTCTGGCGCAGCCAGGTCGCCCGGCTGGCATATCAAGGGCTGGCCGTCTGACGACCGCCGATCAGGGAAGCGACGCCGGACGTGTCGGGGGCGGCCAGTAGTGCAGCTGATACTCGCTCAGGACGGTCCGCAGGTGTCGCTCGCCGAGGATCAGCATGCGGTCCAGGAGTTCCCGGCGCAGGGTGCCGATAAGGCGCTCGCAAGTCGCGTTCATTCGGGGAGCCTGGACTGCGCTGCGCAGGATCCTGGCGCCGACGGCCTGGAAGATGGCGTCGAACGAGGTGGTGAAGTTCGATCCGCGGTCGCGAATCAGGAACTTGAGGTCCTCGAACCGCTCGTCGAGGGCAAGGGCGAGATTGCGGGCCTGCTGCACAGTCCACTCGCCAGTGGGGTGTGCGGGCGGCACAAGACCGTTGACGGCGCCACGGCAATGCCAAGCCCGGCGAGCTCGCCATGACTCGTTCTCCCGGGCCAGCCGCAGCACCACCGACCGGACATCACGGCGCACCGGCGGCCGGCCCGAACGGCCGCGCCGCGACCGGCGCGCCCGACGGCGGCGGACGATGTCACGGTGCCAGCGCAGGACCGTGGCCGGGGTGACGATCAGCCGCATCCCGGCGAGGCGGTCGATGGGCAGCGTCCCGGCAAGCAGGGCCAGCCACGCCCGGTCAGGCTATGTCAGCCTCGCAGGGGCGCGGGGCCGCTCGCGCAGGGCGACAGCGAGCTGATGGCGCAGCATCAGGATCTCGGCGTCCTTCCACCACTCCTCCCGGCGCGACCACCTGAGCAGCGACATGGCACTGGATACGGTCAGGAAGATCAGCTTCAAGCCCACAAGCCGAAGATCATCGCACGTCCGGACGGGCCAAGACCGGCTCGCCCGGCACTGGACGCGGGACCGCGCTCTGCGTTTCCCCTCGTAGCGTGGACACATCGCCTTAAGGGAGGCAGGCGATGGCAGAGACACGCAGGAAGTTTGACCAGGACTTCAGGGAGGGCGCGGTCCGGCTGGTCCGGGAGACCGGCAAGCCGATCGCGCGGGTAGC